>DASYFS010000444.1:0-2441 GCA_036498305.1 Candidatus Elarobacter sp. | reverse complement strand
TTTCGCGCGGCCGCCCCGCGCGGTGCCTTCGCGTACGACGACCGCGGCAACACGCCGTTGCTGCTTGGGGCGATCGCCGTGCTGACGATCCCCGAGCTGCTGGTGCTCGATTTCGCGCTGTGGCATGTCCCGGTGTGGCGGATCACGAGCGCGCTCGTGCACGTCTACGCGATCGTGTGGTCGCTCGGCTTCGCCGAAGCGTTCCGGACGCTGCCGCACGTCGTGCGTGACGGGCACGCGACCTTTCGCACGCTGTTCTTCACCGAGCTGACGGTGGCGCTGAGCGACGTGGCGGCGGTCGAAACGGTGGAGCTGGACCGGCGCGCGATCCGCCGGGAGCGGCGCTTCGGCGTCCGCACGCCCGCGCGATGGGTGCGCGTACACCTGCGCGAACCGGCAGTCGTGAGATCGTGGCTCGCCCCCGAGCGAGCAGTCACGACGTTCATCGTCGCCGCCGATGAGCCCGCGACGCTCGCGCGCGCGCTGGCGCCGTGAACGACCCGCTCGAGACCTACCGCTCCGCCCGCGATGATGTCGCGGCGCGGCTCGACGAGATTCGCGCGCTGGTCGAAGCGGATGCCGAGCGCTGGCATGACGCGGGCGACGATGCTGCGGTGCTGGCCAGGACGACGTCACGGTTGCGCGATGGACGCTTCGTGTTGGCGGTCGTCGGCGAGTTCTCCAGCGGGAAGTCGTTTCTGCTCAACGCGCTGCTCGGGAAGGTCGAGTTCGAGGAGCGCACCGGCGGGCGGCGCATCGTCGGGCTGCTCGCGACCGACGTCAACCCCTCGACCGCCACGATCACCGAGCTCTCGTACGCGCAGGACGAGTCCGCGACGGCGATCTACCCGAACGGCCGCGAGGAGCGGATCCCGCTCGGCCGGCTGGCGCGCTTCGTCGCGGTCGGCGAAGAGGGGAAGCTTCACGACGCGACCGGCGACGAGTCCGACGCGCCGACGCTCGTACGCGTCGGGATCGACTCCGAGTTTCTGAAGAGCGGCTTCGTGGTCGCCGACACGCCGGGCCTCGCGTCGATCAACCCGGCGCACCGCCGCGCGACGCTGTCGTATCTCCCCGGCGCCGACGCGGTGCTCTACCTCATCGACACGCAGCAGCCGTTCACCGAAGGCGACGCGTCGTTTCTGGGAATCGTGCGGCGCTACATCGAGTCGGTTTTTATCGTCCAAACGAAGATCGATCTCTGGCGCATGAAAGAAGGCGACCGCGAGACGTGGCAGTCGGCGGCACAGCGGATCGTGCAGCAGGCCGCGCTCCACGCGCCCGGGACGCCGGTCTTTCCGCTCTCGGCGCGCGAGTACGCCGAAGGGCTGCTCACGCATGACGACGGGCTCGTCGCGCAGAGCCGCTTCGGCGAGTTTCTGACCGCGCTCGACGCCTCGCTCGTCGCGACGACCGGCCGCTCGCGGCTGCGCCGCGCCGCCGCCGAGGCCCGCCGCATCGCGACGCGTGCCGCCGACGCCCTCGCTTTCGACGCCGCCGCGCTCGAAGCGCCGATCGCATCGCTGCGGCTCCAGCGCGACGCCGCCGTCCCGGCGCTCGATGCATTCGACGCCGCAGCCGTCGCCGCATCGGAGCGGCTCGCCGCGGCCGGCGCGACACTCGCCGCGACGACGCGCGCGCGCGGCGACGACGCGCGCAACGCCCTGAACCGCACGCTGCTGCGCGCGTTCGACACGACCGACGTCGCGCGGCTGCGCGACCGCGCCAAGCTCCACATCCTCGTCGACGACGTCCTGGCAACCGCGGTCGGCCGCTTCGCCGCCGACGCGGCGGAGCTCGTCGCGAAGCGGCTGCGCGACGAGGCGCGCGCCGCATCGAGCTCGGTCGTCACGGCGGCGCGTGACGCGGACGTCGAGCACACGCTCGGCGCACTGCTCGACGCGCTCGCCGCCGAACGCCTCCCGGTGACCGAAGATGCGGCGCACGCGTTCGGCGCCGATCCGGCGAGCGGCGCGTGGAGCACCGACCTCGAGACGGGGCTGCGCTCGTCGATCGTGCTCGGCGCGCTCGGCGGTCCGGCGGTCGGGTTCGTCGACGCGATCGCGCGCCGCTTCGCCGCCGCACCGCCCGGCGAGTACATGAAACGCGAGCTCCTCGCCGACCTCGGCGCCGGTCTCTACGCCGCGTTCGACGCCGACCTCGCAGCGTACGTCGACGGGATCGCGCAGCGCGTTGATGCGATCGCGCGCGGCCTGGGCAAGCGGGTCGCCTTGTACGCGCCGCGTGTCCGCAACGAAGCGCTCGGGCCGCTCGATCGCGCGCTCGCCGCCTACGCGGCCGGCGCCGACCGTGTCGCGGCCGCACAGGAGGCGCGAACGCGCGCCGAAGCGGTCCGCACCCTCGCGACGCAGGTCGAGACGCGCACCGAAGCGTTCGCGCGGGCGAGCCGCGTCGACCGTGCCGAGCGCGCGGATCCCGCC
>DASYFS010000443.1:0-3647 GCA_036498305.1 Candidatus Elarobacter sp. | reverse complement strand
GCCGGCTCGATCTCGAACGACGCGTCGCGCCCGTCCAGACGAAACGCAAGCGGAGCGGAGTGGCGAACACCCGCCGCATCACCAGGAGCAGACACGCCATCCTGGTGCCCACTTTGCCGGTGGTCCGAACCAGGTCGTGAGGGCGTCGACGAGGCCCTCGCCGGTGCGATCCCCCACCCACGCGACGTATCCGTCGGGGCGAACCAGCACGGCGCGGGGAGCAGCGACCGCCCCGAGGTCCGGCAGTTCCCATTCGCCGGCATATTCGGCGTCGACCAGCTGCACGCGATCGGCCCACGGCGCGATGTCGAAGCCGCCGGGCGCACCGAGGTTGAGCAGCACCGGGCGCGCAGCGTGCAGCAGGGAGAAGAGGCGCAGCGGAGCGCCCGCGGCGATCAGGTCCAGGTCGGGGCCGCGACGGCCGAGCAGCGGGTGTCCCTCGCCGAAATCGTACCGCACGTCGAGTCCGGAGAGCATCGCCGCAAATCGCCGGCGCGGCTCCTCCATGCCCAGCAGCTCGCCGATGGTCTCGCGCACTGCCTTCGTGCGCTCGTCCGGTCGGCGCAGCGCGACCGCCGCCATCGTCGTCTGCAGCACGCGGGCCGCGACCGGGTGGCGCTCGGCGTGATAGCTATCCAACAGGCTCGCCGGCGATCTCCGGTTCACCACCTGGGCGAGCTTCCAGCCGAGATTCACCGCATCTTGGACGCCGATGTTGAGGCCCTGACCGCCGTCGGGCGCGTGGACGTGCGCGGCGTCGCCGGCGAGGAGCACCCGTCCCTCGCGGTAGGTCGCGGCCTGCCGCGTCATGTCGGTGAACCTGGAGATCCAGCGCGCGCTGTGCATCCCGTAGTCGGTCCCGCAAACGGCGATCAGCGCTGCGCGCAGATCGCGCATCGTGGGTTCCGTCGCCGCTCCGACGGACGCTTCGGGGACCATGACCCCCACCGGGCCGCCGTTCGGATAGATCACCTCGCCGTCGCGGATCTCGTACGTTTCCTTGCCGAAGGAGTGGATGCCGAACGCGTTGCGGTGGATCCCCATCGGCGGATCCTCGGTCATCTCGACCTCGGCGATCAGATTGCTGGTCGTCGGATCCCATCCGGCGAACTCGATGCCGGCTGTTTTGCGGATCAGGCTGCGGCCGCCGTCACAGCCGACCAGATAGCTCGCGCGCAGCGAGCGGCCGTCGCCGAGCCGGACGTCAACGCCGTCATCGTCCTGCGCGAAACCGGTGACTTCATGTCCGCGCTCGATCGGCACGCCCAACTCGTCGACCCACTCCCCCAAGAGACGCTCGATGTGCTTTTGCCGCAGCGCGAGCCCGTACGGATGCCGCGTCGGGAAATCGCTGATGTCCAGTCGCGTGCCGGCGAACGACGCGACTTGCGCGACCTGCCCCTCGGCGAGAAAGCGATCCGCGATACCGCGCTGATCCAGGACCTCGATCGTGCGCGAATGGAGGCCGCCGGCGCGCCAGCCGTCGAGCTCCGGGCTTGCTCGCCGCTCGATCACGGCGACGTCGACGCCCGCGAGCGCTAACTCGCCGGCCAGCATCAGACCCGTCGGACCGCCGCCGGCGATGATCACCGCATGTTGCGTCATCAGGCTCCGATTACACCGCACGAACCCCGGCTTGCCGCAAGCCCCCGGGTCGGCTGTATAATAAGAGTGGAAGAGGCCGCTAGCGGTGCTGAGCCCGGGGCGAGGGCGACGGCGACGGCGAGGCCGACGGGAGCGGCGAAGGCGTCGTCGTCATGATCGTCGTGACGGCCGCATTGTCCCGTAGCTGCATCGCGCAGTCGTTTCCGGGCTTCGCGCCGCGCAAGCCCGGGGTGCGGGTGCACTCCGTGAGCAGCTGGTTGGCCCTGGTCATGTCGCGCTGCCAGTCACCTAGGTGCAGATCGTGCGCCGCCGGGGCCCGCATCGAGAGCAGGTAGGCCTCGTTCACGAGTTTCATCTGCGCGTCGTTACAGCGCGCGTTCATCGCCAGGCCGGCGGTTGCAGCGTCGTACCGCGCCTGCGCGGTCGCCCCATTCGCCGCCGCGGCCTTTTCATACGACAAGGCCTGATTGCAGGCGGAGTTCGCGCCGCTCTGTGCCGCGGCGGGGCCCGCCAGGGGAGCGAGGACCAGGACGACGGCGAGCGTCAGTACTCTCATAGTTGGGCTTGCTGATGCCCACTTCGGGCGCTTCTTTCCCCGCGCTCAGTAACGGAAATTGCGATTATCGTTCCCCAAACCAGGGCGAGAGAAGGGTCGCGGCGTCGGGCGCGTCGACGACGGCCGACGCTTCGGCGATCGCCCGCGGCAGCGTCCACTGCGATGCCTCACGAGCGGCCCGGTCGCGCGCGGCAGGATCGAGGCCGGCGTCGACCGCGGCATCGATGCGCTGGTACTCGCGCAGAGCGAAGAGCACGCGCTGGCGGCCGGTGCGCGCGAGCAGCACGTCGGCGGCGGTGAGCAGGCCCGCGGCGCCGTCGGCTCGGCCGGTGGCCACGGCGATCCCGGCGATCGTTCGCAGGGCCAGCGCGATCACGGCAGCGTCGCCCGTCTCCTCGGCGATGCGCAGCGCGTCGCCGGCGGCCGCCCGGGCCGTGCGCATCTCGCCCGAGGCGCACAAGTATTTGGCCGCCTGCGCGCGCGCCAGCGCCAGCGTCGACCAGTCGCCGATCCCCTGATAGTACTCTTGCGCCTCGCGAGTCGACTGCAGGGCGCTGGCCGGATCGCCGCGCTCGTAGGCGCTCTCCGCGAGGGCCAGCTGCGTGTATGCGCGGCCGTAGGTGAAACCGGCCCGGTCGTAGGCGTCGTAGGCGCGCTGCAGCATCGTGACGCCGGCGGACGGGTCGCGGAGCGCGACCGTGAACGCCTGAAAGTAGAGCGCGATCCCGACGTGGAGCGGGTCGCCGGAATGCTCGGCCGAGGCGACGGTTTGCTTCGCGACGGCAGCCGCCTCGCCGACGTGCTCTTCGACGCACAGGTTCATGACGAGGATCCCGCCCGCCACCGTCGCCAACTGCTCGTCCCCCGCGCGGCTGCTCAAGACCAGCGCGCGCCGGGCCGCGTCGACGGCACGCCCGTGGTTGACGCGGCGGTAGACCGGCATGAAGTACGGAAACGCGGCGGTCATCGCGTGCAGCAGCTGCAGCTGGCTCTCGATCGCAGGCGTCTCGCCGGGTACGAGCGCGTCCAGCGCGGCGACCGCCCAACGTTCCCCTTCCGCGTAGAGCGAGCGCGCGACGAAGAATCGCCACATCGCGCCGACGATCCGCGCCCCGAGCTTCACCTGGCGTCCACCGGCGATCGTCCAGTCCATCGCGACGCGGACGTTGTCGAGCTCGCGATTGATGGAGCTCATCAGCGTCTCCGCGTCCATCCGCGCGCCCGGCGGCGGCTTCGCCGCGGAGATCGAGCGGCTGTAGGCGCCGTTGAAGTCTTCGGCCAGGGCCGCGAAGTATTCGGCGTGCCGGCGGCGCTCGAGGTCTCCTTCGTGCTCGGCGAGCAGCTTCTGCTGCGCGTAGGCGCGCGCGGTCTCCAGCAGCGCGTACCGCGGTTCCGCCGTTTCGACGTCCGCGTTGAGCAGCGATTTGTCGACCAGCGATTGCAGCAGCGCAAGAGTGCTCTCGCGCGTCTTTCCGGCGACGAACGC
>DASYFS010000442.1:0-2032 GCA_036498305.1 Candidatus Elarobacter sp. | reverse complement strand
GCGTTGACGTACTCGTTCTGCTGCTCGATGAGCTTGACCGCGTAGGACGCGTTGAGCTCGTTGATCTCGGTCACGACGGTCGGCAGGTTGCCGAGCGGGGTCGTGGTCGGGATGCGGCTGGTCACGTTGTTGACCAGTTCCTTGGCGGAGGTGACGGCGGCGATTTGGGCCGCCTGGGCCTGCTTGAGGGTCTCGAGGCCCTGGGCCTGGAGCTTCTCGACGGTGTCGGCGAAGACGGTGTTGTTCATGTGCTAAGTATATCAAGCACTACGCAAGGCTTGTCAAGCACCTTCGGCAGGTTTTCCTCTGGAAGCAACCGAGCGTCAGGCACTCAGGTGGAGGCCCAGACGTCGAGGACGTAGCGACCCTCGGCGGACAGCGTCCCGAGCCAACGGTGGGCGGCGGTCTCGTCTCCGCCGGTTTTCGCCTGGTATAGTTTGGCGAAGGCAGCCCGTACGTCGGGCTCCATCCGGCTCCCGTCCCCGCAGACGTAGACGATCGCGCCGGCTTCGAGGAGCGTCCAGAGCGCCTCCCCGTGCTCGGCGAGAACGTGCTGCACGTACCGCTTCTCGGCTTGCGCGCGCGAGAACGCCGTGAACAGCTCGACGATCCCCTCGCGCGCGTAGCCTTCCAGCTCCTCGCGGTAGAGAAAATCCTCGTCGGGGCGGCGGCAGCCGAAATACAACCGCGCCGGCCCGAGCGCCGTGCCGCGTTCGCGCAGCGCCGCGCGCTCTTGAAGGAAGCCGCGAAACGGCGCGACGCCGGTCCCGGGTCCGATCATCACGATCGGCGTTCGCGGATCGGCGGGGAGACGGAAGCCGCTCTTCGATTCTTTCACGAACGCATCGATCATCGCGCCGCCGTCGTGTCCGCGCAGATACGTCGAGCAGACGCCTTGGAAGGTGCCGTTCCCCGACCATGCCGGTTCGTCGACGACGCCGACCGTGATGGCGGCGCGATCGGCTGTGACCAGCGGCGACGACGAGATCGAATAGTACCGCGGCGTCATGAGCGGCAGCATCGCGAGATACGCCTCGAACGGCAGCTCGACGGCCGGGAACGCCTCGAGCAGGTCGAGGACGGAGCGGCGCTTCGCTTTGATCTCCGTCTTGTACGGGCTGGGGTCACCGTCGTCGACGGCAAGCGCGGCGAGGCGCGGCTTCGTGTTCGGGCAGCCGGTGTGCTCGGCGAGAAGCTCAACGTGTTTGCGCGTCGCGGGAAGCTGCAGCTCGACGTAACGCGCCAACAACCGTTCGACGGCGATCGGCTCGTCGACGGGGAGCGCCGTCGCGCGCGGACCCGCGGCGCGCAAGCGAACGTAGGCGTCGGCGGGAAAAGCGAACCGGCGCAACGCGCGCGCGACGAGCGCCGGCGGGTTCTCGGCGACGACGCCGAGATGATCCCCGGGCCGATACGCCGTCCCGGGCGGCAGCGCCACCTCGATGTGCCGCGTCGAGCGTACGCCGCCGCGCTGCAGCTCGCGGTTCACCACGACCGGCATCGCGGCCGCGCCGTGGACGGCGGCGAGCGGGTTCGCCTGCGGACCGGCGACGAGCTCGACGGTGTACCTCGGGCGATCGCCGGTCTCGGCGCGCACGTCGACATCGAAACCGAGCTCCGGCGCGACCGCGCGCCACAGCGCGAGCCGCCACGCACGGAATTGGCCGTCGAGATCGTCCTGCGCGTCGCCTTCGCCGCGCTCGAAGAGCCGCTCGGCGCCGAACGCCGCCAGCTTCTCGTCGAGGAAGCGCGGCACGGCCTGATACGTCGACGCCCAGTTGCGGTTGCCGCAGCCGAAGACGGTGTAGCGCACGCCGGCGAGCGCGTCGGGCGCGAGCCCGCTCTGCAGCCACGTGTAGAACGCCGCGGCGTTGTCGGGCGGCGCGCCGTTGTACGACGCGCAGACGATCAGCACGCCGCCCTCGGTCGGAAGCTTCGCGACGTAGTCGTCGAGCCAACCGATCGTCACCGCGAAGCCCTGTACCGCGGCGGCGTCGGCGACTTGGCGCGCGGCGTCCTCCGACGTGCCGAG
>DASYFS010000441.1:0-1798 GCA_036498305.1 Candidatus Elarobacter sp. | reverse complement strand
GGATGACCTTCTCGAACTGTGCGACGTCGGCGTCGTCCTCGATGATGAGGATCCGTTCGCTCATCGCTTCGCGCCCACCGGCTCGGCGACGGCTTCGTCGTCGGGCATCAGCAGCTCGCGCCGCGCGACCCCCTCCTCGATTGCCGCCTTGCTGACGGCTTGCGCGACCGCATCGACGACCCTGGTATCGAACACGCTCGGCACGATGTACTCCGCGGCGCGCTCGTCGCCGACGATCCCGGCGATCGCACGCGCGGCGGCGAGCTTCATCCCTTCGGTGATCTTGCGCGCGCGGCAGTCGAGCGCACCGCGGAAGATCCCGGGGAACGAGAGCAGGTTGTTGATCTGGTTGGGGAAATCGCTGCGCCCGGTCCCCATCACCGCGACGTAAGGCGCCGCGGCGTCGGGCATGATCTCGGGCGTCGGGTTCGCCATCGCGAACACGATCGGGTCGCGCGCCATCGTCGCGATCCACTCCGGCTGCAAGATCCCCGGCGCGCTGACGCCGATGAAGACGTCGGCGCCTTTGAGGACGTCCTGCAGCGAGCCCGTCCGGTTGTCGCGGTTGGTGTGCTCGGCGAGCCACGACCAGTGCGAGTTGGCGTAGCTCTGATCGCGGCTGAGCGCGCCCTCGCGATCGACCGCGATCACGTCGCGCACGCCGGCGGCGAGCAGCATCTTGATCGTCGCGGTCCCGGCAGCGCCGCTCCCGGTCAGCACGATCGTCAGGTCCTCGATCCGCTTGTTCACGACGGCGGCCGCGTTGAGCAGCGCGGCGAGAATCACGACCGCGGTCCCGTGCTGGTCGTCGTGCATCACCGGGATGTCGAGCTCGTCGACGAGGCGCCGCTCGACTTCGAAGCAGCGCGGCGCAGCGATGTCTTCCAAGTTGATGCCGCCGAAGATCGGCGCGATCCGCTTCGCCGTCTCGACGATCGCGTCGACGTCCTTGGTGTCGAGACAGATCGGGAACGCATCGATGTCGGCGAACTGTTTGAAGAGCATGCACTTGCCCTCCATCACCGGCGCCGCGCCGTACGGGCCGATGTCGCCGAGGCCGAGCACCGCCGTCCCGTCGGTGAGCACGCAGACGGTATTGCGCTTGATCGTCAGCGCGTACGCCTTCGAGGGGTCGGCCGCGATCGCGCTCGAGACGCGCGCGACCCCGGGCGTGTAGACGGTGGAGAGGTCTTGGCGCGTCTTGACCGGGCGCGTGATCCCGGTGCGGATCTTCCCGCCGAGGTGGGCCAGGAAGGTCGCGTCGGAGACGTTGAGGATCCGCACGCCGTCGAGGCGCTCGATCGCGCGACGCACCTCGTCGCCGATCGCCTCGCTGCGCACGTCGATCGTCACGTCGCGGACGATCGACGTCTTCCCGACGGTCCGCGTGTCGACGGCGCCGACCATCCCGCCCGCGTCGCCTATCGCGGAAGCGAGCATTCCGAACGACCCCGGGGTATTCGGAGTCTCCAGACGCATAACGAGCTGCGTCCCGATCGAAGGTGCAGAAGCCATCCTCCCTCCCGTACGGGATCGCCGGGCGGGTGTCCTATGGTTGGCGTGCTCGGCCGTGGGCATCTTGAAGCTATGACCCCGTTCACGGCCGCGGCGGCGAGCGCGATGGGGACGCTCGCGGTGGTCGCCCTCGCCGGCGGCCGCGCCCTGCGGCGGCGACGTGAAGGCGCGGAGGCCGCGGCCGCCGCGGCGCTCGGTGCCGCCCTCGCGGCGCTCGACACGGACGGCATCTTCGCCGGCGTGTGGCTCGTCCTCGGACTCGCGGCGGCCGCCCGCTACGGCG
>DASYFS010000440.1:0-2294 GCA_036498305.1 Candidatus Elarobacter sp. | reverse complement strand
GGCGGCGGCGACCGTTCGTCGGTCACCGGCGGGACGCGCGTCCTCTCCGACCGGATCGTCTACGAGGTGAGCGCAAACCCCGGCGAGTCGTTCCTCGACCGGATGATCTCGCTCGTCGAGGGCGCGCAGCGGCAGAAAACGCCGAACGAGATCGCGCTCTCGATCCTGCTCTCGGGGCTGACGATCATCTTCGTGATCGCCGTGGCGACGCTGGCGCCGTTCTCGATCTACGCCGGCGTGACCCCGAGCGTCGTCGTGCTGATCGCGCTGCTGGTGTGCCTGATCCCGACGACGATCGGCGGTCTGCTCAGCGCGATCGGGATCGCGGGGATGGACCGCGTGCTGCAGCGCAACGTGTTGGCGATGTCGGGCCGCGCCGTCGAGGCCGCCGGCGACGTCGACACGCTGCTGCTCGACAAGACCGGAACGATCACGCTCGGCAACCGCCAGGCGACGGAGATCATCTTCGCCGCCGGGGTCGACGCGAACGAAGGCTATCGTGCCGCCTACTTCGCCTCGCTCGCCGACGAGACGCCCGAAGGACGCTCGATCGTGCTGCTCGCCGGGAAACATGCCGGGCTGGGCGCCGACGAGGTCGTCAATGGCGGAGCGAAGCTGCCCGTCGGGACGACGGTCGTCCCGTTCAGCGCGTACACGCGCATGTCGGGGCTCGACTATCCCGACGGCTCGCAGATCCGCAAGGGCGCGCCCGACGCGGTGCGGACCTGGGCCGGGACCAACGGAAAATCGGCTGGGATCCTCGAGGCCGACGTCGAGCGTGTCGCGCGCGCCGGCGGGACGCCGCTCTTGCTTGCCGACCGGGACCGCATCATCGCAATGATCGGCCTGCGCGACATCCTCAAGCCGAACACCCGCGAGCGCTTCGACCGCCTGCGTGCGATGGGGATTCGCACGGTGATGATCACCGGCGACAACCCGCTGACCGCGAACGCGATCGCGCGCGAGGCGGGGGTCGACGACTTCCTCGCCGAGGCGACGCCGGAGACGAAGATGGCGCTGATCAAGCGCGAGCAGGGCGAAGGCCGGCTCGTCGCGATGACCGGCGACGGAACGAACGACGCCCCCGCGCTCGCGCAAGCCGACGTCGGGGTCGCGATGAACAGCGGGACGCAGGCGGCCAAAGAGGCGGCCAACATGGTCGACCTCGACTCCGATCCCACCAAGCTGATCGAGATCGTCGAGATCGGCAAGCAGCTGCTGATGACGCGCGGCTCGCTGACGACGTTCTCGATCGCCAACGACGTCGCCAAGTACTTCGCGATCCTGCCCGCGATGTTCAGCGTCGCTTACCCGGCGATGGCGGAGCTCAACGTGATGCGGCTCGCGACGCCGCAGAGCGCGATACTCTCGGCGATCATCTTCAACGCGCTGATCATCGTCGCGCTGATCCCGCTGGCGCTCCGCGGAGTCGCATACCGTCCGCGCGGCGCGAACGCGGTGCTGCGCGAGAACGTGCTGATCTACGGCCTCGGCGGGATCATCGTCCCGTTCGTCGGGATCAAGCTGATCGATCTTATCCTCGTCGCCCTTCACCTGACCGGAGCCTGATCCCATGGCCGCCACCAAACCCGAAACCCCGCGCGACAACACGCTGCGTCACCTCGGAACCTCGCTGCTCTATACCGTCGTGACGGTGATCGCGCTCGGGCTGTTCTACCCCGTCGTCATCTGGGGGATCGGGACGCTGCTGTTTCACCATCAAGCCGACGGTTCGCTGATCGTCGACGCGAAGGGCGCCGTGGTCGGCTCCGAACTGGTCGGGCAGAACTTCAGCAAGCCGCAGTACTTCCACGCGCGTCCCTCGGCGGCGGGAAAGGGCTACGATCCGACCGCGACGGGCGGCACCAACTACGGGCCGACCAGCAAGAAGCTCATCGACTCGACCAGCGCGGCGATCGCGGCGCTGAAGAAGGAGAACCCGGACGCGACTGACCCGATCCCGATGGATCTGGTGACGTCGAGCGCGAGCGGGATCGATCCCGACATCTCGCCGGCCGGCGCGTACTATCAGGCGCCGCGCGTCGCAAAAGCGCGTCATCTCTCGCTGGATGCGGTTCGCTCGCTGATCGCCGCGCACGTGACGCCGCGCCAATTCGGGCTGCTCGGCGAACCGCGCGTCAACGTCGTCGGCCTCAACCGCGCGCTCGACGTGCGAGGCGGCTACTTCTGAGCGTCCGGGGCGCGCGGGGCGAGGACCAGCACTTCGCGCGCTCCCGCTGCCAGCGTCCGGACCGCGAACGACGGCTTCCCGAACAAGCGCCGCTTCGTGCGCG
>DASYFS010000439.1:0-3425 GCA_036498305.1 Candidatus Elarobacter sp. | reverse complement strand
CGCCGGCGCAGCACGTCCAGGCGATACGTCGGGGCTCGCTGCGCCGAGCCCGGCGTGAAGCGCGGGTCGGCGAGGAACGCCTCGTGCACGTCGTCGGCGGTCTGCGCGTGACCCTCGACGAGCGGCGTCCAGTGGACCAGGAGCAGATCACCGCCGGGCCCGAGCGCGGCGGCGATCCGCTCGCGCAGCCGCGTCAGGTCGTGCGGGCCGAAGTAGAAGCCGAGCTCGCACAGCGTGATCAGATCGAACCGGCCGGGCGGAAACGCCGCGCTCAGGTCGCACTCCGCGAAGCCGACGTGCCGCAGTCCGGCACAGCGCTCCGCCGCGCGGTCGAGCGCTTCGCGCGAGACGTCGACGGCGCACACGGCGCCGCAGCGCTCGGCGAGCAGCCGCGTGAACACGCCGACCGAACAGCCTAGCTCGAGCGCGGAGTCGTACCGGGCGCGCGGCAGCGCTTCCAGCGAGGCGCGGTACTTCGCGCGCTCGTAGCCCGAGTCGCTGAAGTTCCAGGGGTCCTCGCTGCGACGGTACAGCTCCCGGAAGTAGTCCGCTCCGATCGTGCGCGTCGACCGTCCCTTGAGCGTCATGATCGAATCGTTTCCCGCAGACTCTTACTGCGCTCGCAGTATTGAGCCGGGCGGTCGCCCGCGGGATGATATGCACGCGGGGGCCTCACCGTTCCCGTGGGGGACTTTTCGGGCGACCCGGCTTGCCGCGAGAGCGGTGGTCCAACCCAGGGGCCGCCCGAACGGGATCTCGCCTGCCGGTCGGCATCAGCGCTCCATCCGGGGTCTCCACACCCACCCCGGACGAGCGCGCCGGCCGGCATGCGCGTAGGGGGAGCGAGGCACCTCAATGAGGGAGTGCGGTTACACGTCACTCTACTTCCTCAATAAGGAGTCTCTCTCATGATCTCAGCGATTCTGCTTGCGATCGCATTAGCGGTCGGCGCCGCCGCACCGGCGGCCAGCACGACGGCCGCTTCGACAGCGACCGTTTCCGGGGGTGGGCTTTCAACCGACACCGTTACCGGAGGCGGCCCCTACTAGCGCTCCTGGGGGAGGACGTACGGCAACGGTCGCGGCATAGCGCCTTCAGGGTGCCACATCCGGCAAAGCGCGACGGGCAAGAACCGGCCGTCCTCCCCTCGATCCTCATCGACGCGCGCGAGGCTTACAAGCGCGGCGATTTTGATGCTGTCGCCGTGCTGCTCGGCGAGGTCCGCCTCGGTTCGGCGGCGCCCGCAGAAGCGCGACTGCTCCGCGCCCGAACCTTGCATCGAGTGCGTCCTCGCGAGGTTCTCGACGAGTTGCGTGCGGATGAGATCGCGGCGTTCGGGACGGTTGACGAACGTGCTACCGCGGCAATGCTGCGCGGTGCGGCTCTTGCCCGAATCGACCCGGCTGCGGCGCTGGCCGAGCTCGCCGCCGCCTATAACGAAGCGGTCGGAGCCGGTGCGCACCCCTCGCTGGTCGCCGAGACGGCGTATTTCCGCGGTTTTGCGTACTGGTGCGCGCACGACCTCGACGCAACGAACCGCTGGGCAGAAGAGTGCGAGCGCGATGCGCGCGACATCCTTGCAGTTCGGTCGATTCAACTTCGCGCGTTCGTTGCTATGGCACGAAACACGCCGACTCGGTACGCCGATGCGCTCGCGCTTTTTCGAACAGCATCGAGACGCTACGCCGAGTGCCGCGAGCGCGACGTCATGCTTGCTACGATCATCGTCGACCAAATCGCGACCCTCGAGCAGACGCTGCGTTCGGCGACTGTCCTCGGCTCGCATCGGTCGCCGCGCGGGCGCGCTCTTCCCGGCAGCGCGTTCGGTCCTGTCTTCGCGTCGCCCCCATTTGTTCGGGTCTTGTTCAACGACGCTTGGCTGTTCGCGCTCGACGGCGACGATATGCGAGCGTTTCGAACGATTCGCGACGCAGAGGAGAAAGCGCCCAGCCTTCCGTGGCGTGCACGTGCGGTCGCAGCGCGCGCGCAGATCGCGGCGGCATGTGGGGAGCTTGCGAGCGCGCGGCTCCACGCCGACCATGCCGCCGAGCTCGCCGTCCGAATCAATTTCGACGGAACGACCGACGATGAGCGCTTCGTCCACCTCGACCTCGCGGAAGCGTACGCGCAGTTGGGCGATCATCGAGCGGCAGGCACCGCGTTGACGCGGTTCGACGGAATCGGGCGCAGACCGGATCCGAGTCAAGTCCTGCACCCGGAGAAGCGCGACCCTCGACTCGCCGGATGGTACGCCTACGTCCTCGGCCTCGTGCGTCGCGGTGAGGGCGACCCCTCATCGGCAGCCGTTGCTTTTCGCGTCGCGATCGACGCTTTCGCCGGCTGCGGATATCTTTGGCGCGAAGCGCACGCGCGCATTGATCTGGCGGCGACCGCCGGCGTTGCCGATGCCGGAACTCATCTCGAACGCGCCGTCGCGTTGATCGGCGAGCACTTTCCCGACTCGTTCCTGGCGCGACGCCTTGGCCCGTGGATGCGCGCGGCGGTCGATCCGCTGGTCTCGTCGCTCACCGCCGCGGAACGCGACGTGCTGCGGCATCTGCTCGAGGGCCGCACGCAGCGCGAGATCGCGGCGCTCACCGGCCGCGCATACAACACCGTGCGCACGCAGATGCAGGCGCTGCACCGCAAGCTGGGAACGAGCAGCGAGCACCAGATCGTCGTCGCGTGCGCGCGGCGCGGGATCGGCGCGCCGACGTGGTCGTTCGCCGAGCGTTCCGAGGCGCTACGCTTCGTGCAGTCCGCCCCTCGCGAGGAGCTGGCGTAGCTCGTCGATCCCCGTGATCTCCAGCTTCGCGTACGCGTTGCGGATGTGGGTGCGGACCGTGTTGACGGAGCGCCCGAGCTCAGCCGCGATCGCGCGCGGCGGCTCACCGTTCGCCAGCGCGAGCACGATCCGGCGTTCGGTCTCGGTCAGCCGTTTGCGCGGCAATTAGCGGCGGCGGCGCGGGCGGCCGCGCTGCGCGTCGAGCGCGATCAGCGGGGCGGGGAGAATCCAGGGTGCCGGCGGCGACGCCATTCGGGGTTTGGGCACCTTGCACGCGCAGGGCCCGGGCGCCGAGTGGCGCGTTCCGGGAAGCCAGGTCGTGCAGCCCGTGTCGTCGTGGCGCTCGCGGGGATGGCCGCAGCAGTCGAGTCCGTTCGCTTGTGACACCTTGGCGCGCATTGTCCCGCGCCGTACCGTGCCGCGCCATACCGCAATTGCGGTAATCGCCCGCCTGCGGTTGTGAGACCGCACCGCGCGGGTAACGTGAACGACACGGCGGGGTCGCCGACCCGGAGCACGCACGGATGCAGCCACAACCGCGAACCTTTCTCCCGCACGTCGAGGGCCTGCGCGGCCTCGCGGCGCTCTACGTCTTCCTGTACCACGTGTGGCAGACGGGGATCTCGCACGCCGGCGCGAC
>DASYFS010000438.1:0-3480 GCA_036498305.1 Candidatus Elarobacter sp. | reverse complement strand
GCGCACCGTCGCCGCCACCGGAACGACGTAGAGCAGCAGCATCCCGGCGATCGTCCCCGCGAGCAGCAGCGGCGAGTAGCGGAGCTGCGTGTAGGCGGTCCGCGAGACCATCGACCAGATCGTCTCCAGCGACGCGTATGGGCGTACGCTGCGCGACCGCCGCGCGAGCCCGAGCCAAAGACCGCCGCCGCTCTCTTTCACCGCCGCGGCGAGCGCGCAATCGTCGATCAGCTCGCCGGCGATTCGCTCGATGCCGCCGATGCGGTCGAGCGCGTCCTCGGCGAGCAGGACGCAGCCCCCGGCGGCAGCCGCGGTCGCGCGCCGGTCGTCGTTGACCCACGCGAACGGGTAGAGCATGCGAAAGAAAAAGACGAATGCCGGAATCAGCAGCTGCTCCGTGGGTGAAGCGCAGTGGAGTGCCACCATCTGCGAAACGAGCGCGCGGTTCTCGTCCTGCGCGGTCGCGACGAGCCGAGACAGCGTATCGGCATCGTGCTCGACGTCGGCGTCGGTGAACCACCAGTATACCGGCGCCGCGCCGCGAGCTCGCGCCGCCGCGACGCCCTCCGCCATCGCCCACACCTTTCCGGTCCAACCGTCCGGCCGCGGCCGCGCCTCCACGATGTCCGCGCGATCGCCGGCTTCATACCGTTCGATCGCGTCGTGTGCGACGTCGCCGGTGCCGTCTTCACTGCGGTCGTCCACGACCGTCACGGCGAGACGCCCGCGATAGTCCTGCGCAAGGACCGACCCGAGCGTGCGGCCGAGGACATCGCCCTCGTTGCGCGCCGGAACCACCGCGTGCACATCCGGTGTTGGGCCTCCGGGGCGCGGCACACGGAGGCCGTCGGCCGTCGAATCCCAAAACCGACCGCGAGCCAAAAGCAAACCGCCCCACACGCCGACGCCGATCCACGCCGCCGTTCTCAACACCGTGAGCATTCAGACGCCGCCTTCGAATCGCGACAACGACCGACCCTCTCCGCCGGCGGTGGAGAGCGCGATCGAACGCGCCGTCGACGCGCTCTTTCAGCTGCAGGACCCGGCCGGGTTCTGGTGGGCCGAGCTGCAGTCGAACGTCACGATCACGGCGGAAGTCGTCCTCCTTCATCACGTGTGGGGAACGTTCGACCGCGTGCCGCGGGCTGCCGCGGAGCAGTATTTTCGCGGCGAGCAGCGCGACCACGGCGGTTGGGAGCTCGCGTACGGCGACGGCGGCGAGCTGAGCGTCACGATCGAAGCCTACATGGCGCTGCGATTGCTCGGCATCAGCGCCGACGATCCGGCGCTGCAGCGTGCACGCGCGTACATCCTCGCACGCGGCGGGATATCGAAGAGCCGCATCTTCACGAAGATGCATCTGGCGCTGATCGGCGCGTACGACTGGGCCGGGCTGCCGTCGCTGCCGCCGCTGCTGATGATGCTGCCGGGGCGCGGTCCGTTTTCGATCTACGATCTGTCGAGCTGGGCGCGTGGCAGCACGGTTCCGCTGATCCTGCTCTTCGACAAGAAGCCGGTCTACGGACCGACGCTGAATCTCGACGAGCTCTATGCCGAGGGCCGCGCGAACGTTCGCTTCACGCTGCCGCCGGCGAACGACGCTGTCGAAGCGTTCTTCGGCCGGATCGACGCGGTGCTGAAATGGACTGAGCGGAACGATGTGATCCCGTTCCGGCGCGAAGGGTTGAAGCGCGCCGAACGTTGGACCGTCGAGCGTCAGGAAGCGACGGGCGACTGGGGCGGGATCATCCCTGCGATGCTCAACGCGATGCTCGGTCTGCGCGCGCTCGGGTACGCGGTCGACGATCCGGTCGTCGTGCGCGGGTTCGCCGCGCTCGACGGGTTCACGATCACGGCGAACGGTGCGTACCGCGTCCAGCCGTGTATCTCGCCGGTGTGGGACACGGGCCTCGCGATCCGTTCGCTCGTCGACGCCGGCGTCTCGCGCAGCGACCCGCGGCTCGTCACGGCGGCGTCGTGGCTGCTCGAGAAGCAAATCGTCAACCGCTACGGCGACTGGGCGGTGAAGAATCGCACCGGGGAGCCGGGCGGCTGGGCGTTCGAGTTCGAGAACCAATGGTACCCCGACGTCGACGACAGCGCCGTCGTGATGATGGCGCTCGCCGTCGTCGATCATCCGCACGCCGAGCGTCTCCGTGCGGCGCTTGCGAAGGCGTCGCAGTGGGTGGAATCGATGCAGTGCCGCGGCGGCGGCTGGGGCGCGTTCGACGTCGACAACGACAAAACGTGGTTGAACCGCATCGCCTACAGCGACCTCAAGGCGTCGATCGACCCGCCCACGGCGGACGTCACGGCGCGCGTCCTCGAGATGATCGCGCGCTGCGGCCTGGCGGAGACGTTCGATCCGTCGCGCTTCGCGCGCGGCGTTGAGTTCTTGCTCGCCGAACAGGAGCGCGACGGCGCGTGGTTCGGGCGCTGGGGCGTCAACTACGTCTACGGTACGAGCGGCGCGCTGGCGGCGCTCGGACTCGTCGTGCGCGGCGACCCCCGGATCGACGCGGCGATCGTGCGCGGTGCCGTGTGGCTCAAGAGCGTGCAGAACGCCGACGGCGGCTGGGGCGAAACGACCGACAGCTACAAGGACCCCGCGCTGCGCGGCATCGGTCCGAGCACCGCGAGCCAAACGGCCTGGGCGCTGATCGGCTTACTCGCTGCGGTCGAGCGGCACGCGCAGCTCGCGGCGCCGTTTCGCGACGCGATCGAGCGCGGCGTCGCGTTCTTGCTCGCGCGGCAGACGCCGGCCGGAACGTGGGACGAGCCGGAGTTCACCGGAACCGGCTTCCCGGTGCACTTCTACCTGAACTATCACCAATACCGGCTGCACTTTCCGCTCTCAGCGCTCGGACGTTACGCGGCCCATCGCGTCCGGCTTTACGCCACCGACTAAGTCGGCCGCTACTCCGTTCGGAACCGGACAATCGAGGGACGCCGAGATGCAGGGCGCGCTTGCCTTAGGATAGAACGCGACCAGCTCAGCGCGGCACCCGCAGCGATCTAAATGGACAACCGCGCCGGGATTCGTTCGTGAGAGGTGTGCACGCGTGACCGGTGATTTTGTCGTACGTTTCCGGCGCCCGAGCGATATGATGTCGCTCGATTTTCATTTCTTCGGCGTCGACCGAAACGGGAAGACGCTTTCGGCGGCTCCGGGTCCGCAGCAACCACGCGTCGTCGTCGTAATCCCGAGCCAATACATCGCCGAGGAAGTGCACCTCGGGACTGCTCCTGTTTCGACTTGGCTTCCGAGCAAGTCCCTCGCCGCGCAAAAGAGCCTACTGGGCGTCGACATCGTGTCAGCGCTACCGATGCCGTACGATCCGGACGCCATTCTAGCGCTGCTCTCGCTGCCGCTCACGGTGTGGCCGGCAGCGCTACCACCTGGTGCCGATCCGACCGCGAGTTCCGCGAGCCCCGATTATCCCGCGACATTCCTCGAGCTGTCGCACAACCTGGTACTAA
>DASYFS010000437.1:0-18237 GCA_036498305.1 Candidatus Elarobacter sp. | reverse complement strand
TGGCGAATGGTCTCGCCGTTGACGTTGCCGGCGATGTGGCGGATCCCCTTATCCCAGACGATCGCCTCCACGTACTCCCAGCCGTGCTCGACCAGCAGCGGATGGACCGTCGCCCAGCCGACCTCGGTGTTCCAGAACCAGAGGGTCGTCGCCGGGCTCACGGCGCGCGACCAGGCTTCGACGTGCGGCCGATACCAGGCGGCGAGCCCTTCGGCCGTCCGCGGGTCGCCGGGGAAGCCCCCGACGCCGTAGGCACCGTCCGAGACGATCGCGTTGGGCTGCGCCCAGCCGGCGTAGTGGTCGAGCGCGTCCCCGGGGTGCAGCTCGGCGACGCCGCGTGGGAGCGCGACGGCCTGCAGTGCCGGTCGGCGCTTCGAAGGACGCGGCGGGTCGAGGGGCGCGAGCAAAGATCGGTCTCCGGTTGAGACGGCGAGAGGCGCTTCGGGTGGGAACGTACGTTCGCCCGTTGGGTCCAAGAATAGCAAAAACGGCCGTCCGATGCTATATCGCGGCGAAAGGCGGATCTTCAACGGAGACTCGACCGCGGAATCGCAATGTTTCACGTGGCTACAAAACTTTGCGGTGCAGAGAGTTGACACACGTGAAACATCACACAGTATGGGCAGACAGTCGGCCCGGTCGGCGCTACAATGAGCCTTCCGTGCGCCATCCCCTCGACGACGTTCTGACCGCTGCGCTTCCCGGATTCGAAGTCTATGCGGTCGGCGGCCGAGTCCGTGACGAGTTCCGCAGTAAGCTCGACGGGATCGACCGGCCGGCGAAGGACCTCGACTACGTCGTCACCGGCGCGACCCTCGACGACCTGATGGCCGCGCTGCAGCCGCTCGGGCGGGTCGACGTGGTCGGAGCTTCCTTCGCCGTGCTCAAGTTCAAGCACGAAGCCGGCGAGGCCGATATCGCCCTCCCGCGCCGCGAGCGCTCGACGGGGCTCGGCCACACGGCGTTCGACGTCGAAGCCGGGCCGCAGATCCCGCTCGGGGACGATCTCGGCCGGCGCGACTTCCGGATGAACATGATCGCCCGCAACGTCGCCGACGACGCGGTCGCCGACCCGCACGGCGGGATCGAGGACATCCGCTACGGCCGGATTGATATCGTCGCCGAAGCGACGTTCGAGGAAGACCCCTTGCGGATGCTGCGGGCGGCGCAGTTCGCCGCGCGCTTCGGCTACGAGCCGACCGAGCGCACCCGGAAGGCGATAGCGGCGGCGGCCCCGCTCGCGGCGACGGTCTCGGCCGAACGGGTCGGCGAGGAGTTCGCGAAGCTGTTCTCGGCCGAGACGCCCTCGATCGGGCTGGAGATCCTGCGGGAGACCGGCGTCCTCGCCGTCGTCTGGCCGGAGCTCCTCGAGGGGGTCGGGGTCGATCAGAACGACTGGCACGCCTACGACGTCTACCGCCACAACCTCGCGACCCTCGACGCGGCGCCCCGCGGCGACTTCACGCTACGGCTCGCGGCGCTGCTGCACGACGTGGCGAAGCCGCGCACGGCTGCACCGCGCCCCGACGGCCGGGGCAACACGTTCTACCAGCACGAGGTCGTCGGCGCCGAGATGGTCCCGGCGATGCTGGCGCGGCTGCGGCTTCCGAACGAGACGGTCGAGACGGTCGCGCACCTGGTCCGCCACCACATGTACGCCGCCGATCCCGAGCTCCAGGACAAGACGCTCCGGCGCTTCGTCAACCGCATCCGCCCCGAGCACCTGCGGCGGCTCTTCGCGCTGCGCTGGGCCGACATCGCCGGCTCCGGGCTGCCGAAGCGTGACGACTCGAACGAGCGCTTCGAAGCGCGCGTCACGGAGATCGTCGCCCAGCAGCCGGCGCTCTCGGTCCGCGATCTCAAGCTCACCGGCGAGGACGTGATCGGCGCGATAATTCGCAAGGGCCTTGCGCCGGCGGACTTTCGGGGGGATCATCGGGTCGGTGAGGTTCTCCACGCCTTGTTCGAGGAGGTCACCGACGACCCGTCTCGGAACGAGGCGGGCTTGCTCGTCGAGCGCGCGGAACGCTATATCGACGGGCACTTTCGTGTTCCGGAGTAGCGAGTGTCGGCGGTAGCTTCCATGCATGCGACGGCGCGGGTCACCGCGATCGTCAACCAAAAAGGCGGGGTCGGGAAAACGACGACCGCGGTGAACCTCGGCGCGTCGCTGGCCCTCATGGGGCGGCGGGTGCTGATCGTCGACATCGACCCGCAGGGCAATACCACGACGGGATTCGGCGTCGATAAGCGTGGCATCGAACGTGACGTGTACGCCGTGCTGCTGCGCGACGCCGCCGTCGCCGACGCGGTCCGGCCGACCGAGGTCGAGAACCTCGCCATTCTCCCGGCGACGCTCAACCTCGCGGGCGCGGAGATCGAGCTCGTCTCCGCGATGCAGCGCGAGAACCGGCTCAAGACCGCGCTCGTCGCCGTCCTCGATCGTTACGACGAGATCCTGATCGACTGCCCGCCTTCGCTCGGGCTGCTCACGATCAACGCGCTGACCGCGGCGACCGAGGTCATCATCCCGGTGCAGGCAGAGTACTACGCGCTCGAAGGGCTCAGCCAACTCGTCGCGATCGTGCGGCGTATTAAGGAAGGGCTCAATCCCGACTTGATCATTCGCGGCGTGCTGATCACGATGTTCGACGGGCGCACGAAGCTCGCCGGCGAGGTCCTCGAAGAGGTGCATCGCTATTTTCCCGACCGCGTCTTTCAAACGCAGATCCCGCGCAACATCAGGCTTTCCGAGGCACCGTCGTACGGCAAGCCGGCGATTCTCTTCGACGTGAAGAGCCGCGGTGCGCAAGCGTATCTCTCGCTCGCCAAAGAATTGGTCGGGCCGCTCGCGGCGCGCGGGTCGGCGCAGTGACCGCGAAGCGCGGCCTTGGACGCGGTCTCGGTGCGCTGCTCGGCGACGCGCCGACGAGCGACGTCACCACCGCGCCGGTGCGGCGGGAGCTGCAGCACATCGCGCTCGCGCAGATCGTCCCCAACCCGCATCAGCCGCGGCAGACGTTCGACGCAGCTGCGCTCGACGAACTGCGCGCCTCGATCGCGGCGTTCGGCGTTCTCGTGCCGGTCATCGTGCGCGAGCGCGGCGACCGCTACGAGCTGATCGCCGGTGAACGACGCTGGCGCGCGGCGCAGGCCGCAGGTCTCGCGACGATCCCCGCGATGGTCCGGGCCGCCGACGACCGCGAGTCACTCGAAGTCGCGATCATCGAGAACCTGCAGCGCGAGAACCTCGATCCGCTCGAAGAAGCGATGGGCTTCGCGCACTTGATGGAAGCGCATGCGTTCACGCAGGAGCAGGTCGCCGCGCGTCTGGGTCGCAGCCGTTCGGCGATCGCGAACGCGTTGCGGCTGCTCTCGCTCTCCGACGCGATCAAAGCGCTGGTGCGCGCCGGAAAGCTCAGCGCCGGCCACGCGCGCGCGGTGCTGTCGTTTCCGCCCGAGCGCCGTGAGACGATGGCACGCCGCGCCGTCGACGAGGAGCTCTCGGTGCGCGCGCTCGAGAAGCTCGCCGCGGCCGCATCGCCCAAGCGCGAGCGTACCGCCGCGGCACCGCGGCGCGACGCCGACGCCGACGATCTGATCGACCGGCTGCGCCATCGCTTCGCGACTCACGTGCGCGTCGTCGCCGGCGAACGCGGCGGGACGATCGAGCTGCGCTACGCCGACGACGGCGATCTGCTGCGCATCACCGACCTGCTGCTCGGCGAGACGTTGTGAGGCGCGTCGCCGCGCTGCTGGCGCTGGCGACGCTCGGCGCCGCGCCGAAGTACGGCCCCGTTCCCAACTCGCCGCAGACGGCCGTCGTGAAACAGTACGTCGCCGATCTGCAGAACGGCAACTTCGCGGCGGCCTTCGCGCTGCTCAGCGACGACGAGCGCCGCTACTTCGGCGACGTTGCCGGCTATCGCAGCGTCTTCGACGCCGACGGTTTCGCGCTGCAGCGCGCGCAGGTGGTCGGCGCGCGCGGCGACGATCGCGGCCGCGTCTTCTTCGTGCGCGAGCGGATCGCGTACGTCAATCACGCCAGCGACCTGCGGCGCGTCGTCGACGCGACGGTTCCGCTCGGCGTGCTGCGCGAGCACGGCACGCTGCACGTCAAGGACCCCGGCAAGCCGTACTACTCGTTCACGAGCAGCTCGACCGCCGCCACGTCGGCGTTGCGCGTCACGGTGAAGAAGGCCGATTTCTTCCCCGACCGCATCGCGCTGATCGTCACCTTCGCCAACCTCGGCGACTCGCTCGTCACGGTGCTGCCGTACGGGAAGAGCGTGCTGCGCGACGAGCAGGGCAACGTGTATCGTGTCGTCGCGGTGAAGAACTGGACGGTGACGGACAAGCAGCTCTACGAAGGGATCCCGCTGGCGCCCAGCGCGCAGTACACCGGCTCGATGAGCTTCGCGGCGCCGCGGCTCGACCCGCACGCGCACGTGCTCTCGCTCACCGTCGCGCCGGCGCTGCGGGCCGGCGGCGACGCGCCGTTCGAGCTGACGGTCCCCGTTGCGCGCGCGCGCTGACGGTTCGCGTCCGCCGCTGCGCGGGGTCTACGCGATCGTCGATCCCGAGGCGGTCGAGCCGATCGGCTTCACCGAGGCGATCCTGCGCGGCGGCGTGCGCATCGTCCAGATCCGCGCGAAGCTCGGGATCGACGGCACGACGCTGATCGCGATCGTCACGCGCGTCCGCGCCGCGGGCGGGATCGCGCTGTTGAACGACGACGTCGGCCTGGCGCGGCTCGCCGATGGCGTGCACCTCGGCCAAGAGGACGCCGCGCTCTACGATCTCGCCAAGGTGCGCAGCGCGCTCGGCCCGCGGATGATCATCGGGCTCTCGTGCGGGACACCCGAAGAGGCCCGGCGCGCCGACCCGGCGCTGGTCGACTACCTGGGCGTCGGCCCCATCTTCGCCACGCCGTCGAAGCCGGACGCCGGGTATCCGATCGGGATCAGCGGGACGCGCGCCGTCGTCGACGCGACCTCGCTCCCGGTCGCCGCCGTCGGCGGGATCGGCGCCGCCACGATCGCGCGAGTCCGCGAGAGCGGCGCCGAGATGGCGGCGGTGATCTCGGCGCTGATGACCGCCGATCCCGAGAGCGCGGCGCGGACGCTGGTCGAGCGCTGGGGATGAGCGCGCCGGTCGTCGCCACGGTCGGGACGACCCACCCGCTCGCCTTTGCCGGGCTGCTGTTCGCCGTGTCCGCGATCGCAGCTGACGGCGCGCGTCCGGTCGCCGTGGTCGCCGGGATCAGCGCCCAGGACGGCCGCCACGTGCTGGCCCGCGCCGGTGTCGATCCGGAGCTGATCGCCGCCCAGTTCGCCGCGCTGCGCGATGCCGGCGTCGCGGCGTTTCACGTCGGCGCGCTCGTGAGCGCGCAGAGCGTCGTCGCCGTCGCCGCCGGGCTGGCGCACTTTGCCGGCGTCCCGGTCGTCGTCGATCCGGTCCTGGCCGCGACCGGCGGCGACGCGCTCGCCGATGCCGCCGTCGTCGAGGCGCTGCGCGCGCACCTCATCCCCGCCGCGACGCTGGTAACGCCGAACCTCGCCGAGGCGAACGCGATCGCCGGCGCCCCGGTCGACGGCGTCGCGGCGATGGAAGCCGCGGCCGCGGCGCTCGTCGCGCTCGGCGCCCGTGCGGCGCTCGTCAAAGGCGGCCATCTCGAAGGCGAACCGGTCGACGTCCTCGCCGACGGAAGCTCGCTGCGCCGCTACGCGTCGCCGCGTCTGGCCGGATCGCTCCGCGGGACGGGCGATCTCCTCGCGGTCACGATCGCGACCGAGTTGGCGCGCGGAAGCGCGCTCGGCGCGGCGGTCGAGCGGGCGCGTGCCCGCGTGCGCGACGCAATCGTCGCCGGCGAACCGTTCGCCGGGACGCAGGTCGCGCGGTTACGCTAGCAGGTCAGCGATACGAGCGCTGCGAGCTGAAGCAGTCGCGGCAGTAGACGGGCTTGTCGCCGCGCGGCTGGAACGGCACCTCGGCCTGCTGACCGCAGCTGCTGCAGGTGACGCTGTACATCTCGCGCGCGCCGCCGCCGCCGTAGCCGCCGGCGCGACCGCCGCCGCCGCCCCCGAATCCGCCGCCGGCGCCGCCGCCGTTCATGCGGGCGTTCTTACGCACGGTGCGGCAGTCGGGGCAACGATTCGGCTTATTCTGGAAGCCCTTCGTCGCGAAGAACTGCTGCTCTCCGGACGTGAAAGTGAACTCGGCACCGCAATCGGTGCACGTCAACCGCTCATCAGTATACAAGCGAGAAGACTCCTTGGGTTGTTCCTCGTTTCGACTCGCTTGAGTACCTGGTTGTGGAGCAAAGCCATCGAGCGGGACCGCGGGAATCGGAACGGGTCGGATTTATGCGCGCATAGTATCACGCGTCCACTTAAGTCGCAAGGGCGACTGCAGCGCGGCAAAACCTGCGATATCGTTCGATTCTAACTGCCGACGCCCATCGCGCGTTTCGCCGCGTCGACGGTGCGTTGGGCGGTCGGACGTACCGCGTCGGCGCCGGTGCGCAGCAGCGCGCGCACCGTTTCAGGATCGCCCGAAAGCTGCGCGTAGCGCTCGCGCAGCGGGCGCAACGTCTCGACGAGAATCTCGACCAGCTCTTTCTTGAGATCGCCGTAGCCGCGCGCGTTCGCGAAGTGCGCCTCGGCGTGCTCGACGCTCGCGCCGGTCGCCGCCATGTAGATCGCGAGCAAGTTCGCGACGCCGGGACGCGACGGATCCAAGCGAATCTCGCGGCCGCTGTCGGTCTGCGCCGACATCACCGCCTTCTTGATCTGATCGGGCGAGTCGAGAACGCGCACCGCATGATAGGAACCGGCTGCGCTCTTCGACATCTTCTTGGTTGGATCGTCGAGCCCCATGATGCGCGCGCCGGCTTTGGGGATCGCCGGCTCCGGGATGACGAACGTCTCGCCGTACGTCGCGTTGAAACGCTGCGCGAGATCGCGCGTCAGCTCGATGTGCTGCTTCTGATCCTCGCCGACCGGGACGTGCGTCGTGTGATAGAGCAGGATGTCGGCCGCCATCAGGACGGGATACGCGAACAGGCCGACGCGCTGCTCGCCGCGCTGATCGGCCGACTTCTCCTTATACTGCGTCATGCGGTTGAGCTGGCCCATCGAAGCGACGCACGAGAGATACCAGGTCAGCTCGCCGTGCTCGCGCACGTCGCTCTGCACGAACAGATGCGACTTCTTCGGATCGATCCCCGCAGCGAGCAGTACCGTCGCCGTCTCGCGGATCTGCTCGCGCAGCGCCGCCGGGTCTTGCGGCAGCGTGAGCGCGTGCATGTCGACCAGGCAGAAGATGTTCTCGGCGTCGTCTTGACCCTCGACCCACTGCTTGATCGCGCCGAAGTAGTTGCCGATGTGGATCTGTCCGGTGGGCTGGATGCCGGAGAAGACGACGGGACGGGCCATGACCGGGCCTGGTTCGGCTTGAGGAAACGCGCCGACCTGCGCCGAACGGCGGCGTCGTTGAACACACGGACCAGCATGCCGATCCCCGGGCGCCGTTGAGCGCGTTTGTCGTGCGGCGCGCGTCGCTCGACGACGTGCCGACCGTCGCCGCGCTCTTCGATCAGTATCGCGGCTTCTATCGTCAGCCGTCCGATCTCGCGACCGCGGCGGCGTTCGTCCGCGATCGGCTCGCGGCCGGCGAGTCCGAGATCTTCCTCGCCGAGGACGACGACGGCACCGTGCTCGGCTTTGTGCAGCTGTACCCGACCTTCTCGTCGACGACGACGCCGCCCGGGAAGCTCTGGACGCTCAACGATCTCTACGTCGTGGAGACCGCGCGCCGGCGCGGCGTCGGGCGGGCGCTGATGGAACGCGCCGAGCGGCTTGCGCGCGAGACCGGCGCCGTCGGGCTCACGCTCTCGACGGCGATCGACAACTTGCGCGCGCAGCACCTCTACGAGGCGACCGGATATCGCCGTGAGACGGTCTTCTTCGTCTATAACCGCACGTTCGAGGACGGCGGCGGCTGAGGCTCAGCGCCGGTCCGAGCCCAGCATCCCGTAGCCGCAGAGGTCGGCGTAGGTCCCGTCCTCGTTGCGGTAGCCGTCGCGCCACGTCCCTTCGAGCCGAAAGCCGAAGCGCTCGTAGAGCCGCCGTGCCGGATTGGCCCCGACGACTTCGAGGTACGCGCGATGCGCGCCGAGGTCGTCGAACGCGCGCGCGATCATTCGCTCCATCGCGAACGTCCCGATCCCGCGGTTGGGCGCGATCGCGACGATGCGGACGAGCTCGGCCAGCCAGTCCCCGTGCAGCTGTAGCATCCACATCCCGACCGGCGTCCCGTCGCCGTCGAGGATGATGCGCTGCTCCGGGCCGCCGGCCGCGGCGATCGCTTCGCGCACCTGCTCCTCGGTCGGCGCGTGAACGAACGGCCGCGCGTGCGGCGCAGCGTGGAGCGCGACGATGAACGCCGCGTCGTCGGGCTGCGCTACGCGGTCGGTGTAGCCGATGGCGCTAGGCGTTGCCGGGATAGCGCGGCAGCGCGGCGCGCAGCTGTTCGAGCGCCCAGCGGATGTCGTCGACGGAGGCCGCGTATGAGAATCGCAGATAGCCTTTGCCGGCGGCCCCGAACGACGAGCCGCCCAGGCATGCGACCCCGGCTTCACCGAGGAGCCACGCCGCGAGGTGCTTGTCGTCCGTCGTGATCTTCTGCACGTTGGGGAACGCGTAGAACGCGCCTTCGGGGAGCGTGCACGAGACGTTGGGGATCGCGTTGAGCCCGTTCACGATCGCGTCGCGCCGCTCGCGGAAGGTCGCGTTCATCTGCTGCACCGGCGCGTCGTCGCCGGTCAGCGCCGCGATTCCGGCGCGCTGCACGAACGTCGCGACGCACGAGAACGTGTTGTTGTTGAAGAGCGTCACGGTCTTCGCGATCTCTTCGGGCGCGATGATGTAGCCGAGGCGCCAGCCGGTCATCGCGTAGGCCTTCGAGAAGCCGTCGACGATCACGGTGCGGTCGCGCATCCCGTCGATCTGCGTGATCGAGACGAAGTTCGGGCCGTAGACGTTGCGCGAGTAGATCTCGTCGGAGACGACGATGAAGTCGTGCTTGTGCGCGAGCTCGGCGATGACCTCGAGATCGTCACGGGTCAGCACGCCGCCGGTCGGATTGTGCGGCGAGTTGATGACGACGGCTTTCGTCTTCGGGCCGACCTTCGCGGCGAGCTCGTCGAGGTCGAGGCGCCAGTTGCGCGACTCGAGCAGCGGAACCGGGATCGCCTTCGCTTCGATATACGACGCCGCCGAGGCGTAGGCGGGATACGCCGGATCGGCGTAGACGAGCTCGTCGCCCGGATCGAGCAGCGCCGACATCAGGTTCCAAATCACCGGCTTCGCGCCGGCGCCGACGACGACGTTCTCGCGCCGATAGGGATCGCCCAGGCCGCGGAAGCGGCTCGCGTACTCCGCGATCGTGTCGCGCAGCTCGGGGATCCCGGCCGAGGGGGTGTAGTGGCTGTAGTTCTGTTCGATCGCCTCGATCCCGGCCCGCTTGATGTGCGCGGGGGTGTCGAAGTCGGGCTCGCCGATCTCCATGTGCACGACGCGGCGGCCCTGCGCCTCGAGCGCCTTGGCGCGCGCCAGCACCTCGAAGGCGCTCTCGCTGCCGAGGCGGCTGACGGCATCGCAGAGGTAATCGGCGTGGTGGGCGATCGTGGTCATGGATACCTTACACAAGCGAGGTCGGTGGTCGCGGACCGCCGAACGGTCCGGCACTGATGCGGACCCTGACGGAAGCTTTCGCGCCGGGCGCACCGTCGTTACCCGAAGGGCTACGAACGCTCGTCGTTTCTCCCGACCGTTCGGTCGAACCTGGAACGACGGTCCGCGCGACGTTCGCGTTCTACAACTTCGGCGGCGCGGCGGCGACCGGTCTGCACGTGCGCTTCACGCTCCCCGAGGGGCTGCGCTACGTCCCCGGCTCGGCGCGGGTTGACGACCGCCCGCTCGATGATACCGCCGGCGAGACGACCCTCCTCGCGCCCAACGGCGCCGACCTCGGCGAGGTGCCGCCCGGCGTCGAGCGCCGCATCGCGCTGAGCTATGCCGTCGCGCCGACGATCGAGAACGGCGCGCTGCTCGAGCTGCAGGCTGCGCTCGTCGCCAACGAGACCGACGTCATCGGTTCGAACGTCGTGCGGCTCGAAGCGCGCAGCGCTCCGGTGCTGCAGAACCCCGACACGATCGTCGCGCTCGAAGCGGTCCGCATCGCCGAACCCGGCGAAGAGATCCGCGTCACCGCGCGCGTGCACAACAGCGGTCACGCGACCGCGCACGACGTGGTCGTCGTCCTCCCGGTCCCCGACCGCACGACCTATGTCGCCGGCAGCGCGCGCATCGACGGCCGCGAGGCGCCGATCGACGAGCGCGGCGGCGACCCGTTCGGCTTCGGCAACGCGACCGTCGCCAGCCCGGCGCTCCCCGCCGGCGCGGCGCTCGTCGTCGAGTACCGCGTACGGATCGACTCGCCGCTCGACGACAACACGCGCATCGTGCTCGGCGGCGCGGTCGCCGCCGACGAGGTCGCCGAGTTCGAGCTGGCGCGCGCCGAGCTCACCGTCCGCAGCGCCGCGCGCTTCGACACCGACGCGACGCGGCTCGCCGTCGACGCGCCGACCGAAGTCGAGCCGGGCCGCCGCGTGCGCGTCGCGCTGATCGCGGAGAACGAAGGGACCTGCGCCGCGGCCGACGTCCGCGTCCGGCTGACGCTCCCCGACGGCCTGCGCTACGCGCCGGGCTCGCGCGCGGTCGACGGCCGGTCCGTCGCCGACGGCGACGCGCCGGGCAGCTTCGTCTTCACCCGCGTCGAGGCCGGGACACGGTTCGAGGCCTCGATCGACGCCTATGTCGTCTCGCCCGCCGTCGACGGGACCCCGCTGCCGATCATCGGCTCGCTGCAGTGGTCGACCGGCTCGCGCCCGTTCGAGCGCAGCCTGGTCATCCGTTCCTCGCCGCGCTTCCTCGAAGCCCGCAACCTGATCGCGCTCGACGGCCCGCCGCAGGTCGCGCCGGGCAGCGAGGTCCGCGCGACGCTGCGGATCGCGAACGACGGGACCGCCCAGGCGACCGGCGTGCGGATCGCGATCGACGGCGACCCGGCGCTGCAGTCGCTGCGCTACGCCGACGAGGGCGCCCCCGAGGCGCGGGTCCAAGCCGGCGGGATCGATCTCGGAACGCTCGCGCCCGGCGCGACCCGGACGATCGCACTCGCCGCCGACGTCGCGTCGCCGATCCCCGACCGCACCGATATCCGGCTGCGCGCGCGGCTCGAGAGCGAGCAGACCGTTCCGGTCCCGCTCGGGCAAGTCGAGCTCACCGTCCGCTCGCGGCCGCGCTTCTCGCCGGCCACGGCGACCCTCGCGTATCCGGCCGGCGAAGCGCTGCGGCCGGCGCGCCACGGCGACGTCATCGTCGCGCTCGTCAACGAGGGGACCGACGTCGCGCGCGACGTCCGCGTCCAGCTCGACCTCACCAGCGCCGCGCGGATCGAAGCCGTCGAAGGCGCGACGCGCGTCGGGACCGCCCTGCTGTTCGGCGACGTGGCGCCCGGGGCGCGCGTCGAGGCGACGATCCGGCTGCGGCTCGCGCGGCTGGTCGCGCGCGGGACGACGATCACGGTCAAGGGCCGGCTCGAAGCGGTCGGCCTGCTGCCGTTCGGCCTCGCGCCGGTCACGATCCCGACCGAAGCCGAGCCGCGCTTCGACGAAGGCGCCTCGCTGCGGACGCAGCCGGCCGAGACCGTCGACGCCGGCGAAGCGCTCTTCGTGCGCATCGCGATGCGGAACACGGGCGACGGCGCCGCGGGCCGGGTCACGCTCCGCGCACAGCTCCCCATCCGCACGGCGTATCTGCCGGGCTCGACCTCGATCAACGACGTCCCGCTGCTCGATGTCGACGGCGGCTCGGTGCTGTGGTCGAAGGCGGGGATGACGCTCGAGGACGTCGACCCCGGCGTCGAGATCTCGGTCCGCTATTGCGTCATCGTCAACACGCCGCTCCCCGGCGGGACGCTGATCGAGACGCACGCCGACGTCGCTTGGGACGGCGGGGGGACGCTCTCGCTGGCGTCGCCGCCGGTCCGAGTCCGCTCCGCACCGGCGTTCGCCGTGCGCGCGCACGGCCTGCCGTTCTCCGTCTCCGGGATCGCACCGCGGACGATCGACGCGCTGCAGGACGTCGCCGAGCTGCGCCGCGCCTCGCTCCCGCCGGCACCGCCGCGACCGCTCCCCGAACCGCCGCCGGTTCGCGAGGTCGAGGAACCGATCGAAGGGCGCGCCGAGCCGGTGGCGCCGCCGCCTGCCCCCGAACCGCCCGCGCCCGAACCCGCCGCCCCGCCTGCGGTCGCGTTCGTCCCGCCGCCTCCCGAGCCGATTGCCGTCGAACCGCCGCCGGTCGTCGAGCCGGAGCCCGTTCTCGAGCCGGAGCCCGAGCCGGCACCCGCCGTCGAGCCCGAGCCGGTGGCCGAAGTCGCGCCCGCCGCCGAACCGCCGCCCGCGCCCGAACCGGTCGCCGCTGTCGAACCGGAGCCCGAGCCGGCGCCGCTGACGCGCCGCGTGCGGGTGACGTTCACGCGCGACGCGCTCGAACGCGCGCTCGCGTTCCTCGAGCAGTCGGACTACGGCGGCCTCGTCACCCACCTGTTCGCGATCCGCACCCTGATGCCGACGGCGTTCGTCGGGCTCAACGGCGACGTGCCGGGGAAGCTGGCCGCGGAACGCGAGGCGCTGCGCGGCGTCGTCGACCGGCTCTTCATCAAGATGCGGATGCCGCGCTACGCGCTGACGACCAAAGACATCGAAGATCGCACCGCGCGCCAGGCGCTGATCGATCTGGTCGGCGCGCTGCACGACGCCACGGCGGCCGACGATCCCGGCGCCGACGACGCGGCGATCGTCCTCGAAGGTCCGGTCGACGAGCATCGGCTCACGACGCATCTCGCCCAGCTCGAGAGCGATCCGCTCGGAACCGCGCGGCCGTGGCTGGTTTTGGCCGAAATGCTGCCGTGGACGTTCCTCCGTCCGGCCGCGGGCTCGGCCCTCAACGCCTATCGCAGCCTGCTGATCGCGACGTTCACCAACATCGCGGCGCTGCCGGCCGAAGAGTTTCACCGCGTCCTCGCCGGGACGCAGAACTCGGCCCTCGACGCCGCGCTGCGTGACGTCCGGGCCGCGCTGCGCGGAGCGCTCGAAGCAACCGCCGTCCCGACCTAAGTGAACTGGCACGGGCTCCCGCACAGCGAGTTCGTCGTCCCGGGCATCCTGTTCTTGGTGTTCGGGATCATCCTCATCGGGATCTCGCTGTGGCCGGAGCGCAAGCCCGCGGTCGTCGCCGTCGAGCCCGTCGAGTCGATGCCGATCGCAGCGCCGGAGATCACCGGGGCCGTCACGCCGTTCCACCGCGACGTCACCTGGCCGCTGCTGATCGACACCGACGCCGGCGAGCTCACCGAACCGGAGCGCCGCGCGCTGATCGAAGGGCTCTCGCTCGTCGGCAACGCGTGGACCGGCGAGATTCTCGTCGCGGCGTTCGATCAGGAGCTCGGGCCGCTGCGCGTCGCGGTGATCGAAGCGCTCGCATTCTGCGAGGGTGACGCGATCGTGCCGACGCTCGAGCGCGCGTACTCGTCGTACTCCGTCGCCGAACGCTTCGCCGCCGTCGATGCCGCCTCGCGCCGGGCCGACATCGACCTGCTCGAACGCGCGCTGCGCGACACCGACGGATCGGTCGCGCTCGCCGCTGCCTACGGCCTGCATCGCGCGCGGCGCGACGACCTGATCGATGACAATATCGGGACGCGCGCCGACGCTCGCGCGAACGAGATCCGCGCGATCCTCCCGTTACTTCACGTCGAGTAGCTAGATCGGCGGGATCTTCTTCCTGAAATAGTCGGCGATGACGTGCTGCGCGATCGGCGCGGCGACGCTCGCGCCGTAGCCGCCGGACTTCTCGATGTAGACGGCCATCGCGAACTTCGGATGATCGCTCGGCGCCCAGGCGACGAACCAGGTCGTGTTGGGACCGTGGCCGCCTTCGGTCTCCGCCGTTCCGGTCTTGCCGGAGAACGCGATCCCCGGGATCTCCAGGCCGTAGGCGGTTCCCCACGGCTTCGTCACCTGCGACATCCCGACGCGCACCTCGCGCAGCGCTTCCTGCGATACCGGGACGTGCCGGATCACCTCGTGATCGAAGGTGCGCAGCACCTTCCCGCGCGGTGAGCGGATCTCGGCGACGATGTGCGGGCGGTAGAGCGTTCCGCCGTTGATCACGGTCGCCGCGACGTCGGCGATCTGCAGCGGCGTCGCCTGCATCGAGCCTTGCCCGATCGCGAGCTGACACGCATCGCTCGGCTCGAGATGATAACCCTTGCCGAACGTCGCCTGCACCCACTGCTCGGTCGGCCAGTTCCCCGGATACTCCCCCGGCAGATCGATGCCGAGCTTCGTGCCGAGGCCGTACTGCGTCGCGTAGTAGCGCAGCCGCTCGTTCTTCAAGCGCCAGCCGAGCTGGTAGAAATAGCCGTCCGACGAGGCCGCCAGCGCCTTCTCGAAGGCGACGGAGCCGATACCCCCCGCGGCGATGTCGTAGAACGTGTTGCCGTAGCACGACCAGCGCCCCGAGTCGTAGAGCACTTGGTGCGGCTTGATCACACCGCTCGAAATCGCGGCCGATCCGGTGACCATCTTGAACGTCGATCCGCTCGGCGACGCCGCCCCGATCCCGCGGTCGTAGAGCGGGTTCAACGGATCGTTGAGCAGGCGCGCGTACTTCTTCTCGTCGATCGGCGTCGCGAACTCGTTGGGATCGAACTCCGGCATCGACGCCAACGCCATCACCCCGCCGGTGTACGGATCGAGGACGACGACCGCGCCGGCGAGCCGCTTGCCGCGGCCTTTGCCCCATTTGGCGAGCTGCGCGGCGAGGTTCTTCTCGACGGACTTCTGCAGCCGCCAATCGATCGTCGTCACCAGCGTCGCGCCCGGGATCGGGTCGAGCGGCTTCAGCCGCCGCACCAGTGCCCCCGACGCGTTCACCTCGACCTGCTCGCCGCCCGCGCGGCCGTGCAGGTAGCGGTCGTACGCGTTCTCGAGACCGTCCTTCCCGACGACGTCGTTGGGCGAATAGCCGTCACGCTTGCGCGCGCGGTACTCGTCTTCGTCGATCACGCCGACGTAGCCGAACAGGTGCGCGCCGGTCTTTCCGTACGGGTAGTTGCGCACCGGCTGCTCTTCCATGTCAACGCCGCGCAGATCGCTCTGCGCCTCGGCGAGCCGCGCGGTCTGCACCGCGGAGAGATCGCTCGCCAAAATCACCGGCCCGTACGGCTCCCAGGTGACGACCTCGTCGAAGTTCTTGTAGTTCTTCCCGTGGTGATGCAGCAGCCGCCGTTCGAGCTGGCTGACGGGGACGCGCAGCACCGTGGAGAGCATCGTCAGCGTCTTGCCGATGTCGGTCACTTCGGACGGGATCAGCGCGCAGACGAACGACGGCCGCGAGCGAACGAGGACGGTTCCGGTGCGATCGAGGATCAGCCCGCGCGGCGCGGCGACCGGGATGACCTGCACCTGGTTCGCCCGCGCGGCGGCGGCGTATTGCTCGCCGTCGACGAGCTGCACGGCGATCAGCCGCGCGACGATTGCCGCCAGCGCGAAGAGCAAGAACGCCGCGAAGATCAGCGGCCGCAGCAGCGAGCCGTAGACGGGAAGACGGTCCGCGCTCATCAGTAGCGCTCCACCGTCGTCTTGTCGGCGACGAGGCGGCCGCGGATGAGCAGCCACAAGAAGGCGACGAGCGACGTCAGCAGCGCGCTCCAGAGCGCGGCATGCAGGTGCGCCGTTGCGTATCCCGGCGGATAGCCTTCGAGCCGCATCACCGCCCAGAAGACGAGGTCGCGCGCGAGGACGGCGAGGCCGCAGAGCAGCGCCGGCGCGAACGCGCCGTCGGCGAACATGCGCCGCGAGAGCCCCCCGACGAGCATCGCGACCACGGTCGTCGCGATCGTCCAGCCGCCGCCGGTCCCCGCGAAGATATCTTCGAGCAACCCGGCCGGGATGGCGAGGATCGCGGCGCGCCGCGCTCCGACGCGCACCGCGTAGAGCACGACGACGATCGTGACCAGCGACGGCACGGCGGCGCGAAACGCGAACAGCGGGACGACGATCGTCTGCAGCAGCGCGAGCAGCACCGTCCAGCCGAGGACCGGCCAGTAGGCCGGCCCGACGCTGAGCTCGACGCTGCGGTAGCTACTTCTGCGGTAGAACGAGGACACGGGAAAGGGCGCTGACGTCGACGGCCGGCTGCACGATCGCGGTTTGATCGAGCGCGCCGGCGTTGGTGGGGGCGACTTGCTTGATGCGGCCGATCAGGACGCCGGCGTGAAACGAGCGCCCTTCGCCGGTGATGACGCGGTCGCCGATCTTGAGCTTGGCGTCTTGCGAGACGTATTGCAGCTTCACGCGCGTCGCGGTGCCGACCGCGATCGCCCACCAGCGGCCGTGTTGGACGACGGCCGGGAGCTTTGAGGTCGGATCGATCACGAGCAGCACCTTCGACGAGAGCGGATCAACCTCGACGACGCGTCCGACGACGCCCTCGCCGGTGACGACGCCGTCGTCGCGGCGGACGCCGTCCTTGAGACCGCGGTCGATCGTGACGAGCCGCAGCGACGCCTCGGGGTCGTACCCGATCACCGTCGCCGCGATCCCGTCGGGATGCGCGTACTGCGCGGCGGCGAGGCTGCGCGCCGCGGGGATGCGCGCCAAGCGTTCCCCGAGCTCGTCGTTCTCCGTCTTCAGCGCGGCGTTCTGCGTGCGGAGCCGCGCGTTCTCACCGGCCAGACCCGGCGTGCGTACGACGGTGTCGCTCGCACCGCGCACGCCGTTCACGACGTACGCGACCGTCAGCTGCGCGTACGTGGTCAGCGTGGTGACGGCCGCGGTCAGCGGTGAGGTGCGTCCGGAACGTGCGAAGTCGAGTTGGAGAAGCGCGACGAGAGCGGCAACGATGACCGCTCCGACTATCGCGAATAGCTTTCTCTCATCCCGATACGTAATGATTGATACCACCTCGTCAGCCGGTCTGCGTGCGGCCGCAGCCGTTCCAACAGACCCGGCGACGCCAGGATCTCGCCGGCGCCGCGCGCCACGCATCCCAACGGGTCGTCGGCGACCGTCGTCGCGACGTTCGTGCGCTCCGCCAACTCGCCTGCGATTCCGGGGATCAGCGCGCCGCCGCCGGTCAGGATGATCCCGGCGTCGAGCAGCTCGCCGGCGACGTCGGGCGGCATCGCTTCGAGCAGCGACCAGGCAGCGCGAGCGATCTTGTCGATGCCGTCGCGCATCGCTTCGCCGACGAGCGCTTCCTCGACCGTCCGCTTCGCCGGCCGCAGCGCCGCCATGTCGGTTCCCGCGACGACGTAACCGTCGCGACCCTGCGGACGGCCGGCAAAACCGCGTTCGATCTTCAGGCGTTCGGCGGTGAGCGGTCCGATGGCGAAGTAGTCGCGGCGCAGCCGGGCGACGATCGCCTCGTCGAAGGTGTCGCCGCCGATCTTGATCGAGTGCATCGCGACGATGCCGCCGAGGATCAAGACGGCCATCTCGGTCGTCCCGCCGCCGATGTCGATTACCATGCGCGGCGTCGTCCCCATGATGTCGAGGCCGGCGCCGACCGCGGCGGCGACCGCCTGGGGGACGAACGTCGTCGTCCGGGGGCCGGCGGCGCGGATCGCCTCCTCGACCGCCTTGCACTCGATGTCGGTCGCGCAGCCGGGGACGCAGGCGACGACCCGGGGCGCGATCCGCGGCCGCGAGGCGAGCGCCCGGTCGACCAGGGTCTTCACCAGCGCGTGGGCGCCACGGAAGTCGGAGATCGTCCCGCCGCGGAGCGGGCGGACGACGCGGATGCGGCCCGGGGTGCGGCCGTCGAGCTCTTTGGCCGCGGAGCCGATCGCGATCACGCTGTCGTCGCTGGTGCGGTAGGCGACGACGGACGGCTCGCTGACGAGGATCCCCTCGTCGTGAGAGTAGACGACGGTGTTCGCGGTCCCAAGATCGATCCCGATATTGGGACTGAACGTAGCGCGAACCGACCCGGCCAGGCTCATGCGGGTACCTCAGCGGATTGCGGGAGCAGGCGGTAGCCTACGCTTGGAAGGGCGCGCGCGAACGCGGCGAGCGGAAACCCGACCACGGTGAAGTAGTCGCCT
>DASYFS010000436.1:0-6565 GCA_036498305.1 Candidatus Elarobacter sp. | reverse complement strand
TACGGAGAGGTTGCGCAGCGGCGTGAGGTCGTCGACGATCCACATGCCGCGGCCATGCGTCGCGATCACCAGATCGCCGTCGCGCGGCTGCACGGCAAGATCGCGCACTGCGACCGCCGGGAAGCTGTCCGGCTTGAACGCCGCCCAGCTCTGACCGCCGTCGATCGACATCCACAGGCCGAACTCGGTTCCGAGATAGAGCAGGTTGCGGCTGATCGGATCTTGGCGCACCACGTGGGCGTAGCCGCGAACGCCGCCCGTCTGCGGCGTGACGAGCGCGTGCCACGTGCGGCCGAAGTCGGTGGTGCGATACACGTACGTGCCCATGTCGCCGAACGAGTGGCGATCGACGGTCGCGTATGCGGTCGCGGGATCGAACCGGCTCGCCTCGACCCAACTGATCCAGCGTCCGGAGGGGACGCCGGGCAGGTCGCGGCCGACGTTCGTCCAGTGCGCGCCGCCGTCGCGGGTGAGCTGGATGTTGCCGTCGTCGGTGCCGACCCAGATCGTCTTGTCGTTCTTGGGGCTCTCGGCGATCGAGTAGATCGTCGTATACGTCTCGGCCGCCGAGTTGTCGACGGTGATTCCGCCGGACTTTTCTTGCTGCTGCTTCGCCGGATCGTTGGTCGTCAGGTCCGGCGAGACGCGCTGCCACGTCGTTCCGTGATCGGCGCTGCGGAACAGGAACTGCGAGCCGATGTAGATCGTCCCCGGGTGGTTAGGGCTCAGCGCGATCGGCGTGTTCCAATTCCAGCGCAGCTTTTCGTTGTAACCGGCCTTGGGCTGAATGTCGCGCGCTTCGAGGGTCTTGCGGTTGACGCGACCGATCGTGCCGCCCTGATATTCGGCGTAGGCGTAGTTCGGATCGGCCGGGTCGGGGAACACCCAGAAACCGTCGCCGCCGTACAGGTTCTCCCAGCGCTGATTGCTGATGCCGCCCGGGTACGCACTGTCGCCGACCCATGACGAGTTGTCCTGCAGTCCGCCGTACACTTGATACGGGTCCTTGTTGTCGACGCTGACGTGATAGAACTGGCTGATCGGCAGGTTGTTGCTCTTCCACCACTTCGAGCCGCCGTCGTAGCTGATCCAGAGGCCGCCGTCGTCGGCGGCGACGATGTACTTCGAGTTGGTCGGATCGATCCAGACGTCGTGCGAGTCGCCGTGGCTGCCGCCGCCGGAGTTCGAGAAGCTCTTTCCGCCGTCGTCCGAGACGATGAGGTTGAGGTTCATCTTGAACAGGCGCTGATCGTTGGTCGGATCGACGACGAGCCGGCTGAAGTAGAACGGCCGCCACACCATGCGCTGGCTGCGGTCGCGCTGCTGCCAGGTCTGACCGCCGTCGGTCGAGACGTACAGCGCGGAGTCGGTGTTCTCGATGAACGCGTAGACCTGCTTGTTGTTCGACGGTGCGATCGCGACTTCGACGCGACCCCACGGCGCTTTCGGCAGGCCGTTCGTCGCTGCGTTCAGCGGTATCCACGTCGTGCCGCCGTCGGTCGAGCGGTACAGCCCGCTGCCCGAAGGCGCGTTGGGTCCGTCGCCGCCGCTGCGGAACGTCCAGCCCTTGCGGCGGAAGTCCCACATCCCGGCGAGCAGCACGTTCGAATCCTTCGGATCCATCGTCACCGACGAGCAGCCGGTGGAGAGGTTCGTGCCTTTGAGCACTTGCGACCAGTGTGCGCCGCCGTCGGTCGTGCGATAGAGTCCGCGATCCGCGCTGTCGCTCCACAGCTTGCCGGGGACGCACGCGAAGACGGTGTTCGAGTCGGCCGGGCTCACGATGATCCGCGTAATCCGTTCGCTGTTCGGCAGCCCGACGTTGGTCCAGTTCTCGCCGCCGTCGGTCGACTTGTAGATCCCGTCGCCGATCGAGACGCTGTTGCGCGTCCAGCTCTCGCCGGTCCCGACCCACACGTTCTGCGGGTTCGACGGATCGAGCGCGATCGCGCCGATCGACTGAACCGGCTGCTTGTCGAAGACCGGCGCGAACGACGTCCCGCTGTCGGTCGACTTCCACACGCCGCCCGAGGCGGCGCCGACGAACAACGTGACCTTGCCGTCCTTCTCGCGACGCCCGGCGAGCGCGGCGATCCGTCCCGACATCGCGGCCGAGCCGATGTTGCGGACCCCCAGGCCCGAGACGGTGCTGGAGTCGATCGGCGCGGCGGCCGCGATTCCCGTTGCCGTGAGTGTCGCGACGAGCGTCGCGAAGAGCGTGCGTGCATTCATGGCGGCGGGGGTCCTCACTTGGTCGCGCTCGGCGCGGGCGGCATCGCAAACATCGCGTCGGGCGCGTCGACGTTCGCCTTGGCCGCGCTGATGATGACTTTCTGATGCTGGGCCGGCACGCTGTCCGGCGGACCGCTCTCGATATCGAACGGGAAGTAGACGCCGCCGACGCGCTCGTAATCGCCGAACGACGTCTGCGTCACCTGACGGGCGCCGCGGATCAGGCGCGTCTCGACGACTTTGATCTCTAGATACGTGTCGGGATCGAGGTAGTACATGTACTGCGCGCCGCTCGGCAGAACGACGCGCAGCTTGTAGGCGTTCGTCCCTTCGAAATCTTCGCGCCCGAGGTAGCTCACGGCACTGCCCTGCGCTTTGGCGGAAAGCAATGCGCCGTCGATCGTCGCGTCATCGGCGAGCGCGCCCGTCTCGTCGGCGGACATCCGTTCGGCATCGCGCCGCCCTTCGAACGGGTTGATGCGCCAGCCGACGTTCCCGTCGTATCCCTGCACCAACGTTAGCCCCTGAATCGTCGACTGGATCAGCGTCGCGCCGTGCTTTCGGGACCGCGTCTCTTTGTACGACAGCTCGTAGTTGCCCGGAACGATCAGCTTGCCCGTGAACTGCAGGGACGTGATCGCGGCGAGCTTGTCGGCGCCGCCTCGCGCGGCGAGGTTCTTCGCGACCAGATCGCTCGCGTCGTCGGCGCGCGCGGCGACGGGAATGAGGCAAAAAACGGCGACGGTGAGCCACCGGGCGAGTACGATGCGCATTGACACCCCTGTGAAGAGACGCGTTGGTCAGTCAGTCGGCGACCCATCTCCTATTTCCTTCGTCGGTCCGAGGAGCGGTTCGATCCCCCCGCGTACGTCCCGGCCATGGCCAAAGTTTCGATCGAAGACGGCGTGGTCGTGGTCCACCTCTCGCTGGTCGACGAAGTCCTCGGGCTCCACGGCTCCTTCCGCATCCCGCTGACGCACGTCACCAACGCCTTCGTCAGCGCGTTCGAAGATCTGGAGCTGCAGTACAAGCTCGAAGGGATCAACTTCGGCTTCTACAAGTCGGTCGGCGTCTTCACGAATCCGCAAGGATTGATCTTCGTCGACGCGAGCGGCGGCCGGGACTGCCTGGTCATCGACACTCGCCAGGAGCGCTACCCGCAGATCGCCGTCCAGCTTCCGAAGGGCGACGATCCCAACGCGTTGGCGCATGCGATCATGCAAGCCATCCCCGATAGCGGCGCGGTCGAATAAGGAGTATGATGTCGGCACCGCGTCGGAGGTGCCCCAGATGCTCGAACGCCTGGTCTCCCATTGGTGGCTGTTCCTCATCCGAGGACTGCTCGCGATCGTGTTCGGCGTCTTGTTGCTCGTCTGGCCGGCGGCCGGGCTGTTTACCATCGCGATCCTGTTCGGAGCCTATGCGTTCGTCGACGGCGTCTTCGCGCTGGTCGCCTCGTTCCGCATGAGCCACGAGGGCCGGCGCTGGATCTGGCTCCTGCTCGAAGGGATCGTCGGCATCGCGGCCGGGATCGCGGCCGCGCTCTTGCCTGCCGCGGCCATTTTCGCGCTGACGATCCTGCTCGGTGCGTGGGCGATCATCACCGGCGTCCTGGCGATCGCCTCCGCGATGACGATCCGGGCGCACGTTGCGAACGAGATCCTCGCAATTCTGCTGGGATTGCTCTCGATCGTCTTCGGCCTCGTCGTCTTCTGGCTGCCGGCGATCGGCATCATCGCGCTGCTGTACACCGTCAGCTTCTACGCGATCCTGGCCGGCGTGCTGCTGATCGGTCTCGCGTTCCGCCTGCGGCGGCTCAACCGCGCGGCGGCTCCGGCCTGAGCGAATCGCGCTGAAGGTACCTGCTCCGCTCGCCGTCCTCGCACTGCTCGCGTGGACGGCACAGAGCCCTGCGTCGTTCGCTTGGCCGACGCCGTTGCCGACGAGCGCCCCGGCCCCGCAGCCGACCGTGCTGTGGAACGGCGCGCCGGCGGCGTCGTTCGCCGTCGAGCTCGAACCCCTCGGCGTCACGCCCGACGGCGAGGCGCGCGCGCTCGTTCGCGTCGTGCTGCGCGACGCGCAAGGGAACGTCACCAAGCTGCGGCGCGGCGCAGACTTCGATTACTTCACCGATCACGGTACCGCGCAATGGCAGACGCGTCTGCGCTACGGCGGGCCCGCGGCGATCGTTGCTCTGCGCGACGACGGACCGGTTCACGTGCGCGTCGTCGCCAACCGCCCGAGCGGGCTCGGGCAGCAGCAGGCGACGTTCGACACCCGGACATGGCGGACGCCGCGCGTCGTCGCCTCCCCGATCGGTCCGCATCTCGTTCGGGTGGGGTGGTTTCCCCAGGTGAAGAGCGGTGCGGTGCGCATCTCTCGCGTCGACGCGCAGGGGCGGCGCACGCACGCAGTGACGCTCGCGGCGCCCGTCTGGTCGTGGGACGACGGGACGGTGCAGCCCGGTCGTGTCGCGCGGTACGCGGTCGAGCTGCCGGGGCGCGGCTCCGCGGACGTCCACACCGACGTCCCGGCGGAGCTGCCGGCGAGCACCGTCGATGCGATGCGCGGCAAGTCGGCGTGGCTCGCGTTCTCCGGCGACCCGCTCGACGACGCGTCCTACGCGAAGCTCGACGTCGAACGCATCGTCGCGACCGCCGCGAGGGCGGGGTTGCGTTCGGTCGAGCTGCGGCTGGCCTACGGTGCGTTCGACGAGGCGACGCCGGAAGCGAAGGCGACGATCGATCGGCTCATCGACGGGCTCGCCGCGCACCACATCGCGGTGATCGGCTGGACCGTCCCGCGGGACGCGTCGTTCGAGGATCTGGCCCGCAACGCCGAGGTCGCGGCGTATCGGACGCCGTCCGGCAACGGGATCACCGGTCTTGCAGTCGACCTCGAGCGCGGCGAGGAGTTCATGGGCGACGGCCCGCGCGGCATCGCGGCGATACGCTCGTATCTTCCGGTACTGCGGCGCGCCGTCGGACCTCACGTCCTGCTCGTCGCGACGATCGAGGACCCGTATCTCGAACACCTCGACCAGGCGAAGTTCCCGTATCGCGAGATCGCGCACGATGCCGACGTGCTGCAACCGATGACGTACTGGCGAATGATGGGTCCGTGGGATACGATCCCGAAGGTGCAGACCGCAATCGCGGGATCCGTCTCGCTCGTGCACAAGCTCGCCGGCCGCGACGTCCCGATCGACGTCGGCGCGCAGACCTCGGTGCTCTCGAAGCGCGGCGCGCCGCCTGCCGATGAGCTCGCGGCGGCGATCGACGCGAGCCGCAAGGCCGGTGCGATCGGGGTGACGTTCTACGATTGGAACGGAACCTTCCCCGATCAGTGGGACACGATCGCCCGCACCGCCTGGTAGCGCCGCGATGAGCGTCGCGCTCGTCCCGATGTTGCCCGAGCACGCCGATCGCTTCGAGGCGATGGTCGCCGAGTTTCGCGCGCACGACGAGCTCGGACTCTACACGGGATTCTACGCGGCGGCGTGGGATGGCTACGATCGGTATCGCGAGACGCTCGAACGGCTCGCGGCCGGTGGTTGGCCGTTCCCCGAGGTCGTTCCGGGCGCGTCGTTCTTCGTGGCCGACGGCGACCAGATCGTCGGCGAGCTCTACCTGCGGTTCGGCCTCACGCGCTCGCTAGAACGCGAGGGCGGCCACATGGGCTATCAGATCCGTCCGTCGGCGCGCAACAAAGGATACGGAACCGCTGCCCTGCGCCTCGGCCTCGCGCGGCTGGCGGAGCACGGAATCGCGAGCGCGCTGGTGACGATCGACGAGCGGAACGCCGCCTCGCAGCGCGTCGTCGAGAAGGTGGGCGGCGAACGGATCGGCGACGCCGACCTGCGCGACGGCAGGCGCATCCGGCGCTACACCGTCGCGACGATCGTCGCGCGTGCGCTGCATCCCGACGACTGGGAAGCGCTGCGCGACCTGCGATTGCGCGCGCTGCGTGAGGAGCGCGGGATGTTCTTCCGCACCTACGACGAGGAGGCGTCTCTCCCGGAGAACGCGTGGCGCGACCGCATCAGCGGCCCGCGGCATCAGGTCTTCGGATTGTTCGCCGGCGGCGGCCTCGTCGGGATCACCGCGGTGGGCCCGCATTTCGACGACCCGACCGGGACGGTAGCAGGCCTCGGGATGTCGTACCTGGCGCCGCCGTACCGCGCGCAGGGCTATTCACGTTTTCTCTACGCGCCGCGACTCGCATGGATTCGCGCCCATCCGGACTACCGCCGCGTCTTCGTCTCCCATCGCATGTCGAACGTTGCGTCGCAGCGCGCGATCGAGCGCCACGGCTTCCGCCGCACCGGCGCGGC
>DASYFS010000435.1:0-3735 GCA_036498305.1 Candidatus Elarobacter sp. | reverse complement strand
AGAGGGCTGGTCGCGCTCTTGCGGCTTATCGGGAGCGGTTTGCGGCGACGGGGCTCTATGAGAATGTCGTCTATCAGGGAGTTCCGGCGATGCTCGATGACTTGCGGGGGCATCGGCTTTACGTTTGTACGGCTAAGCCGGCCGTTTATGCGAAACGCATTATCGAGCACTTCGGGTTGGGCGCGTACTTCGCGGGTGTTTACGGCTGCGAACTTGACGGAACCCGGGGGGAGAAGGCCGATCTGATCGCTTGGCTCTTGCAGAGGGAAGGGCTGGAGTCGGCGACCTGCGTGATGGTTGGCGATCGTTCACACGACATGGTCGCGGCGGCTCGGAACGGCGTTCGCGGGCTTGGGGCGTTGTGGGGTTACGGCAGCGAAGCCGAACTCGTGCAGGCGGGGGCCGAGCGGACGTTCCGAAGCCCCGCGGAGCTCGCGGCTTGGTTCCAGGGACTTGGATCGGAGCGAACCGGCAGCGTATACGGCGCGGCGGCTCGGCGGTATGCCGCGCATTCATTGACGTCGCCGCACAACGCTCTGTACGAGCGGCCCGCGATGGAGGCACTCATCGGGGACGTCCACGGTCTGGCGGTGCTCGATCTCGGCTGCGGCGCCGGCGTGTTGATGCGGACGTTGGTCGAGGGCGGGGCTTCGCGCGTCGTCGGGATCGAGCGCGATGCCGAGATCGCGGAGTTTGCGCGCACGAACCTCGCGCCCGGCGCGCAGATCGTGGAGGCCGATGCCGAGCTGTCGTTCCCGGCTGCGTGGGACGGTACGTTCGACGTGGTCGTCGCATCGCTCGTCCTGCACTACTTCCCGCGGTGGGACGCCGTGCTCGACAACGTTCGGCGGGCGCTGCGGGGGCGCGGGCGGCTGCTGTTCTCGGTGAATCATCCCGGGGATGCAAGCGACGGTGAGCTGTGCGGCGTCCCCGTTTCGGAGTACTGGCCGACGCTCGACATCACCGTGACGACGTACCGCTGGACGTTTCGCGGGATGCGCGATGTACTGGCTCGGTGCGGCTTTGATGTCGAGCAGGTCGTCGAGCCGGTGCCGCTCGCGGAGATGCGCGAGAGCGCGCCGAGCGTGTTCGACGACCTCACGCAGCATCCGGCGTTTGTGCTCGTCGGTGCTCGCAAGCGATGAGCTCACAGAGCGGATTTTCGGTTCGGTTCGAGCGCGGTGAGGCGGGCTTGCGCGCGCTGCTGCCGGAGGCGACTGTGGTTGTCATCGTTGACGTGCTCTCGTTTTCGACCGCTGTCGACGTCGCCGTCGGGCGCGGCGCGGCCGTTATCCCGTTTCCGTACGCCGACGCGCGTGACGCCGAAGCCGCGGCGCGTCGACACGGTGCCGTGTCGGCCGTGAAACGCGCCGATATGACGCCGGAGACGCCGTTTTCGCTCTCTCCTCGAAGCCTCGCGGGATTGTCGTCAGGAGCGAAGCTGCTGCTGCCCTCGCCCAACGGATCGGCGTTGACCGCAATCGCTGCGTCTGCGCCGCAGACACGTGTCGTCGTCGCGTGCTTCCGGAACGCGCGCGCGGTCGCCGGCTACGCGGCGCGTTCCGCCCGTGGCGGCGCGATCGCCGTCATTGCCGCCGGTGAACGGTGGCCTGACGGGTCGCTCCGGCCGGCCGTGGAGGATGACCTCGGCGCCGGCGCGGTGATCGAAGCGCTCGGGGACATCGATGCGTCCCCCGAGGCCGCCGTCACTGCTTCAACGTTCTCACTCGTCGGCGACCGTCTCTCGGAATTGCTTGCGCGGTGCGTCAGCGGCGTGGAGCTGGTGACCGCCGGCTATCGCGACGACGTCGACGTCGCCGCGGCGGTGAACGTGAGTACGGCGGTCCCGGTGCTCGGTCACGACGGCGTCATCGCGAACGCGACGGCCGCGGACACCGCGCTCCGCTACGCTGCTCCCGAATCGTAGGCGAGCGCGTCGATCGTCCGCTCGCGGCGCTGTTCGCGCCAGACGAGCACGACGATGGCAGCCAGGAAGACCGCGCTCGTCGCGGTCGTGCCGAAGCCGAGGCCGCCGTCTTGGCGCGCCTGTGAGAGGAGGTCGCCGAGCGATGCGCCGAGCGGCCGCGTCAAGACGTAGGCGATCCAAAACGCGAGCACGCCGTTGATGCGAAAGACGTAGTACGCGATCGTCGTGAGCGCGATCATCGCCGCGAAGACGACGGCCGAGAGCGCATAGCCGAGGTGCAGCGCCTCGCCGAGGTAATCGCCGGCCGAGGTGCCGAGCGCGAACGTGAACAGGATCGCAGCCCAGTAATACAGCTCGCGGCGCGTGGTCGTGATGTGGTGGACCGAGAGGTCGCGCTCGCGATACCACCAGAGGGCGAAGACGATCGCCAGGATGATCGCGAAGATCGTGGTCGTCGTTTGCAGCGTGACGCCGAGCTTGTCGACCAGGTTGTCGGAGATCAAGGTGCCGACGATGCTGACCAGCACCACGACGGTCCAATAGATCGCCGGGATGTACCGCCTGCGGGTCAGCTGGACCACGAGCATCCCGATGAGGATCACGCCCATGACGGCCGAGGTGCCGTTGAGGCCGAGGCCGAGCTTCGTGTTGAGGAAGTCGGCGAACGTCTCGCCGACGGTCGTGCAGAGGACTTTGATCGTCCAGAAGGCGAGCGTGACCTGCGGGACCTTGTTGAGCATGGTGTCGACGCTACCCATGCTCGATGAACCTCACATGACCGCCGGCAGGGTGCGCGTGCTCGCTAACGGTACGGAAACCAGAGGTGCGCCGGCTTCGGCGCCGTGACCGAAGGAGACCGACCGCGTTGAAGATGCCGTTTTCGATCGGCTGGGCCGTTGCTTTGTGCGGCCTGCTTGCCGCGCCGTGTGCCGCCGGCGTCGATCCGACCAGTGCCGCGTTGGGCGGGCTGTCGTACCGTGCGATCGGGCCTGCGATTGCAGGGGGACGGACGACCGCGGTCGCCGGGAGCGATGTCGATCCGGCGGTGTATTACGCCGGCGGTGCCGGCGGAGGCGTCTTCAAATCGGTTGACGGTGGGTTCTCGTGGCGGCCCGTGTTCGATCAGCAGGACGTCGCGCCGGTCGGGGCGATCGCGGTCGCGCCGCGCAATCCCAACGACGTGTGGGTCGGGACCGGCGAAGCGAACCCGCGCAACACGGTCGAGGAAGGCGCCGGGATCTGGCATTCGACCGACGGCGGAAAGCATTGGACGCACGCCGGCCTCGACGACGCGGGGTCGATCTCGACGTTGTCGATCGATCCGCGGAACCCGCGGATCGTCGTCGCCGCGGTGCTGGGACACATCTATCACGATTCGCAGACGCGCGGCATCTACGTCACGCGGGACGGCGGCGCGCACTGGACACGTACGCTCTTCGTCGGGCCGTCGAGCGGCGCGTCCGACGTCGCGCGCGTCCCCGACAAGCCCTCGACGCTCTTCGCCGGGATCTGGCGGTTTCGCCGCGAGCCGTGGAAGCTGACCAGCGGCGGCCCGGCCGGCGGACTGTATCGCTCCGATGACAACGGCGCGACGTGGCGGAAGCTGAGCGGACACGGGCTTCCCGGCGGAGAGACCGGCCGAATCGGGATCGCCGCAGCGCAGCACGGGCGCGTCTACGCAATCATTCAGGCCCGCGACGGCGACGTATGGCGCTCGGACGACGGCGGCGCTTCATGGCGTCTGATGCCGCACGACCCGATGGTCGGCGCGCGGCGGTTCTACTTCTCGCGCCTCTACGTCGATCCGG
>DASYFS010000434.1:0-4605 GCA_036498305.1 Candidatus Elarobacter sp. | reverse complement strand
ACATCTGCGGCCGCGTCAGCACGAGCTTGACCGGCCGCCCGGCAGCCTTCGCCGCCATTGCCGCGAGCGCGTGGTGCGGGTTCGTCCCACCCTTCGAGCCGAAGCCGCCGCCGATGAACTTCGCGATGACGCGAACGTCGTTACCGTTCATCCGCATCACCTTCGCGATCGCGGAGCGCCGCGTGAAGACGCCCTGCGCGGCGTCGTAGAGCGTCAGCTTGGCCCCGTTCCACACCGCGACGGTCGCGTGCGGCTCCATCGGGTTGTGGAACTCGGGCGGGGTCGCGTAGCGATTGTCCAGCTTGACCGGCGCCGCGGCGAAGGCCGCATCGAACGTTCCACGCGACGAGTCCGCCGAGACGTTGTTGGCGCTCTTCGGCGTGAACTCGGCGGCGGTCGGGGCGTCGATCGTCGCCGCGACCGGGCCGCGCTCGTAGCGCACGACGACGCGGTTCGCCGCGTCGGTCGCACGTTCGAACGTGTCGGCGATGACGACCGCGACCGGCTGACGATCGTAGAGGACCTTGTCGTCCTGCAGCACCTGCAGCTTGCGGTCCGCGCCGTTGGGATCGACCCGCGGCGCGTTCTCGTGCGTGAGGATCGCCAGCACGCCGGGGAGGGCGCGCGCCTGCGCCGTGTCGATCGACGTCACGCGTCCCGCTGCGATCGTGCTGCTCACGATCACGGCGTAGACCGCGTTCGGAACGGGCTGCTCGTACGAGTACTTCGCCGCACCAGTCACCTTCGCGCGCCCGTCGACGCGGTCGATTCCGGCGCCGATCATGCCGTCGCTCCGGCGGTCGCCAGCGCGCGCGCGATCGCGTTGCGCGCCATCGGCACTTTGAACGCGTTGAGCCGCTGCGGCTTGGCGGCGCGCAGCTCGGCGTCGGCGGCGGCGAGGAAGTTCTCGCGCGTCGGCGCCTTCCCGATCAACGCCGCTTCCGCGGCCTGTGCGCGCCAGGGCGCGTGGGCGACGCCGCCGAGCGCGAGCCGTACGGCGCGGATCGTCCCGCCCTGCACGTCGAGCCCCGCCGCTACCGAGACGAGCGCGAACTCGTACGACGCGCGGTCGCGCACTTTGAGGTACGTCGCCTTGCGCGTTACGGCGCTGGGGACGAAGCTCACGCCGGTGATCAGCTCGCCGGGCGCGATGATCGTATCGCGCGTCGGATCGCTCCCCGGCAAACGATGAAAGCCCGCAAATGGCACGGTGCGTTCGCCGCTGGGGCCGCGCAGGTGAATCGTCGCGTCGGTCGCGATCATGGCGACGGCGAAATCCGAGGGATGCGTCGCGATGCAGCTCGCGCTCGCGCCGAGGATCGCCATCGTCCGGTCGTCGCCGCCGGTTGCGCTGCAGCCTTCGCCGTTGCGGCGCTTGTTGCAGGGCGTCGCGGTGTCGCGGAAGTACGGGCAGCGCGTCCGCTGCAGCACGTTCCCGCCGATCGACGCCATGTTGCGCAGCTGCGCCGACGCGCTCTGCAAGAGCGCCGACGAAACGGCCGGGGCGTTCTCGCGAATCAGCGGATGATCGGCCGTGTCGCTCATCCGCGCCAGCGCGCCGATCCGCACCGAGCCGTCGGGGAGCCGGTCGATCGACGCGTACGGCAGCAGGTTGACGTCGACGAGCAGATCCGGCTGCGCGACGTCGAGCTTGATGAGGTCGACGACGTTCGTCCCGCCGGCGAGGTACGCGCCCGACGGATGACGGCGCAGCGTCGCGATCGCGCCGTCGGCGCTCGCGGCGCGCGCGTATGCGAACGGACGCATCAGGCGGCCCCTCCGGCGGACCGCACGGCGGCGACGATGTTGGTGTAGGCGCCGCAGCGGCAGATGTTCCCGCTCATGAACTCGCGGACCGACGCTTCGTCGAGCGGGCGCTTCTCGTTGAGCAGCCCGACCGCCGAGCAGATCTGCCCGGGCGTGCAGTAGCCGCACTGGAACGCGTCGTGCTCGATGAAGGCTTGCTGCACGGGATGGAGCTGGTCGCCGTGCGCGAGCCCCTCGACCGTCGTCACGTGCTTCCCCTCCGCGGCGATCGCGAGGGTGAGGCATGCGTTCACGCGGCGCCCGTCGACGAGTACCGTGCACGCGCCGCACTGCCCCTGATCGCAGCCCTTCTTCGTGCCGGTCAGGCTCAGCCGCTCGCGCAGCGCGTCGAGCAAGGTGACGCGCGGCTCGATGCGCAGCGCGTGGGGCGTTCCGTTGACCGTCAGGTTGACCGGGACCGGTGCCGGACCGCGCGCGGCCAGCACCGCGACGCTCTGCACGGTCGCCGCGGCGACGAGCCGCGGTGCGCCGCCCGAGACGCCGAGCGCGACGGCCGGGAGGACGCCGCGAACCAGGAAATGCCGGCGCGTCCACCGCTGGGCGGACGTCGCGCCGGGAACGCGAGAAGCCATCGTGCGGGGTGTACCCGCACGTGACGCTAATGCTCGGCGGGCTTAGGGCTCGTCGTCGGCTGCGCCGGCGACGACGACGCCCGGCGTGCGGACGACGACCCGCTGGTGCTTCACGTCGAAGCGGACGGTCGAGCCGAGGCTGGCTGCGATCGTCGTGCCCGCGACCATCGTGCGGCCGCGGACGGTGAACGGCGCCTGGGCCAGCGCGACCCGGTGCCCGTTGAGGTTAGCAACCGTCGAGCCGGCGTGCATCACGAGGACGTCGGCGCCGCGGCGGACGGTGATCGCGCCGGTCGCCGCATCGAACGAGGTCTGGGCGCCCGAGGCTTCGGCGACGGCCCGCAGCGGCAGGTAGGCGCCGCTGGGCGTGGTGACCGGGGCGACGTCGGAGGCCAGACGCTGTCCGTCGACGCTGATCGTCGCCGGGGTCGCCAGGGCGAGCGAGACCGACGCGACCAGGGCGGTCACGGCGGTCAGGATCACCAAGCGGGCGTCAGGCAGGTAATGCATCTCGGTTGATTTCGTGGTGGTAGTCGGGATATTGATCGGCGATGACCTTTTCGATCTCCAGGCGGAGCTGTCCCAGGAGCTCGCCCTCGGGGTAGGTTCCGACGAGCTCACCCTTACGGTAGATGGCTCCCTTCCCTTTCCCGCCGGCGATCCCCACATCAGCCATTTTACTCTCGCCGGGACCGTTTACGACACATCCCATCACAGCAACCTTAACTGGCGCTGTGTACTCTTTGGCGATAGCCTCGACCATCCGGGCAAGCTCGACGACCTCGATCTCCGCTCGCCCGCACGACGGGCAAGCGGTGATCTCGAAGCCCTTCTCGCGGATGCCCAGCGCCTTGAGGATCCCCCAGGCGACCGGGACCTCTTCCTCGGGCGGGGCGGCGAGCGAGACGCGCAGCGTGTCGCCGACCCCCTCAAACAGCAGGACGCCCATCCCGATCGACGAGCGGATCGTCCCGTCGAACGGCAGCCCGGCCTCAGTGACGCCGAGGTGGAGCGGGTAGGGCCGGCCGGCCTCGTCGAGCTTCTTCGCCAGCAGACGGTACGCGTAGATCGTGTTGACCGCGTCGTGCGCCTTCACCGAGATGATGATGTCGGTGTGGCCCAGGTCCTCGAGCAGATCGACGTGGCGCAGCGCCGACGCGACGAGCGCCTCCGGCGTGTGCCCCATCGACTCTTCGAGGTCGCGCGCGAGAGAGCCCATGTTGACGCCGATGCGAATCGGCGTCTTCGTCTCGAGCGCGCGGCTGACGACCTCGCGGGTCTTGTTGGGATCGGTGATGTTGCCGGGGTTGAGCCGCAGCTTCGCGACGCCGGCCTCGAGCGCGGCGAGCGCCATGCGGTGATCGAAGTGCACGTCGGCGACGATCGGCACCGGCGAGCGCGCGACGATGTGCGGCAGCCCCGCCGCATCCTTCGGATCCTGACAGGTGACGCGCACGACCTCGCAGCCGGCCATCGCCAGCGAGTAGACCTGTTCGAGGGTCTTCTCGTAGTCGGCTGTGTCCGTCGTCGTCATCGACTGCACGACGACCGGATGATCGCCGCCGATCCAGACTTTCTTCGCGTCTTTCGACCAGCTCGACTTGTTCTCGAGCAGAATCGCTTTTGTCTTGCGCCGCAAGCGGATCATGTCAGAACGCCGTCTTTCCGGAGAGCATCGACACCACGTCGTGATACGAGACGGCGATCATCAGCGCGATGAGCACCGCGAAGCCGCCGACGTGCACGAGCGCTTCCTTCTCGGGGTCGACCGGGCGCCCGCGCACCATCTCGACCAGGATGAAGACCCCACGCCCCCCGTCGAGCGCCGGTAGCGGGAGAAAGTTGAAGATCCCGAGCGAGATCGAGATCATCGCGGCCAGCGACAGGAACATGTACGGCCCGAACTCCTGGGCCTGGGCGGAAACCCGCGCCATCCCGATCGGACCCTGGACTTGGCCGGCAACCGTCGACGGATGGGTCACCAAGGCACCGAGCACCCCGGCCGTCCGGGTGATGACGTTGCTGAACTGGGCCCACGAGTACGAGAAGGCCTCACCGACGCCGACCCGTTCCATCGCCGGCAGCGGCTGGAAGCCGAGGTGGCCGACCGCCTTCCCGTCCGCTGCGGCGACGGGCGTCACGTTCACCGAGTGATCGTGTCCCGCGCGCTGGTACACCACCTGGATCGGCTTGCCGAACGAACGGT
>DASYFS010000433.1:0-1988 GCA_036498305.1 Candidatus Elarobacter sp. | reverse complement strand
CCGGAGTCGCGCCACATCTGGTGCAGGATCGCCTGCAGGCCGTCGGCGTTGACCGGCCAGCCGAAGTCGGTGCGCGGATACTCGTTGCGATCGACGCCGCAGAACCGGACGGCGAGCGGGCCGTCGAAGCTGTCGCCGGCGCGGATCACGGTGTGGAAGTAGTAGTTGATCCCCACCCAGTCGAGTCCGGTCCGCAAGATCGCGTCGTCGCCGTCGCGCCAGCCCATCGTCTCGTACGGCATGCCGCCGGCGAACACGGTATCGGGATAGCGGCCGTGCAGCGCCGCGTCGAGGAACCAACGGTTCGCGTAGGCGTCGAACGCGTTCGCGGCGTCGGCGTCGTCGCCGGCGTCGCTCGCCGCGCGCACCGGCGTCACCGAGTACGCGCACCCGATCCGCAGATCGCTACGGATCGCCTTCATCGCGCGCGTTGCGTGGCCGTGAGCGAGCGCGACGGTGTGCGTGGCGCGCAGAAATGCGTCGGCATCACTGCGTCCGGGTGCGTGGATTCCGAGCAGGTAGCCGAATCGCGTGAAGATCCACGGCTCGTTGAAGGTCGCCCACTGCGCGACGCGGTCGCCCAGCGCGCCGGTGACGATCGCCGCATACTCGGCGAAGCGCGCGGCGGTGTCGCGTGCCGGCCAGCCGCCGGCGTCTTCGAGCGCCTGCGGCAAGTCCCAATGATAGAGCGTCGGGAGCGGACGGATCCCGGCGGCGAGCAGCGCGTCGACGAGTCGCGCGTAGTGATCGAGCCCGCGCCGCTCGACTGCTCCTTTGCCGAGCGGTTGCACGCGCGGCCACGCGATCGAGAAGCGGTAGCTCGTGCAGCCGAGCTCGCGCAAAAGCGCGATGTCCTCGCCGACGCGGTGATACGAGTCGCAGGCGACGTCGGCCGTCGTTCCGCCCTTGATCGTGCCGATCCGATGCGCGAAGCGGTCCCAAATCGACTCGCCCTTGCCGTCCTCGTCCCATGCCCCTTCGACCTGGTACGCGGCGGTCGCCGCGCCCCAGAAGAATCCGTGCGGAAAGCCGGCGCCGGCATCGGGACGCACGGACTCTGGATCGGCTGCCTTCCTGCCGAAGATTAGGAAACAGGGTTTCGCCGTTAGGGAGTGTCCTTTTTGAAGCGCCTCGGGTTTGCCGTTCTCGCCGGCCTGCTGCTCCTGCCGACGGCGGCGCGCGCCGAGACGCCGGGGCCGCTACGCGCGACCCTCCCGAACGGAATGCGCGTCGTCCTGTTGCGCAACACGCTGGCGCCGGTCGTCACCACGGTGATGGAGTACGGCGTCGGTTCCGACGACGATACGATGCCCGGGATCGCGCACGCGACGGAGCACATGCTCTTTCGCGGAACCACGTCGCTCTCGGCGGGACAGCTCGCCGACGTCGCGGCCCGCATGGGCGCCGAGTACAACGCCGCGACGACCTTCCAGAACACGGTATTCTTCTACAAGATGCCGGCGGCGTATCTCGATCTCGCGCTGCGCATCGAATCCGACCGCATGGTCAACGCGACGATCCGTCCCGCCGATTGGGCGACGGAGCGCGGCGCGATCGAACAGGAGATCCGCGCGCAGGAAAGCTCGCCGATCTACCGCGTCTCGTCGAAGCTGAAGGCCGCGTTCTTCGCGGGAACGCCGATTGCGACGGCGTCGGGCGGGACGGTGCCCAGCTTCGAGAAGATGACGGCCGCCGACATCGCGGCATTCTATCACGCTTGGTACCATCCCGGAAACGCGACGCTCATCGTCGCCGGCGATTTCGATCCCGAGCGCGCGCTCGCGTTGATCCGCGAGCGCTTCGAGCCGATCCCGGCCGTCGCGGTCCCGGCCCACGCGCCGATCGACGCGGCTCCGCTGACCAGCGCGACGATCGACGACACGATCGACTTTCCGTTCGGCTTCGGCGTTCTCGGCTACCGGGTGCCCGGGACCGACGCCGCCGACTACGCCGCCTCGCAGGTGTTAGCCGGCGTCTTTCGCAGCGGC
>DASYFS010000432.1:0-15799 GCA_036498305.1 Candidatus Elarobacter sp. | reverse complement strand
CTGCGTCGCGGTTCCGCTCTGCGCGCCGCTCGCGTAGGCGATCCGATAGACGTGATGCTCCGTCGCGACGAAGACCGCGCCGCCGCCGTACGCGACGCCTTGCGCCGGTCCCTCGGGCATCGTCGCGAACGTCGCCGGCGTCCCGGCGATCCCGCTCGCCTCGGCGTTCGGGACGATCGCAACGCGCGTGCCGCCCGTTCCGACGATCAGGTCGCCGTTCGGCAGCGCGGCGAGCTCACGCGCTCCGCCGACGTTGGCAATGACGGCTGCGGCGAAGCCCTGCGGCACGTGCAGCCGCGCGTCGGCCGGTGCCGCCGTCGGACCTGGTGATCCGGCGGGCGCGCTCGTCGGCGACGCTGTGGGTGCCGGCGTAGCCGTATCGACGGGCGTCGGCGTCGAGACCGGCGCGCTGGTCGACGGGTTCATCCCGCCCGGCGGGATCGGCGACATCGGCGGCTGCGCGCCGGTGCTGGCCCCGCCGCAGCTCGTCAGCGCCGCGGCAAGCACGAGCGCTGCGGGCAGCGAACGACGAGCCGCATGACGGAGGCGCCGCTCGCGGTGATCGATTACGGCGGCGGCAACGTCGGTTCGCTGCTCGCCGCGCTCGAGCGGCGCAACGTCGCCTACGTCCTCACCGGCGATCCGGCCGTCGTCGAACGTTCGCATGCGGCGATCCTTCCCGGAGACGGAGCGTTCGGCGCCACGATGGACGCGTTGCACGAACGCGGCTTGGATAACGCCGTCCGAACAACGATCGCCGCGAAGCGACCGTTCCTGGGCATCTGTGTCGGAATGCAAGTGTTGTTCGACTCCAGCGATGAGTACGGCGGCGCGGCGGGTCTGGGAGTTCTACCCGGCGTCGTGCGCCGGTTCACCGCTGCGCCGCGAGTTCCGCACATGGGCTGGAACGAACTGGTGATCGAGCGCACGCATCCGTTCGTCACCGGTGTCAGCAGCGGCTCGTGGGCATACTTCTTGCACTCCTACCGGGTCGAGGCGACCGAAACGCTCGTCGCGTCGTGCGACTACGGCGAGCGTTTCGCCGCTATCGTAGCGCGCGACATGGTGATGGCGACGCAATTCCATCCTGAGAAAAGCCGCCTGACCGGCGGCCGCCTCCTCGACAACTTCTTGGCGATCGCCGCGGCGGCGCGGTGAGGGAGCTGACGCTCCTCCCCGCGATCGATCTGCGCGGCGGGTACGCGGTGCGGCTCGAGCGCGGCGACCCGTCGCGCGAAACGCGCTACGACGCCGACCCCGTAGCGCGCGCCCGCGCGTTCGTCGCCGCCGGGGCGGCCGCGCTGCACGTCGTCGATCTCGACGGCGCGTTCGGAACCGGCGAGAATCAGAGCGCGCTGCGCGCAATCTGCGCCGCGGTCGACGTCCCGGTGCAGACCGGCGGCGGCGTCCGCTCGCGCGCCGACGTCGCAGCGCGGATCGACGCCGGCGCGCACGCGATCGTGGTCGGGACGATGCTCGTCGAAGAACCCGACGAGGTTCGGCTGATGGTCGATCTCTACGGCGACCGCATCGTCGCCGGGATCGATGCGCGCGGCGACGCCGTCGCGACGCGCGGCTGGGCCGGCGAGACCGAGATCAGCCGCGACGATCTCGTGCGCCGCGTCGCGAAGTGGGGCGTGCAGCGCGTCGTCTACACCGAGATCGCGCGCGACGGGATGGGCTCGGGCTACGATCTCGCCGCGCTCGCGCACGTGGCGGAACTGCGCCGGCTGCAGATCACCGCGAGCGGAGGCGCGCGCACGATCGACGATCTGATCGCGCTGCGCGAGGCGACGCCGCCGAACGTCGACGCGGCGATCGTCGGCCGCGCGCTGTACGAAGGGACGCTGGATCTCGAAGAGGCGCTGGCGCGCCTACTGTGACGGCGATGGTCGCGGCGTCGGCGTCGGTCGCGGAACCCGCAGCGGGCGCCGCAGCACGGGCGTCGCGCTTGGCCGCGGGGTCGCAGTAGCCGTAGCCGTAGGCGCCGGCCGCAGCTGCTTCCGATCGGCGGCGCCGGGCGCCGTCAGCAGCGGGATCGTTTGCGGCAGCATGACGTTCTGCGGCGTCCCGCCCGGCAGCGTGAGCTGCGCGCTGACGTGCGCGAACGGAACGTTCAGACCCGGCGGGACGGCGACGTGCGCGACGTACGTTCCGTACGACGACACCAGCAGCGGAAAGACGCCGTTGATCCCTTCGATCCCGACCCACCCGGTGATCCCCGGCGCACCGCGGACGATGACGTCGAAGTTCGACGTCCCGGGCTGCACCCAGCGGTCGAGATAGATCGCACGAACCGGCGGCGGCGCGGGCGGCGGCGGCGGCGCGAACGCGAACGTGTCGCCGAACGACCACGTTGCGATGAGCTGCGATCCGCCGATCGCGCGCGCGTCGACGCGCACGTCGTGCTGACCGGGGACGAGCGCGCTGCGGGGCGTGTACGAGATCTGGTCGCCGACGACGGAAGCGTCGGCGCTGACGTCGCGGCCGTCGACGACGAACCGTACCGAGGCGGGATCGATCCCCGGGACGCCGGCGAAGCGCGCGCTCAGCGTCGGATACGGCGCTTCGATCTGCGCGCCGTTCCCCGGTCCGGTGATGACGACGATCGCGTTCGCCGGCCGCGGCGTCGGCGCGTCGACCGTGCTGCCGACGGCGCGGACCGCGTCGGCGAGCGCGACGGTGCGCGCGGCGGGACGGTAGTCGACCGTCATCCCGAAGGTCTGCGCGACGGTGCGCAGCGGCGCGTACGCGCGACCTTGTGCGACGATCACCGAGCCGCCGGCGAGCAGCGTCGTCGATAGACCACCGCGCCGGATCACGACGCTGCGCGACGCCGCGTCCCAGCGCACGTCGGCGCCGAGCGCTTCGCCGAGCGCGCGGATCGGGAGCAGCACGTGACCGCCGACGACCGCTGCGCGCGTCGCCGGAAGCACCGGCGCACCGTTGAGGGTGACCGCATACGTCGCGAACGCCGGTGCGAGCATCGTCGTCTCCTTAGTCCGCGTAGCGACGCGGGACGTGCGCGGGGAGCCGCGCGACGATCTCGTAGCCGATCGTCTCCGCCGCGCCCGCCAGCTCTTCGACGCCGATCGTCGCGGCGCCGTCGTCGCCGATCAGCGTGACCGCATCGCCGACGGCCGCCTGCGGGACGTCGGTGAGGTCGACGAACGCCATGTCCATGCAGACGCGCCCGACGAGCGGGACGCGCAGCCCGCGCACGAGCGCGTGCGCGACGTTGCCGGCGGCGCGCGGAAGGCCCTCGGCGTAGCCGATCGGCAGCGTTCCGATCCGCGAGCGGCGCGCCGCGCGCCACGTCCGCCCGTAGCCGACCGTTTGGCCCGCGTCGATCGCGTGTTCGGCGACGATCTCGGTGCGCCAGCTCAGCGCCGGGACGAGCTCGACGCCCTGCGCGCGCAGCAGCTCTTCGGTCTCGACGCTCGGCCAGATGCCGTACACGCCGATTCCCACGCGCACTGCGTCGAGTCGCGTCTGCGGCCACAGCATCGCGGCGGCGGTCGCGGCGGCATGCCGTTCGACGCCGGACGCGAGGCCGCGCGTCGCGTCGAGAAACAGCGTCAGCTGCTCGTCGGTGAACGTCGAGTCGAGCTCTTCGGCGGCAGCGAGGTGGGTGTACGCGCCGGCGAGGACGAGCTCCGGCGCCGCAGCGTACCGTGCGAGCGCATCGGGCGCGTCACGCGGCGGCAGGCCGAGCCGAACGACGCCGGTGTCGATCTTCGCGTGCACTTCGAATGGACGACGGCGGCGGCGGGCGATGCTGGCGACCTGACGCGCATAGAGTCCGGTGTCCCACAGCGTCAGCGCGACGTTCGCCGCGTGCGCGGTGTCGAGGTCGCGCGGCGGGATCGGCCCGAACACGTGGACCGGCGCATCGATCCCGGCGTCGCGCAGTGCGACGGCTTCTTCGAGCGCGTAGACGTTCAGCCGCGCGACGTGCGGCGCAAGGGCGCGCGCGACCGGGACGAGCCCGTGCCCGTACGCGTTCGCCTTCACGACCGCGGTCAGCCGGGCCGGCGCGACCAGGCGCGCGAGCGTCTGCGCGTTCCGAACGACGGCGCCGAGATCGACCGTGATCTCGGCGATCACGCGCGCGCGGGTGCCTGCGAGAGCCGGCGGGAGACGATCAGCGCGACGGGGATCCCGAAGAACAGCACGTGCGCGACGAGCGCGGTGAAGAGTGCCGTCGGGCCGGGCCGGTGATAGAGGCCCGCGGCGAGCGTCACCAGCGACATGAAGATGTAGACGACCAAACCGAACGCGGCGCCGGAGATCCACGGCCGCGACAGCAGCTGGGGCTGCGAGCGCACGAGGTAGACGTAGCCGTACGCCCAGCCGATGGAGACGAGAAAATGCAGCACGATACCGATCGCCGGCGCCGCCGGGTTCGTCGCCGCGCTCGGACCCATCACCGCCGAGGCGATGAACCTCCCCGTCTGCGCGATCACCGTAGCGAGGGGCGTCCCGTGCGTCATCTCGGCACCGAACAGGAAGAGGTCGATCAGGATCGCGCCGGCGATTCCGGCGATGAGGCCGGCGGCGAGCTCGGCACGGGTGGCAAGGGGCTTCACGGAACCCGCATTCGGGCTGGCGAACGGGAAGCCATGGCACGCGTCGCCCTGACGACTTTAGGGCGCTTCGCCGTTGCCGTGGACGGGGTAGAGCACCCCGGACCCTCGACGGCCAAGTCGCGTGCGCTGCTCGCGTACCTCATACGGAATCGCGCGTCGGCGTTCTCCCGTGACGCGCTCGTCGAAGCGTTCTGGCCGGACGCCGACGCCGACCGCGGCCGCGGGAACCTCAAGACTGCGCTCTGGTCGATCCGCCGTTCGTTGCGCGATGCCGGTGCCGATCCCGACGCCTGCATCGGCGGAGACCTCGGGACGGTGCGCTGGATCGGCCCGGTCGAGGTCGACGCGGAGCGTTTCGCCGAGGACGCGGCGCGCGGCGAGACCGGCGCGCTGGCTCGCTACACCGGCCCGTTTCTGGAAGGCCTGTTCGACGATTGGTCGCTGCGTGAGCGCGAGGCGCTCGAGGCGGCGTACGAGGCGCTGCTCGAGCGCTCGCTCACCGAACCGTCGGGAATCGCCAACGCGCATCGGCTCCTCGAACGTAATCCGTTCAACGAAGAGGCCTGGACCGTCGCGCTGCGCGGCGAGCTGCTCGCCGGGCGCCGCGCCGCCGCTCGCGAGCTGCTGCGGCGCGCGCGCCGCTCCTTCGACGAGGCGCGCCTGCCGTTGTCCGAGGCCTTCGCGCGCGAGTTCGCCGTCCTCGACGCGGAACAGGACGGGCCGCTCGCGCTGCCGTTCATCGAGCGCGACGCCGAGCTCGCACGCATCGAGGCCTTGCTCGCGGCCGAACGCCGGACGCTGATCCTGATCTCGGGTCAAGCGGGGATCGGTAAGACCTCGCTGCTCGACCAGATCGCGTGGCGGCTCGCGACGGCCTCGCGCCGTGTCGTTCGCATCGGTTTGGTCGGTGAGTCGCTGAGCCTCGAGCAGCTCGAAGCGGAGTTCGGCGCGGCGCCGGACGATGACGAGGGTTCGCCGGGTCAGCGCTTCGGCGCGGCGCTCGTCGCGCGCAATCCCGATGCGGTCTTCCTCGTCGACGACGCACACGCGATCGGCGGCAGCGTCCTCGACGCCGTACTCACGATCGCGCGCCGGGCCAGCACCGCGATCGCGACCCGGCCCGAAGGGATCGGTGCGCTCGTCGGCTTCGATCTGCCGCCGATCGACGCGAGCGTCGTGCTCGGCCCCTTGCCGCGCGCCGCGACGATCGAAACGCTCGTCGCGACGAATCGTCTCTCCGCCGATGAGGCGGCGACGGTCTTCGCCCGCTGTGACGGCTACCCGTTCGCGATGAACGCGTTCCTGCGCCTGATGCACGGCGGCGCGGCGCCCGAGACGCTCCCCGACGAGATCGCGCTCGTCGTCGAGCGGCGGCTGCGCTCGCGCGGAGAGCGAACCGCGCGCGTCGCAAGCATCTACGCCGTCGAGCCGTCGGCGACGCCGGACGAAGCGGCGGAGCTGCTGCGCTGCAGCGAGGACGAGGTGCTCGACGCGATCGACGACCTGCTGGCGCTCGGGATCTTCACCGACGACGACGACGGCGTGCGCTTCGAGCACGCGCTTTTCCACGAGCACGCGCGCAAGCTGATCTCGAGCAGCCGGCGCAAGCGCTTTCACGAGTTCTTCGCCGAACGCCTCGGCCGGCGGGCGGAATACGGGGACCCCGACCGCATCGCGTTCCACCTCGCCTCGTGCGATCGGCACCTCGACGCCGCGCGCGCATACCTGCGCGCGGGGACGCTCTTGGCCGAGCAACGCCGCTTTGGCGACGCCCGCGAACGGTTCGAAGCGGCGGTAGCCGCCACGGAACGCGACGCGCGGCCGGAGTCGCGCATCACGCGCATCGAGGCATACGCCGCCAACGCCCGCGCGCTGATGGCGCTCGGGCTCTACTATCCCGCGTGCGCCGCGATCGGCGCGGCAAGAGAGCTGCTCACGCCCGACGACGACGAGGGTTTGCAGGCCGACGTTCTCGTCGCTGCGGCCTCCGCGCACAATTTCATCGAAGAGACGCAGCGCGCCGAAGGGTTCGCACGCGAAGCGCTGCGCCATGCGTATGCATCCCGCGACGAGCGGCGGATCGCGCACTGCGCGACCATCGGCGCCAACGTCACGACGCGCGCCGAGGCGCCGAGCGGACCGGCCTTCGTCGCGGAGGCAACCGAAGCCGCGCGCCGCATCGGTGACGAGAGCGCTGAGCTCAACGCGTTGCTGGTGCGCGCCTTCGAAATCGTGCGGGCCGGACGCTACGCCGAGGCGATGCGGTTGGTGAACGACGACGCGATGCGCATCCGTATCGCCGATCCGCTGATGGTGGCACGCCGGCTGCTCGTCCAAAGCACGCTCGATCTCGTCGTCCACCGGCGCGCCGAGGCGCGGACCAAGGCGCGGGAAGCGCTCGCGCTCATCGAGTCGGTCCAACCGGGGCGCTGGACCCCGAATCCAGCCGCGGCCCCGGAGCGGATGCGCTATCACGCGCTGCGGTTCATCGCTGGCTGCGCCTCGCTGCTCGGCGAGCACGACGAGGCGATCAGCATCGGTGAAGCCGCGTTGACGTCGCCGGTCTGCGCCGTCGCCTCCGAGTACGCGCACACCGCCGACTTCCTCATCAAGTCGCTGCTGCTGCGCGGTCTCGCCGGCGACCGCGAGCGCGCGCGGCGCCTGCTGGAGCGGCGTCCTAGCGGCGACGTAGCGAACGCCGCGGCGTTCATCTGCGCCGACGAAGCGCTGGTGGCGGCCGCGTTCGGTGAGCATGCCGCCGTCGAGGAGCGCGTCCGCCACGCGTTCGATCTTGTGGACCGCTTCTGGACGATCGACGCGCACGAGCTCGACGAGTTCTACGCGATGCTGGCGCGTGCGTCGGCGCAGGCCGGCCTGTCGGCGCTCGCCGCCGCGGCCGTCGAGCGCGGCGCGGAGGCGTTCGACGTTCGCCGGCAGCAATCGGCGGAGTATTGGGGCGGACCGGAGCGTTACGCCGTCGAGCTGCCCGGCGCGCTCCTCCGTCCCTCATAGCGGTACGTCGCCTCTCGCCGCTCGAGCGCTTCGGCGATCCGCCCGACGAGGTCGCGCATCGTCGCCTTCGCGATCGCGCGCCCGATGAGGGGGTCGAACACCCGCCCGAACGGTCCCAGCGGAGGCCGCCACGTCCCTTCGAGCGTCAGCCGCGTCGAATCGACCGTCTCGATCCGCAGCCGCAACGTCCCGTGAAAGTCGGGAAGCAAGCGGGTCCCGGCCTTCCACTCGATCAGTAGCGCGTCGTGGCCCCGACCGCCTTCGAGCTCGTCCGGGTGGGCGGCGAAGACGAGGCTCACCGGTTTGCGGACGTGCCCGCGGACCACATAGAAGAAGTCGCGCAACGGCACGCGGACCTCGATCCCTCGGTCCTCGGCACCGCGGAAGAACTCCGCGGCGTACTCATGGGCGACGGAAAACGGGCAGTCGGCTACGCGCTCGACGACGGCACGGGAAACGAACGGCACCGGCCCCTTGTACCCGCAGCCCGGCGGCCGGGTGGCGGCGCGGGCCTCTGATCGGTTCCTCGCCTCTTGCACTCGGCTGCCGAGTTTGCTAACGTTTAAGTCCGGCTGGCACTCTAATGCCACCAGTGCCAATCGGCACGCTTCTATTACCCCTTAACTCTACCCGGAAGCACAAGCTCTCGGAGGAATGGTTTTCGTGAATCTCAAGCCACTGGGCGATCGCGTGGTCGTCGAGCACGTGGAACAGGCCGAGAAGAGCGCCGGCGGCGTCTTCCTGCCCGATACCGCGAAAGAAAAGCCGCAGGAAGGCCGCGTCCTCGCCGTCGGTTCCGGCCGCACGCTCGACAATGGCACCAAGCTCGCCATGGACGTCAAGCCCGGCGACAAGATCATCTACTCGAAGTACTCGGGGTCCGAGATCAAGCTCGACGGCAAAGAGTACCTCATCATCTCTGAAAAAGACGTGCTCGCGGTAATCACCGACGCGCCCGTCGGCGCTGGAGCGAACTAGAAAATCATGGCAGCCAAACAACTGGTATTCGACGAGAACGCTCGTCGCGCGCTCGAGCGCGGCGCGAACATCCTCGCCGACGCGGTCAAGGTGACCCTCGGTCCGAAGGGCCGCAACGTCGTGCTCGACAAGAAGTTCGGATCGCCGACGATCACCAACGACGGTGTGACGATCGCGAAAGAGATCGAGCTCCCCGATACGTTCGAAAACATGGGCGCGCAGCTCGTCAAGGAAGTCGCTTCGAAGACGAACGACATCGCCGGCGACGGCACGACGACCGCGACCGTTCTCGCGCAGGCGATCATCCGTGAAGGCCTCCGCAACGTCACCGCCGGCTCGAACCCGCTGCTGATCAAGCGCGGCATCGAGAAGGCCGTCGAGACGGCGGTCGCCGAGATGCAGAAGCTCGTGCAGGTCGTGGACTCGACCGAGAAGATCGCGCAGGTCGCGTCGATCTCGGCCAACGACAAGACGATCGGCGAGCTCATCGCGCAGGCGATGAAGGAAGTCGGTAAGGACGGCGTCATCACCGTCGAGGAATCGAAGACGATGAAGACCGACGTCGAGACCAAGGACGGGATGCTCTTCGACAAGGGCTACATCTCGCCGTACATGGTGACCGACTCGGAGCGGATGGAAGCGGAGCTCAACGATCCGTACATCCTCGTCACCGAGCGGAAGATCTCGGCGATCGCCGACATCCTCCCGCTGCTCGAGAAGATCGTTCAGGTTCAGAAGCCGCTGCTCATCATCGCGGAAGACGTCGAAGGCGAAGCCCTCGCGACGCTCGTCGTGAACAAGCTGCGCGGCACGTTCACCACCGTCGCCGTCAAGGCGCCGGGCTTCGGCGACCGCCGCAAAGAGATGCTCAAGGACATCGCGACCCTCACCGGCGCGACCGTCGTAAGCGAAGAGCTCGGCCTCAAGCTCGACAAGGTCACCCCGGATCTCCTGGGTCAGGCCAAGACCGTCAAGGTTACCAAGGAAGAGACGACAATCGTCGACGGCCGCGGTAAGCCCGAAGCGATCAAGGGCCGCATCGAGATGATCAAGCGTCAGATCGAAGAGACCGACAGCGACTTCGATCGCGAGAAGCTCCAAGAGCGCCTCGCGAAGCTGTCCGGCGGCGTCGCCGTCATCCAGGTCGGCGCGGCCACCGAGACCGAGCTCAAAGAGAAGAAGCACCGCATCGAGGACGCCCTCTCGGCGACCCGCGCTGCCGTGCAGGAAGGCATGATCCCCGGCGGCGGCTCGTCGCTGGTCCACGCGATCAAGGCCCTCGAGAAGGTCGCCAAAGAGACCGCGAACCCCGACGAGAAGATCGGCGTCGACATCATCCGTCGCGCGCTCGAGGAGCCGCTCCGCCAGATCGCGGAGAACGCCGGCTTCGAAGGCAGCGTCGAAGTGAACCGCGTCAAGAACGCCGATCCCGGTAAGGGCTTCGACGCGATGAGCGGCGAGCTCGTCGACATGGTTCAGGCCGGCATCGTCGAGCCGTTCAAGGTCACCCGCTCGGCGCTGCAAAACGCGGCCTCGATCGGCGCCCTCGTGCTCACCACCGAGACGCTCATCGCCGACAAGCCGGAGCCGAAGACGGCCAACGCCGGCGGACCTCCCGGCGGCGGCATGGGCGGCTACGACATGATGTGATCGCGGCGGCTCGACGGGTTCGAGCTGCCACGACGGGAAGAGACCCTCGCCTTGCGGCGGGGGTCTTTCTTTTTCGATGACGCTGTACACGATCGGATTCACGCAGACGACGGCGTAACGGTTCTTCGGCCGGTTGCGCGACGCGCGCGTGGTGACGCTGATCGACACGCGGCTGCGCACGGGCGGCCAGCTCGCGGCGTTCGCGAAGATGCCGGATCTTGCGTACTTCGCGCGGGAACTCGCGGGAATCGAGTACCGGTCGGAGCCGCTGCTCGCGCCCACTGCGGAGTTGCTCGACGCCTATCGCGGCAAGGCACTGTCGTGGGAGGCGTACGCGGCGGCCTATCGCGCGCTGCTCGCAGACCGGGCCGTGGAACGCGAGATCGGCGCCGACGTCCTCGAGCGGGCGTGTCTGCTGTGCTCGGAGGCGTCGCCGGCGCGCTGCCACCGGCGGATCGCGGCGGAGTATCTGGCGGCTGCGTTACCCGAGGCGGCGATCGAGATCGCGCACCTGTAGCGGGCTAGACCTGCGAAGTGTGGGCCGTCAGCATCTGCCAGCCGTCCGGGGTGCGCTGCATCAGCCCCGTCGTGACGGCATGGGTGTCGCTGCCGTCGGCCTGGACGGTCGTGACGTCGAGGTGGACGATCGCAAGCTCCGGGTTGAGAAAGCGGATGTGCATCGGCCGGAACTTGATCCGCGAGCCGCGGAACGGGCCGGCGAAGGCCTCGGCGTGGCCGTCGCGGATCGCGCCGCGCCCGACGAAGACGTGGCCGCCGCGGCCGATGTAGGTCGCGTCCTCGGTGAAGAAGACGCCGAAATGGTCGGCGTCGCCGCGGTTCCAGGCCGCTTCGGCGCCCTCGAAGGCAGCGCGAAGCGACGACACCATCGATTGGTCGTGCGCCCCCGCGTCCTCCGTGGCCGGAACTTGCATCGTCCTATAAATATCGGACGTTGCGACCCGGCGACTGAACGCCGGCTCGCTTACGCGGGACGGCGGAGGTCGAACCGATGCCAGCGCAGCGAGGCGAGATCGACGTCGGCGAGCGACGCCACGGTTTCGGGAGCGCCGTCGAGGCGACCGTCGCTCGCGTAGAGCACGACCTCGACGCCGGGGAAGACCTGGGTCTCCAACGCGTCGCGATACCGCGCCACTGCGCCATCCGTCGCGAAGAGGTCATCTTCTGCGGCGACGACGGCGACACGCTGCGACGGTGTACGAACCACCGCCGCTTCGAGAATCGACAGCGGCCAAGCGCTCATATTTATTGCATCGGAATAGCGCAGCGGCGGCTTTACCGTCGGTTAACAAAAGCGCACAAAGTGTGACCTGCTTCACCCGCAAACCAGCCGCTTCAGGGGCGGTTCGCAGCTTCAGGATGCAACGCGGATGGGCAGCCTCGTGTTCCCCCGGCGATTCGAACGAGAACCCCGGAGGAACCCATGCTGCTCTTCGTCCTCACCCTGTCGATCATCGTCGTCGGCCTCCTCGCCATCGCGCACGCGCACCCGTCGGAACCGGAAATCACGGTCTGGAACGACGAGTCGGAACGGCGGCTGCTGCGTGAGCGAAAGATCTCCGTCGGCTGGTGGTGAGGTGGCCGTTGCCTGTCCCGCGGCCGTGCCCGATCCGGACGTGCTCCTCGCCTGCGCGCTCGCGCGCGATCTCGACCGCTCCTTCGAGCGGCTCGTCATCGCGTACCGGAGCCGGATCGTGACCTTCGTCGCCCGCATGCTCCACGACGACGCGCGCGCCGAAGACGTCGCTCAGGACGTCTTCGTCCGCGCCTACCGCGCCCTGCAGACCTACACGTGCGAGCGGCGCGAAGCGCTGCGCCTGCGGGCGTGGCTCTATCAGATCGCGCGGAACCTCACCTACAACGCGATCCGCGACGCCGCGCCGGCGGCCGAGACGCTCGACTACGACGACGGCAACCCGCGCGCCGCACTCCTTGACGAGGGACAGGGGCCTGAGAGCGTCGTGCTGCACGCCGAGCAGTGGGCCTCGGTCGACGACGCCGTGAAGCGGCTCTCGGCCGCGGTGCGTCCCGCGTTTGTGATGCGCTACCTCGACGACCTCAGCTACGACGAAATCGCCGAATCGCTCGACCAGCCTGTCGGGACGGTGAAGGCGTCGGCGCACCGCGGCCTGCTCGCCGTGCGCGCCTACCTGGAGAACGCCGATGCGTGAACGCGACGTCCCTTCCGATTTCACCGCGCGCGTCTTTGCGCGCTGCGGGCTCGACCGTTATTGCGTCGCGCCGAGCGCGATCGGCGACGTCTTCGTCGCCTGGCGCGCCGACGGCGTCACGGCCGTCCGTCCCGCCGCGGACGCCGATGCGTTCGAGATCTGGTACGGCGAACGGTTCGGCTGCCGCGCGGTGCGCGCCGTCGAGGACGATCCGATCTCCGAGGCGGCGCGTGCGAAGCTGCGCGGCGAGGACGTCGACGTCCCGATCGACCTTAGCATGTGCTCGCCGTTCGAGCGCCGCGTCCTCGAGAAGGCGGCCGAGATCGGCCGCGGCCACGCGCGTCCCTACGGCTGGGTGGCGCGCGAGCTCGGCGCGCCGGGCGCGATGCGCGCGGTCGGCAACGCGCTCGGGCACAATCCGGTCCCGCTGCTGATCCCGTGTCATCGCGTGATCCGCGGTGACTACACGCCGGGCGGCTACGTCTTCGGCGGCGAGGTCAAGCGCGATCTGCTCGAAGACGAGGGCGTCGATTTCGCCGCTCTCGAGCGCGTCGCGCGCGAGGGCTACCGGTTCGTCGGCGAAGACGGGTACTTCTGTCTGCCGACCTGCGGCGTGATCGCGAGGAACTTCGGCAAGCCCGGCGTGATCGGGCTGCACAGCGTCCAGGAAGCACACGAGCACGGACTCGTTCCGTGCGAGACGTGCCGCCCGGTGGCGGCCTAGGTCGAGGAACACCGAGCCCGCGCGGCGGAGGAGGTCGCGTGAAGACGCTGCTCGCGCTCGCCCTCGTGCTCGGACTGGGCTGGGATGCGGCGGCGCCGGCCGGCGCGATCGAAGCGCCGGCCGCGATCGCGCCGAAGCTCGCGAGCGAGCTCGACACGATCGTCGCGTCGTCATCCGGTTCGGCCGACTCGCCGTCGGCGCCGGCCGTCTCGGTCGCGATCGTCGAGAACGGAAAGCTCGCCTACGCGCACGCCGCCGGCCTCGAGGACCTCGCCGCCAAGCGCGCGGCATCGACGAGCACGCGCTTCCGCATCGCCTCGATCACGAAGATGTTCACCGCCGTCGCGGTGCTGCAGCAGGTCGAAGCCGGGAAGCTGAAGCTCGACGAGCCGCTCGCCGCGGTGCTTCCGGGCGCGCCGCACGCTCGTGAGGTGACGATCCGCGAGCTGCTGATGCACACCTCGGGGATCCCGAACTACGCCGACGACGCGTTCGCGAGCGGAAGCGTCACGACCGCGACGACGCCGGCCGCGATCCTCGCCGCCGCGGCGAAGCAGCCGCTCGCGTTCAAGCCGGGGACGCGCTGGGACTACAGCAACACCGGCTACGTTCTGCTCGGCCTGGTCGTCGAAAAGGTGAGCGGAACGCGGCTCCCCGCCTACGAGGAGCAGCACATCTTCCGTCCCGCCGGGATGAGCAGTACGACGGTCGGCGCGCTCCCGCCGGGTGCAGCGACCGGATATGTCCACGCCGAAGCGATCCCGGTAAAGGCGGTTGACCCCTCGTGGCTCTTCGCCGCCGGCGACATCGTCTCCACGGCCTCCGACGTCGCGCGCTTCGACATCGCGCTCATGCACGGCGCGCTGCTGCGCCCGCAGACGTTCGCGCAGATGCAAGCGAACCCGATCGCCACCAAAGAAGAGGGCGCGACCTACGGCCTCGGCGTGAACCTGTTCCGGCTGGGCGACCTCACCTTCGTCGGCCATCACGGCGGGTTGCCGGGCTTCGAGGGCGACAACGAGATGCTGCCGAGCCAAGGCTTTGCGATCGTCGTCCTCGGCAACGCGTTCGAGTTCTCGACCGCGAAGGTCAATGGTCCCCTCCTCGCCGCGCTCTTTCCCGCCACCTCGCAGCGTGCCGTCACGGAGCGGAAGGCGGCGGCGCTGACGGTCGCACCCGGCGAGGATGCCGCGATCACCGAGCGGTTTCGCGTGTTCTTCACCGCGTTGCAGCAAGGGCGCGTCGACCGTGCGACCGTTAGCGATCAGATGAACGCGCAGCTTTCGGCGGAGCGCCTCGGCGAGGTCGCGAGCCAGCTCGACGCGCTCGGAACGCTGCAGAAGCTGATCTTCCGCAGCAAGGTCGATCAGGGCGCCGGCACGGTCTATCACTACACCGGGGTCTTTTCGAAACAGCAGACCCCGATGACGTTCTCGCTCGACAAGAACGACAAGATCGCGGGCGCGTTCCTTCAATGAGCGCGGCCGCGGCGCTGCACCGCTGCAGCTGGGCGACGGGCGCCGATCCGGCGATGACCGCCTACCATGACGAGGAGTGGGGCGTCGCGGTCCACGACGACCTGCAGCTGTTCGAGTTTTTGATCCTCGAAGGCGCGCAAGCCGGCTTGTCGTGGTCGACGATCCTCGGCAAACGGGCGGCGTACCGCGCGGCGTATCGCGGCTTCGATCCGGCGAAGGTGGCGCGATTCACCGACGTGCAGCGCGCCGCGCTGCTCGCGAATCCCGGGATCGTGCGCAATCGGGCCAAGATCGACTGGTCGATCGCGAACGCCCGCGGCTTCCGCGCCGTGCAGCGCGAGTTCGCCTCGTTCGACGCCTACCTCTGGAAGTTCGTCGACGGCGAGCCGCTCGTGAACCTGCCGCGCTCCTCGGCGGAGGTTCCGGCGTCGACGGAGCTTTCCGACGCGCTCAGCCGTGACTTGAAGAAGCGCGGTTTCGGCTTCGTCGGAACGACGATCTGCTACGCGTTTCTCCAGGCGACCGGGGTCGTCGACGACCACTTGCGGTCGTGCTTCCGCTCGCGAGGTGCCCGTGCTGCTGCAAGGTGATGCGATCGTGTTGGCCGGTGCGACCGGTAGGGTCGGCGGCGCGACGCTGGCGACGTTCGTTCGCGAAGGTGCGCGCGTGCTCGTGCTCTCGCGTTCCGAAGACCGCGCGAAGCGCACGATCGAGGACCTGCTCGACGACGACGAGGCCGCCGCGGCGATCCCGTTCGCAGCCGACGCCGGCGACCCCGCGCAGGCCGAGCGCGCCGTCGCGGCGTGCGTCGAGCGGTTCGGCCGCGTCGACGCGCTCGTGAGTCTCGCCGGCGAGTCGAAAACCGCGCCGCTCGTGCGCTCGACGCTCGAGGATCTGCGCGAGAACGTGCGCGGTCACCTCGAGACGACCTATAACCTCGCGCTCCCGGCGCTGCGCGCGATGCTGGCGCAGCCGTATCGCGACGGCACCCGCTCGCGCGGTCGCATCGTCGTCGTCACCGCCGGCTCCTCGAAACAACCCGCGCCGGGCCGCGCGCTCTTCGGCGCGGCGAAGGCCGGGGTGAACGTGCTGATGCAGGCGATCGCGCGCGAGCACAAAGGCGACGGGATCGTCGCCAACGCGCTCGTCCTCGGCGGCGTCGCGACCGAGGCGGCGCGC
>DASYFS010000431.1:0-9401 GCA_036498305.1 Candidatus Elarobacter sp. | reverse complement strand
GGCAGACCGTCGCTTTCGAACTGGCGCGCCGAGACGTTGACGCTGACGCGGATCGCCGGGATCCCGATGTCCGCCCACGCGCGTACCTGTTTGACGGCCTGGTCGAGCACCCACGTCCCGATCTCCTCGATCAGGCCGAACTCTTCGGCGACCGGGATGAAGCGGTCGGGCAGGACGAGACCGTGGACCGGATGACGCCAGCGCAGCAGCGCTTCGACGCCGTGGATGGCGCGGGTCTCGATGTCGTACATCGGCTGGTAGTAGAGCTCGAACTCGCCGCGGTCGATCGCGCCGTGGAGGTCGCGGCGCGTCAGCACGCGTTCGAGCGACGACGAGAGGCCGGGCGAGCGGTACCAGCGGACTGTGTTGCGGCCCATCCGCTTCGCTTCGAAGACGGCCGCTTCGGCGGTGCCGATGAGCGCGGCGACGTCGGTCGCGTCGTCGGGGGCGTGCGCGACGCCGATGCTTGCGGTGAGGAAGACCGGCTTGTCGGCGACGGTGAACGGCGCGATGAACGCGGCGACGGCCGCGTCGACGGTCCCCTCGGCGGTGCGCGGCGTGTCTTCGAGCCGCAGCACGACGAACTCGTCGCCGCCGAAGCGCGCGACGTAGGCGTCGGGCATCGCGGCGCGCAGCCGGTTGGCGATATCGCGCAGCACGCTGTCGCCGGCGGTGTGGTCGCCCAGCTCGTTGACGACGTGGAACCGGTCGACGTCAAGGAACAGCACGACGGTCGACGTGCCGTCGCGTTCGGCCTCGGCGAGGGCGCCTTGCGCGATGCGCTCGAACGCCGAACGCTGCGGCAGCCCGGTCACCGGGTCGCGCTCGTCGAGCGCGACCGAGCCGCCGCGCTCGAGCGTGATCGCGACGTAGCGGCGATCGAAGGGCGGCGTCGCCAGCGGCTCGACCGTGACGGTCCCGGAGCCGAAGCTCAACCGGGCCGGCCGCAGCGCGTGGACCGCGGCCGTCAACTCCTCGGCCTCGTCGCCGTCGCGCACGAAGGGCAGCTCGGCGAGATGGCGGCCGATCAGATCGGGGCGCGTCGCGTAGACCGCGGCGGTCCGGCCGTCGTCGATGGCGACGACGGCGAGCTCGTCGCGGGTGCGGCGCAGCGCTTCGTCGAGCAGCATCGTCTCGGCGCGCGTGCGGCGGAGCTGTCCGACCAGGACGCAGTCGCGGAGGGCGCGCGAGATCGCGGGGCCGAGGCGGACCAGATCGGTCGGCGCGATGATGTCGCTCGCCCCGAGCGCGATCGCGTCACGGACGCCGTCGTGGTCCAGCGCGCCGACGACGACGACGGGCAGATCCTCGCGCGCGACGAGCAGCATCCGGAGCAGGTCGCGGTACGAGCCGTCGGCCAGGTTCGTCCCGACGATCGCGACGTCGATCGCATGTCGCTCGACACGGTGGAGCGCGCCGGCGAGGTTGTCGACCACGGTCGCTTCGAAGGAAAGGTCTTCGCAGGCCGCGTCGAGCCACCGCGACGAGTCGTGTGCATCGGCGGTGACGAGTAGGGCTCGCACATGCTTCCGTGCGTGTGTCGCTCCGTCAACTTCCACGGAAGGGCTTGTTCGCCAGGCGGTCGAGGTTCCGCCTTGGAGGTCCCCTACCAGATCAAGCGATCTTTGCGTTCGATCACACCCGCGGGGGCCGCCGCCACGGGATCGCCAGCACTTCCAAGCTGTCGGCGGCCGCGGTCAGCCCGAACCCGAGCAGCGAGACGGCCACCAGGGCCGCATAGAGCCGCTCGACGTCGAGCAGCTGGCCGGCATTGTAGATCTCGTACCCGAGGCCGCTCTTGGTGAGCTGATATTCGGCCGCGACGGCGAGGACGATCGCGATCCCAATGCTCAGCTTGAGCCCGGCGAAGATGTTCGGCAGCGCGCCGGGCAGCAGCACCCGGAAGAACAGCGTCAGCGGCCGCAGACGGTAGGCGCGCGCGACGTCGAGGTAGATGCGCTCGATCTGCCGCACGCCGGCCTCGGTGTTGATCGCCATCAAGAAAAACACGCCGACGGCGATCGCCGCCCACTTCGCACCCTCGCCGGTCCCGAACATAATGTAGAACAGCGGCAAGATCGCGATCTTCGGGATCGGATAGAGCAGCGCGAAGACCGGCTGGAAGAACGCGTAGACCCAGCGGTTCATCCCCATCGCGAGGCCGAGCGCAGTCCCCGGGATCCCGCCGATCGCGAGGCCGACGATCAGCCGTGAAAACGTGGCGAGCGCGTTGTGCGCCAGCGCGCCGCTGCGCGCGTAGTCGACGAAGTTCCAGAACACCGCCGTCGGCGTCGGAAAGAACCGCGTGTCGAGGACGTGCGTCATCCCCGCAACCTGCCACAGGACCAACAGCGAGAGCGGCCCGACGAACCGGAACGCGATCCGCCCCGCCGTCACCGCAGCAGCTCCCAGATCCGCACCACGAGCTCGCCGAATCCGGGCTGGGCGCGGATCGTCACGGCGTCGCGCGGACGCGGAAACGGGACGGGCAGGATCTCTTTCACCGTCCCCGGCCGCGCGCTCATCACGACGACGCGATCGGCGAGCGTCACCGCCTCCTCGATCCCGTGGGTGACGAAGACGACGGTTTTCGGCGACCGCTCCCAGAGCCGCATCAGCTCGTTGGCGAGTCCGACGCGCGTCTGCTCGTCGAGCGCGCCGAACGGCTCGTCCATGAACAGCACCGGCGGATCGGTGACGAACGCACGCGCGACGGCTGCGCGCTGCTTCATCCCGCCCGAGAGCTCGTACGGCCACGAGCGCGCGTTTGCGGCGAGGCCGACGGTCGCAAGCACGTCGTCGACGCGGCGCCGTACGGTTGCGCGATCGACGCTCAGCGCATCGAACGCGACCGCGACGTTCGCGTCGACCCGCATCCACGGGAACAGCGACGTCTCCTGAAAGACCGTCGCGCTCGGCAGCCGATCCGTCCCGGCGTCGGGGCCTTCGATCGCGACGCGCCCCTCGGTCGGCACGTCCAGCCCGGCCATGATGCGCAGCAGGGTGCTCTTGCCGCAGCCGCTCGGTCCTACGATCGCGACGAACTCCTCGGCGGCAACGTCGAGCACGACGTCGTCGAGCGCCAGCGTCCCGGACGGGTACCGCTTCGTCAGGTGATCGACGACGATCGACGTCACGCCGCGCCGTGTTCGCAAAAGCAAGCGCCGGACCTCGTACGAGATCCGGCGCCGGACTGGCGACGTTGATGGGGCTCGAACCCACGACCTCCGCCGTGACAGGGCGGCGCTCTAACCAACTGAGCTACAACGCCATCGAGTTCATGGTGGGCACGGTTGGGATTGAACCAACGACCCCCCGCGTGTGAAGCGGATGCTCTCCCACTGAGCTACGCGCCCACGCCCTCGACGGACGAACCGGGGTATTCTAAACGACGGGGGTGAGGCCTGTCTAGGAGGACCGGGCTCTTTTTACCCCTCCCGGGGTATGAACCCGGTCAGCATGCAGACGCTGGACGGGCCGGAGGCGGCGAAGGCCGCCGGACTGCGCTACACGACCGACGCGATGCCCGGGATCCGCCGGGTCAAGCGCGGCAAGAGCTTTTCGTACGTCGGCGTCGACGGCAAGCCGATCAAAGACAAGGACGAGCTCGCCCGCATCCGCTCCCTCGCGGTCCCGCCGGCGTACACCGACGTGTGGATCTGCCCGATTCGCAACGGCCACGTGCAGGCGACCGGTCGCGACGCACGCGGTCGCAAGCAGTACCGGTACCACAAACGCTGGCGCGCGGTCCGCGACGAGACGAAGTTCGACCGCATGATCGAGTTCGCCAAGGCGCTCCCCGCGATCCGTGGCGCGATCGCACGCGACCTCAAGCTGCCCGGTCTTCCGCGCGAGAAGGTCATCGCGACCGTCGTCTCGCTGCTCGAAGAGACGGCGATCCGGGTCGGCAACGAGGAATACGCGCGCGACAACGACTCTTTCGGGTTGACGACGCTGCAGGACAAGCACGCGAAGATCAGCGGCGACACGCTGCGCTTCCACTTCAAGGGCAAGAGCGGCGTCGTCCACGACGTCACCGTCAAGGACAAGCGCATCGCGCGGATCGTCAAAGAGAGCCGCGATCTGCCGGGGCAACACCTCTTCGAGTGGCTCGACGAAGACGGCAACGCGCACCCGATCCACTCCGACGACGTCAACGCCTATCTGCGTGAGGTCACCGGCGAGGAGTTCAGCGCGAAAGACTTCCGTACGTGGGAAGCGACGATGTACTGCTCGCTCGAGCTCGCCGCCGTGCGCTCCGAAGGGAAGGGTCACGCGAAGACGGCCCTCGTCGAGACGATCAAGAAGGTCGCAGACCGGCTGCGTAACACGCCGGCGGTTTGCAAGAAATCGTATATCCATCCCGCGATCATCGAGGAGTTTCTCGCGAACGGCGCGCTGGCGCTCGTCGAGCGGGCCGCGAAACGCGTGGACCCGCACGCGCTCAGCCGGCACGAAGCCGCGGTGGTCGCGTTCCTCGAGAAGATCGTCGCGCGCGAGAAGCGGCCGCTCAAGGAGCTGCTGGAGCGGTCGGTCCGGGCTGCCAAGCGCAAGCGAGCCGCCTGACCCACGCCTAGGAGAGAAGCAGGCGCCGTACGGGTACATCGTCCCCATGCGTACTTTTCTGCTTGCCGCGCGTTTGGCGGCGATCTCCCTCACCGCCGCCCTCGGGGTTGCCGCGCTGACGCCGGCTCCGGCTGCGGCAGTCCCCGTCGGCTCCTCGTGGGTCGAAGGGACTCTCGTCCACATCTCGGCCAACAACATCAAGGTCAAGGACGACAAGACCGGCAACGAGCTGAGCTTCTTACTCGTGCCGCACTTCGATCAGGTGTTCTCGGAAGACGGGAAGACGACGTACCAGATGAAGTCGCTGCACTCGGGGCAGCTCGTCAAGGTCTACTACGACCAGAAGCTGCTCGGCGCGCGTCACGCGGATCGCATCCTGGTGCTCAACCGCCGTCAGGCGCCGGTCAAACAGCAGAAGGGCTAACGCTTCAGCTCCGAGGCGACGACGACGGCGTGGCCGCCGGGTTCACGCACCCAGATCTCGTGCATGTCGTACTCGGTCTTGCGCAGCGGCACGATCACGTCAGTGTCGGCGAGCGCAGGCACGACGAGATCGACGTCGTTGACCTTCAGGTAGAGCGCGGCGGCGCCGCGGTTCGAGATCGTCTCGTTCACGCTGCGCGCCGCCTCGTGCCCGACGTCCTCGATCAGGCTGGCGTGCGACTGGACCATGACCGTGATCCCGTCCTTCTCCAGCATCACGAAGCCCAGGTCGTCGCCGTGCATCACGACGACCGTTTGTTCGAAGCCGAGCCGGTCGCGAAAGAAGTTCCGCGTCGGCTCGACCTTTTCGACGACGATCACGGGCGCGAGCGACTCGAAGCGAACGGGTTCCATAGCCCCGGCGCGGTTCCGCGCCCGCGCGCCGGTCGCCTGTGGCGCTAGGTCCGCGCCGGTTCCGCGACCAGCTCGACGCCGAGCGCGATCATCACCAACCCTGCAACGGCGTCGAGCAGGCGAACGGCACGCGGGTCGCGCAGGACGCGCCGGCCGATCGCGCCGGCCGCGACCGCGATCGTCACGTCGAAAACCAAGCCGATCGCGGCGAAGACGAGTCCCAGCGTCAGCAGCTGCAGCGGCACCGGTGCGCCGCCCGGCACCACGAACAGCGGCAAGAACGCGGCGAAGAACACGATCACCTTGGGGTTCGTAACGTTCGTCAGAAAGCCGCGGCGAAACGCCTCACCGCTCGCGACGCCGGCGGCCGGTGCGGCCTCGCCGCCGGCACCGCGCAGTGCGTTGATCCCGAGCCACACGAGGTACAGCGCGCCGGCGATTCGCAGCACGTTGAACGCCGTCGCCGACGCGGCAAAGAGCGCGGAGAGGCCGACCGCCGCCGCGCCGACGTGCAGCGTCATCGCGCTGGTGATTCCCGCGACCGCGGTCAGGCCGGCGCGCCTGCCGCCGCGGCTCGCCGCGGTGACGACGAAGAGCATGTCGGGGCCCGGCGCGAGACAGATCCCGAGCGTAGCGACCAAAAAAACGAACCAGGCGTGTGCGTGCACCGGAGGTACAACAACACGTTCGCCTGGTTCGTTGCATCGCCGCGGAGCGGCGACGCGATCAGCGCGGTGAGGGGGTCGGCGTGAACGTCGGCGTCGGGACGGGCGTCGGCGTCGCGCCGCCGACGGTCACCGGGATGGTGAGCGAATCGTCGGCGTCGTGCTTCGCGTCGCCGTCGTGCTGCGCGATCGTGATCGTGCAGGTCGCCGGGCCGGCGCCGTTCGGCGTCACGGTGATCGTCGCGGTCGCCGCACCGTCGCGATCGTCGTCGTCACTGTGGCGGCCGTCGCCGTCGCCGTGGTGTCCCGAGGCGGCGTGCTTCAACCGCAGCGTCGCCGGCGAGACGGTGGGACAGTTGCCGGTCCCGGCGATGGTCACGTCGTAGGGCCGGTTGTCATCCTTGCCGGTGATCGCGACGGTCTGCGCCGGGGAGTCACCCGAGACGAAGTCGACGCTGCTCGGCGAGGCCGCGAGGTCCGGCTTTTCGTGATGGCTCGCGGTCGATCGAATCGTGGACGCCGCCGTGGTGCCGGCCGCGACCGTTTGCCGCGCCGCGCTCTGCGGACCGAGGTTGCCGCTCGTGCCGGGCATGGGTCCGGTGCCGCTCGCCGAGGAGCAGGCCGCGAGCACGGCGGCCGTACCGATCGCGGTCAGAAAACGGGGGAGAACGAGCTGCACGGTAGGCACCCTCCTAGTCGGCCGTGGTTCGAAGCGACCACGTGCTTTCTCACTATCGGGTGCCGGGCTTGCTCGGGAGCATAGACGACCGTCACACTTGGCCTCGGGGAGGGGTTTGACGCGGAACCGCCGCATCGGCTACACTCTCGCCTTGGACACGGGCGGCTAGCTCAGTGGGAGAGCGCTACATTGACACTGTAGAGGTCACAAGTTCAATCCTTGTGCCGCCCACCATGTCCGCAACGGATCGCGCATCGCGCGGTCCGTTTCGCATTCTACGCCGCTAGTGGGCGACGAGCCGGGCCAGGCCGTACGCCACCGCAGCGGCGACGGCGCCGATGAACCATGACTGGAGCGCGCCGACCACGACCGGCGTCTCGAGCACCTTCGCGCGAATGACGCCAAAGGCGAGCAACGCGATCGAGGTGCAGCCGATCGACCACAGCAGCGCGTCGTGGGCGTTGGCAAAGAACGCGTAGGGGGCCAGCGGAAAGATCCCGCCTAGGATGTAGCCGCCGCCGACGAGCGCCGCGCTGCGCGGGGCGGCCCGCTCGTCGGGCTTCTCGAGGCCGAGCTCGTTGCGCATCATGAACTCGACCCACTGCTCGCGGTCGCTTGCGATCTCGTGCACGACGCGGCTGAGCACCGGTTCGCGGACACCGTAGCCCTGCAGGATCGTCATCACCTCGGCGAGCTCTTCGTTCGGCATCTCGTGCGTCTCGCGCATCTCCCGGGCGTATTCGGTCCGGTAGTGCTGCGCCTCGCTGCGCGCGGCTAAGTAGCCGCCCAATCCCATCGAGATCGCGCCGGCCGCGATCTCGGCGAGCCCGGCGGTGAGCACGATCCCGCTCGCGGCAACGGCACCCGTCACCCCCGCCGCCAGCGCGAATGGGACGGTCAGGCCGTCGGCGACGCCGAGGACGAGATCGCGGATGGTGGAGCCGGCGGCCCCGTGGTGCTCGGTGGGGTCGATCGCTCGCGCAGTCATCAGGGCGAGTGTAGGGCAGCGCCGCGACTTCGTCACGCCGCGGTCGGCGTGTGAGGCACGCCGAACGCCGACGGCGAAAGGCCCGGGGTGACGACCTCGACGCCGGTGGACATCGCGCAGCTCCGCCACACCGCAGCCCACGTCCTCGCGTACGCCGTGCAGGACCTCTTCCCCGATGCCAAGCCGACGATCGGTCCCGCGATCGAGAACGGCTTCTACTACGATTTCGACCGCGCGACGCCGTTCACGCCTGAGGACCTGGAGAAGCTCGAGGCGCGGATGCGCGAGATCGTGCAAGCCGACTATCCGATGACCGGCCGCCGCGTCACGCGCGACGAAGCGATCGAGCACTTCAAGAGCAACCCGTACAAGGTCGAGCTGGCCGAGGGGATCCCCGAGGGCGAGCCGATCACGCTCTACACGATCGGCGAGTTCACCGATCTCTGCCGCGGCGGCCACGCCGACTCGACGGGCGCGATCGGCGCGCTCAAGCTGACGTCGCTCGCCGGCGCCTATTGGCGCGGCGACGAGCACAACGCGATGCTCCGCCGCATCTACGGGACGGCATTCCCGACGCAGCAGGAGCTCGACGACTACGTCGCCTTCCTCGAAGAGGCCGCGAAGCGCGATCATCGCAAGCTCGGCGCCGAGCTCGACCTCTACCACATCGACGAGATGGCGGGCGGCGGCCTCGTCTTCTGGCATCCGAAGGGTGCGCTGATGCGCGGGATCGTCGAGGAGTTCATCCGCGAAGGCCTGCGCGAACGCGGCTACCAGCCCGTCGTGACGCCGCACATCGTCCACGAAGATCTCTACGCGACCTCGGGACACCTCGAAAACTTCGCGCACGGGATGTTCGGCCCGCTCGAGGTCGAGGGTCAGCGCTTCCGGCTCAAGCCGATGAACTGCCCCGGCCACATCCTCATCTACAAGAGCGACAGCCGTTCGTATCGCGACCTGCCGATGCGGTACAGCGAGTTCGGGACCGTGTATCGCTTCGAGCGCAGCGGGACGCTGCACGGGCTGACGCGCGTTCGCGGCTTCACGCAGGACGACGCGCATCTCTTCTGCACGCCGGAGCAGCTGCAGGCCGAATTCGAGCAGACGCTCGACGAGGCGCTGCGGCTCATGGAAGCGTTCGACTTCAAAGATTTCGAGTATTTCCTGAGCACGCGCGAGCACCGCGGCCCGACCGACGAGATCGCCGAGGATGCGATTCGGCGCGCGCTGATCTCACGCAACCTGCCGTTCCAACTCGATGAAGGCGGCGGCGCGTTCTACGGACCGAAGCTCGACATCAACTTGCACGACGCGATCGGCCGGAAGTGGCAGCTCGGGACGGTTCAAGTCGACTTCGTCCTGCCCGAGCGCTTCGAGTTGAAGTACCGCGGCGACGACGGCCGCGACCACCGTCCGGTGATGATTCACCGCGCGCTCGCCGGTTCGATGGAGCGTTTCTTCGGCGTCCTCATCGAGCACTTCGCCGGCGCGTTCCCGGCGTGGCTTGCGCCCGTGCAGGCCGTCGTCGTGCCGATCTCCGAGCAGCAGCTCGACTATGCGTACGCGGTCCGCGACCGGCTGCGCGCGCGTGGCTTCCGCGTCGACGCCGACGCCTCGAACGAAAAGCTCGGCTACAAGATCCGGCACTGGAAAACGCAGAAGGTCC
>DASYFS010000430.1:0-14501 GCA_036498305.1 Candidatus Elarobacter sp. | reverse complement strand
ACCTCGAACGTGTCGGCCTGTGTTCCGGCCGCGTAGCGCTCTTCGTACTCGACGCGGTTCGGCGCGAACAAATCCAAAACGACGCACCGTTCGGTGAAGGTCGCGCCGTGCGGGACCGACGAGGCGACGGTGTAGCAGTCGCCGGTGCGCAGCGTCGAGGTTGTGCCGTCGGCGTAGCGCATCGTGATCGAGCCTTCGAGGACGACGCCGCCTTGCGAGACGCCGTGCTGGTGGAGCGGAACCTCGCCGCATGCGGGCGGCTCGAAGACCCAATAAACGAGCGTCATGCCGTCGCCGGGGAGCACGGCCCAGGATATCCCGGGGGCGAACGGTTGGAGCTTCTCGCCTGCGGCGAGCGCGGCGTGCGGTACGTTCATCGGGCGATCCTCAAGAATTGGGGCCCTCGTCGTTCCGCGTTAAGAGTCGAACGCCTGGCAGGCGCGCGCCCCAGAACGGCGGTACGTCTTCCGCATGAGCAGCCATACCGTCGAGAGCCGCGAGATCCGGCTCGCTTCGCGCCCGAACGGACAACCCACGGCCGAGAACTTCTCGCTCGCGACGACGACCGTCGGACCGCCCGGCGACGGCGAGCTGCTCGTGCGCAATACCGTGATGTCGGTCGAACCGTACATGCGCGGGCGGATGAACGCCGGACGATCGTACGTGCCGCCGTTCGAGATCGGCGGCCCGCTCAGCGGCGCCGCGGTCGGCACGGTGGTCGCGTCGCGCGACCCCGCGGTGCCCGCCGGCGCGACGGTGCTGCACAACCTCGGCTGGCGCGAGTACGTCGTCGTCCCGGCGAAGCACGTGCGCGCCCTCGAAGCGGACGTCCCGCCGGAGATGTACCTGAGCGCGCTCGGCACGCCCGGCTTCACCGCGTGGGTCGGGCTGCGCGTCATCGGCCGCGTGAAGGCGGGCGAGACGATCTTCGTCTCCGCCGCCGCCGGCGCCGTCGGGTCGATGGCGGTCCAGCTCGCGAAGCGCTGGGGGCTGCGGGTCGTCGGCTCGGCGAGCTCGGCGGAGAAGGTCGCGTTCGTGCGCGAACGGCTCGGCGCCGACGCCGCCTTCGACTATCACGACCACCCGCTTGCCGACCGCCTGCGCGATGCGGCGCCCGACGGCATCGACGTCTACTTCGACAACGTCGGCGGCGAGCAGTTGGAAGCGGCCCTCGACGCGATGCGCGATTTCGGGCGCATCATCATGTGCGGCGCGATCTCGCACTACAACGCGACCTCGCCGCCGCCCGGCCCGCATAACCTCGGTAACGCCGTCCGGCGCCGGCTGCGGCTCGAAGGCTTCATCGTGAGCGATCACCGCGACAAGCAGGACGAGTTTCTCGCCGAGGTCCTGCCGCTGATCAGCGAAGGAGCGCTGGTGCTGCCGTCGACCTTCGTCGAGGGGATCGCGAACGCGCCCGAAGCGCTGATGAGCATCCTGCGCCCGAACGCGCACCTCGGCAAGGTGCTCGTCAGGCTCGCGTAACGGCGGGAACTCCCGCCTCTCCGCCCGGTTCATAGGACCTGATGCTCGGCGGCCCTCCGGTCCACATGATGTGGTCGAACATGTACAACCCGAATCGTCCCAAGGTGACGAGGCGGGTCGAGCTGCGCCGCATCCTCGCCCTCTTCCGTCCCTATCTGAAGGAAGAGGCGCTGGTCCTCGTCTGCATCCTGATCGGGGCGCTCCTCGGGCTGTTGCCGCCGCTCATCACCCGCTGGCTGATCGACGCGGCGATCCCGCAGCACGACATGCGCGCGGTCTCGCTCTTGGTCGGCGCGATGATCGGCAGCGCCGTCGTCGGCGGGATCTTCACCGTCTATCAGGGCTATCTGAACTCGCTGGTCGGCGAGGGGATCATGCGCGACATCCGCACGAGCCTCGTCAACCATCTTCACAAGATGCCGCTCTCGTTCTTCACCGGAACCAAGACCGGCGAGATCATGAACCGCGTCTCGAGCGACGTCGACAACATCGACAACGTCGTCACCGGGACGCTGGTCTCGATCGTCACCAACGTCTTCACGATGGTGACGACGGTCGTGACGATCTTCATCTTCGACTGGCGGCTCTCGCTCGTCGCGCTCGCCATCATCCCGCTGATGATCCTGCCGCTCTCGCCGGTCGGGCGACGGATGTACGACGTCCGCAAGAAGACGCGCGAGAAGCGCGACGAGATCGAGTCGATCACCCAGGAGACGCTCTCGATCTCCGGGATCACGCTGATCAAGTCGTTCGTCCGCGAGGCGTTCGAGCGGCAGCGGTTCTACCAAGTCGGCACCGATCTGATGCGGTTGGAGATTCGCCTAGCGATGGTCGGGCGCTGGTTCCTCGCGGCGATCATGGCGATGGTCGTGATCGGGCCTGCGATGGTGTGGCTCGCCGGCGCGTGGCTGGCGATCAACGGCGGGACGACGGTCGGGACGATCGTGATGTTTACCGCGTATCTCGGCCGGCTCTATACGCCGGCGTCGTCGCTCGCCGGCGTGCAGGTGCAGATCGTCTCGGCGCTGGCGGTGTTCGAGCGCATTTTCGAGTACCTCGACATGGAGCCCGAAGGCGCGGAGAAGCCTGACGCCATCACCCTGCGGGACGTGCGCGGCGAGATCGCGTTCGAGGACGTGCACTTCTCCTACACGCCGGAGCGCGTCGCGCTCGACGGCGTGAGCTTCCGCATCGCGCCGGGACAGATGGCTGCGTTCGTCGGGCCGTCGGGGGCGGGGAAGACGACGATCACGGCGCTCGTTCCGCGCTTCTACGATCCGCAAGGTGGGAGCGTCCGGGTCGACGGGATCGACGTCCGCGACGTGACGTTGGCGAGCCTGCGCGAGAACGTCGGGATCGTGACGCAGGAGACGTATCTGTTTCACGACACGATCGCGGCGAATCTGCGGTACGCGCGGCCCGATGCGACCGAGGCGGAGGTCATCGCGGCGGCGCGGGCGGCGAACATCCATGAGTTCGTCAGCTCGCTTCCGGACGGGTATCAGACCGTCGTCGGGGAGCGCGGGCACAAACTTTCGGGCGGCGAGCGTCAGCGGCTTGCGATCGCGCGCGTGTTGTTGAAGAACCCGCGCATTCTCATTTTAGACGAGGCGACGAGCGCGCTCGACTCGGCAAATGAAGCGGCGATTCAGGCTGCGCTGGTGCCGTTGATGGAAGGGCGCACCAGTCTCGTGATCGCGCATCGGCTGTCGACGATTCTCAACGCGGACGTGATCTTCGTCGTGGAGCATGGGCGGATTGCCGAGCATGGGACGCATGAGGAGCTGTTGGCGCGCGACGGTGCGTATGCGCAGCTGTACTGGAAGCAGTTCCGGGACCGCGCGGTAATCGAAGCTGTCGGCTAAGCGCCCGTCATGGCGAGCTTGTCGAGCCACCCTCGTCGTCGTGCGAGCGTAGTCGAGGGCGACCCCTTATCTCGGCGTTCACGATCGTGGCGTGCCGTTCGGCTTCGCTCACGGCACAACGAGGGTCCCTCGACAAGCTCGGGATGACGTTAGCTCCAGCCGACCGCCGCGCTCGAGGTCGACCACGTCAGCCAATCCGCGAAGTCCGGCGTGGTCATCGGCTGCGCCAAGAAGTAGCCCTGGAGTTGCTCGGCGCCGTTCTCGGTGAGCCACCGTGCTTGCTCGCGGCTCTCGACGCCGTCGGCGATCGGCTGTACTTCCAGCGCGTGCGTCACCGCCAGCGCGGCGCGTGCGATGCGCTGGTAGCGCGGATCGTAGGCGGCGTTCTGCGTGATGCGGCGGCCGATCTTGAGGAAGTCGAGCGGGAGCATCGCGAGCATCTCAAGCGACGTCGGGTTCGCGCCGAAGCCGTCGAGCCCGATGAATGCGCCCTTCGTTTTCAGCCGGCGCAGGAACGCGGCGACGGCGTCGGGATCGGCTTGGGCCATCGACTCGTTGATCTCGATCGCGACGCACCGTCCGGCCGGCGCGAACTCGTCGAGCAGGCGCTCGAGCTCCATGCAGATCGCTTCGTCGGTCGAGCCGATGTTGACGTGCAGGCGTAGGTGCGGCCACTCGGTGTGGAGCGTGCGCAGCGTCGCCTCGACGGCGCCGATCACCCAGCCGTCGATCGTCGGCGTGATCGTCGGGCCGCCGGCTTCGAGGAACGAGCGCGGTGCGAGCCAGCCGCGCGACGGATGCCGCCAGCGGATCAGCGCCTCAGCGCCGACGACGCGCAGCGTCGACGCCTGCACGATCGGCTGCCAGCAGACGAGGAAGTCGCGCTCGCTGTCGACGGTGAGCAGCCGCTCGCGCATCTCGCGTTTCGCGTGCAGCTCCGCGCCGACGCCGTCGCGATACCAGCAGATCGCCTTGCCGCCGGCCTGCTTCGCCGCGTACATCGCCTCGTCGGCATGCTGCAGCAGCGCCTCGGCGGTCGTGCCGTCCTGCGGAAAGACGGCGATCCCGATGCTCGCGCGCACCTCGCGGACGAGGCCGTCGCCTTCGACGCGCACGGCGATCCGGTCGAGAAACCGCTGCGCCGCGTCGGCCATCTCGTCTTCGCTCTCGACGACGCTGAGGACCGCGACGAACTCGTCGCCGCCGATGCGCGCCACCAGATCGCCGCGGCGGACGGCCTCGCGCATCTGCTGCCCCGCCTCGATCAGCGCCTTGTCGCCGCGCAGGTGACCGAAGGTGTCGTTGACGGCCTTGAAGCCGTCGAGGTCGAGGAAGATCACCCCGACCCGCGTCCCCAGCCGCCCCGCGACGTGCATCGCGTCCTCGAGGTGGCGCAGGGTCGAGCTGCGTGACGGGAGCCCGGTCAGCGGATCGACGCCGATCTCGCGCGGCTTGGCGTCGTCGCGTCCCAGCAGCCGCGCGCACGTCTTCGCGACCGCATGGCACACGTCGAGCCGCGACTTGCGCCCGCGCGCCCACCGCACCGCGAGGACGTAGGGCGGATCGACCGTCAGGTGCGCGATGTAGACCTCGCCCGCCGCCGTCTCGTTCTGCAGCGCGCGGCAGGCCTCGCGCGCGAGCGCTTGCGCTTCGCCGGCCATCTCCGGGCTCGCGGGAGCGGACGCGACGGTCTCGCCGTCAGGTCCGCAGACGACGGCCAAATCCCCGCCGGCGAGCGGGAGCGCAGCGCCGAGCACGACGTGGATCAGCTCTTCACGCGGCCGATTGGATTCCGCCGCTGCGTTGAAGAGATCGACGAGGTGCGCGAGCTGCGGATCCTCGAGGTTCACGGACAGATGGGCCTCGCTCAAGGCAGTTTACGCATGCGGAGAAAGCGCCGCTCCCAGAAACGGGCTCACCCGGAGCCTTGGAAACCTTACCCCACACCCTACCGTCAACCTGCGAAATCTATGCGCAAGCGCACACCCCGAATTGGACGGCGTACGCCCGAACGGGCGCGGGACCGCCCGAACCGGGCGGCGCACTACTCGCCCTCGTATGGACAAAGTGGTCGCCTCGAGCGCGGAGGCCGTCAGAGACATACCGCGCGGCGCGTCGTTGGCCGTCGGCGGATTCGGCCTCAACGGAATCCCGCACAACCTGATCGGCGCGCTCTTGGAGCAGGGCGCCACGGACCTCGAGACCGTCTCGAACAACTGCGGCGTCGACGGCTGGGGGCTCGGGGTGCTGCTCGACGCGCACCGGATCCGGCGGACCACCGGCTCGTACGTCGGCGAGAACAAAGAGTTCGAGCGCCAGTACCTCTCCGGTGAACTCGAAGTCGAACTCGTACCACAAGGGACGCTCGCCGAGCGCCTGCGTGCCGGCGGTGCCGGGATCCCGGCGTTCTACACGCCGGCCGGGGTCGGGACGCTGGTCGCCGACGGCGGGCTGCCGTGGCGCTACAACGCCGACGGCTCGGTCGCGGTCGCCTCACCGAAGAAGGACACGCGCGTCTTCGACGGCCGCGAGTACGTGCTCGAAGCGGGGATCGTCTGCGACTTCGCGCTGGTGCGCGCGAGCATCGGCGACCGCCACGGCAACCTCGTCTTTCACAAGGCGACACGCCAGTTCAACCCGCTCTGCGGCATGGCCGGGAAGATCACGATCGCGGAAGTCGAGGAACTCGTCGAGCCCGGCGAGATCGATCCCGAGCAGGTCCATTTGCCGGGGATCTTCGTACAGCGCGTCGTGCGCGTCGGACCGGGCGGCAAGCGCATCGAGCGCGTGACGACGCGCAAGCGGGACGGAGGAAAGTAGAGTGGCGCTCACGCGAACCCAGCTCGCCGCGCGCGTCGCGCAGGAGCTGCGCGACGGTCAGTACGTCAATCTCGGGATCGGGCTGCCGACGCTGATCCCCAACTACGTCCCCGCCGACGTGACCGTCGTTTTGCAGAGCGAGAACGGGATTCTCGGCTTCGGGCCCTATCCGTACGAAGGCGACGAAGACCCCGACCTGATCAACGCCGGCAAAGAGACCGTCACCGTTCTCCCTGGCGCGTCGTTCTTCGACTCGGCGACGTCGTTCGGGATGATCCGCGGCGGCCACGTCGACGTCGCGGTCCTCGGCGCGATGCAGGTCGCGAGCAACGGCGATCTCGCCAACTGGATCATCCCCGGCAAGATGGTGAAGGGGATGGGCGGCGCGATGGACCTCGTTCACGGCGCGAAGCGCGTCATCGTCATGATGGAGCACACGGCGAAGGGCGGCGCGCACAAGATCCTCGAGCGCTGCGATCTCCCGCTCACCGGCAAGCAGGTCGTGCAGCAGATCTTCACCGACCTCGCCGTCATCGACGTCACGCCCGACGGTCTCGTGCTGCGCGAGGTCGCGCCCGGCGTGAGCGTCGAGGACGTGCAGGCCGCGACCGGGGCGCCGCTTCGCGCTCCGTCGCCGCCGCGGGAGATGAGGATTCCGGCCGGCGTCTAGATCGGCGCCGACCCCGGGCTCGCGAACGGCGATGCCGACCGGCAGAACGCCGTGAGCGCGCGCTCCGCGCCGGGATCGATCTCGTGCTCCGCCGGACGCGTGTAGACGTACCGATAGGCGAAGTGGTGGAGGAACGCGGTCGCGACCTGAGCGATCTGGTTGCCGACGCGCACGTCCGTCAACTTCACCTGACCGGAGCCGCACGCTTCCGTCCGCTGCGTGACGACGGTTCCCTTGGGAAGCGCGCTCTGCTCGAAGGCGGCGTACAGGTCGCTGGTGGCGAGATGACGGTTACTCTCGATGAAGGTCGACGTACCGTCGGGCGATTCGAGCGATGCGAAGGGCATGCGCAGCGTCATCGCCGACTTCGGCGCCGGCCAGCCGGCGGGGACGATGTTGCCGAACGGCCCGGGGCAGAGCGACTCCATCGCGTCGAGCGCGTCGCGCCGGTCGCCGACACCCTGCGGGTGACTGTACGCCGCCGTGGCGAGGCCGCCGGTGACGACCTCGGCGAGCACCTTCGTCTCCATCGTCGTCCCGGTGCTGGCGCTGACGATCGTCCAGCGATGCGCGGGCTGACCGTCGCACGCGGTCGTGGGGCCGCCGTCGCTGACCTCCGCGCCTTTCTGCCGCTCTGCCGCGATCCGCGTCGCGGCGTACGCCTCGACGTCGGTCCCGGCGGTGAAGCCCGCCGTCGAGAAAACGAGCGCGTGATTCTTCCCGGTGCCGTCGGAGATCGTGTACGAACCGGGGCCGAACGCCGTCCGCCAGCCCGCGGGCGGGCGGGTCGTCATCGAGATCGACGCCGGCGGGTACGCCCGCGGCGCTCCCGACGGCGAGGAGCTCGGCATAGGCGACGGACTCTGAGCGGCGGCTCCGGTCGGTCCGGCAAGAGCGAACGCCGCAACGGCGGCCATACTGAACAACCCGCGCATGACGGGGTATTCGCCGGAGTCCCGAGGCGGTCCCAGCGCAGCGGTCGAAACTCGACCGTACTATGTCGATCGCACCGCCACGCACCGAGGCCTCCGAAGAGGAGGCGATGATCCTGGACATGGTTCGCCAGCTCGTCAAAGAGCGGGTCGAGCCGCGCGCCGCGGAGATCGACGCCAAAGGCGAGTTCGCCTGGGACATCCGCGACCTGTTCGCCGAGAACGACCTGCTGGGGATCCCGATCCCGGCCGAGTACGGCGGCCTGGGCGGCTCGTTCGTCACCTACGTGAAGGTCGTCGAGGAAGTCGCGAAGGCGTGCGCGTCCTCCGCGTTGCTGATCGCGGTTCAGGAGCTCGGCGCGCTGCCGATCATGATCGGCGGCAGCGACGCGCAGAAACAGCGCTGGCTCCCGGATCTCGCGAGTGGAAAGAAGCTCGCGGCGTACGCGCTCACCGAGCCCGGCTCCGGCTCCGACGCCGCCGGCTCGATGCGCACCAAGGCGCGCCGCGACGGCGACGCCTACGTTCTCGACGGGACGAAGATCTGGATCACCAACGGCAGCGTCGCCGACATCGTGACGGTCTTCGCCGTTACCGATCCCGACAAGGGGCCCAACGGCATCAGCGCGTTCGTCGTCGAGAAGGGGACGCCCGGTTTCAGCGTCGGCAAGCTCGAGAAAAAGATGGGGATCCGCGGGTCACCGACGGTCGAGCTCTCGTTCGAGAACTGCCGCGTCCCGGCCGAGAACATGCTCGGCGACGAAGGCGTCGGCTTCAAGATCGCGATGAAGGTGCTCGACAAGTCGCGGCCGGGGATCGCGGCGCAGGCGCTGGGGATCGCGCAAGGCGCGCTCGACTACGCGACCGAGTACACGAAGCAGCGCGTCGCGTTCGGCAAGCCGATCTCGCAGCAGCAAGGGCTGCAGTTCATGATGGCCGATATGAAGACCGAGGTCGAGGCGGCGCGCCTGCTGCTCTACGAAGCGGCGCGCAAGTGCGACGAGAACGCGCCCGACGTCACGACGTGGGCCGCGATGGCGAAGCTCAAGTGCGGCGACACGGCGATGAGCGTGACGACCGACGCCGTGCAGCTCCTCGGCGGCTACGGCTACTCGACCGAGTATCCGGTCGAGCGGATGATGCGCGACGCCAAGATCACCCAGATCTACGAAGGGACGCAGCAGATCCAGCGGATCGTGATCGCGCGGTCGATGGTCGGCAAGTGGAGCCCGCCGAAGGGGTAGCGGGTACAATGCGGAGCACGTGACCTCCGAAGCGGGACTCCCGCAAGTCTCCCTCAGCCGCCGCCAGTATCTGCGGCTGACGATCGTCGGGATCATCGTCGCCATGGCGATCGCGCGGGTCGTCCCCGACTTCGTGCGCATCGCCTACCCGCTGCACTTCTTCGGCTACTCGACCGACGCGAACGCGATCGTCCGGACGGCGGCCGTGCCCCGCCCGGCGGCGAGCGCGCCGGCGCACCCGGCTCGGGGCCGCAAGGGCCACGCCCCCAAGGCAGCCGCCGGAACGGGACCCGTCGACCGCATCTTCGTCGGCGACCGGGTGCGGCTCGACCGCGTCAAGCCGGAGGATCGCAAGCCCGGGATCGTCGGCCGCGCCTTCAGCTACGACAACCCCGACCGTCATCTGCCGATCGAGCGCAACGGGCGCGAGCAGGTGATCCACCTGGCCGGTCGCGCCGAGACGCCGCAGCTGCGCTTCCTCGACATGCTGCGCATCGTGATCTTCGTGATCGCGGTCTCGTTGGGCGCGATCCTGTTTCTGATCAAGCCCAGCTACGGAACGGCGGGCTTCTTCATCTTCTGTCTGGGCGCCGTCGAAGGGCCCTCGACGTACCTGCCGACGCTGATGCCGTACCCCTACCGCATCGCGCCCGACGTCGTCGGCCCGTTCATCGCGGGCTGCGTCCGGCCGGCGCTCATGCTGTTCGCGTTCGCGCTGATCGACGGCGACGCGGACATGCCGCGCGAGCGCGCCTTCGCCTGGTTCGCGGCCGCCGTCGGGATCGTGATCGGCAGCGCGAGCGCCTACGCGAACTGGCTGCTGATCTACGACGCACGGCCGACGGAGTCGATCGTGCGGGCGGTAACCGGCGCGAACTACGCGGTCAGCACGCTGACCGCGCTGGCCTTCGTCGTCGCGTTCGTGCGCGCCCACGCCAACGACCGCCATCGCATCGGCTGGATCGTCGTCGCCTTCCTGTTCGCCGGCTTGGCGCGGCTGATCTCCGAAGAATTCGCCACCAAGCTGTGGATGAATAGCATCCTGGTCTCGGCGTCGATCGTCCCGATCGTCGTGGTGTGGATCGCGGTCATCCGCCACCAGTTCTTCAACGTCGACTTCGTGGTCAGCCGGGCAGTCGTGTACGTCGCGCTGACCGCGGCGGTGATCGGCACGATCACGGTCACCGAAGAGATCGGCACGTACATCTTCTACAACAACACCGACCTCACGTACGGCGTGCTGATCGCGATCTCGATGGGCGTCGGTTCGCTGACCGGGAAGATCAAGGAGCTTCTCGACCGCGCCGTCGACCGCTTCATCTTCCACGATCGCCGCAACCAGCGGGAGGCGCTCGACCTGATCGCCGGCTACGTCCTCGACGCCGAGACGTTCGAGGACGTGTACCGCGCCCTGCTTCAGGACGCGCCGCATGCCTTGAAGTTGGCCTTCGGAGGGGTGCTCGCGCGGCAGCCCGACGGCAGCTACGCGCTAGCGCAGAGCTGCGACTGGCCTCCCGACTGCGTGATCCAGCTCGGGCCGAGCGACGAAATGACCCAGGCGATCACGCGCACGCGCGGCGCGCTGACCTTCTCGGGTAAGGACACGCGGCTGATCCAAGAGTCGTTCCCGGGCGAGCGGCTGACGTTCGCGGCGCCGCTGTTCTACGGCCGCACCGTCAGTGGGATCGTCGTGTACGGCCACAACGTGAGCGGCCTGGATCTCGACCCGGACGAGCGCGAGCAGCTCGTTCGCGTCGTCGCCCACGCCTCGATCGCCCTCAACGCGATCGAGTTGGCGAAGCTCCACAAGCTGGCGACTCAAGCCGGGATCGTACCGCGCGAGCTCGAGGACGAGATCAGTGCCCCACTCCCTGGTACCGGTTGAGGCCGAAGCGCCAGAACGCGTACGCAAGCGCCACGAACAGGACGCCGATCACCGGCGTCAGCAGCCCTGCCGCCGGCGGCAGACCGAGCCCGCTCGTCCCCTTGTGCAGGAAGTAGCGCGCCGGGAAATAGTTCATGAACGCGAACGGGAAGACGAACGTCAACACCCAGCGGACGCTGCGGCTGTAGATCGTGATCGGGTAGCGGGTGAACTCCTGTTCGAGCTGCACGAAGATCCAGCGCAGCGCGTCGACCTTCACGAACCAGAACGCCGCGGTCGAGATGATCAGGTTGATCCCGAGATCGATCAGCGCGCCGCCGGCGACGATGAGCGGAACCAGCAGCATGAACGTCAGGGTGACGTGCACCCCGGAGTAGACCGTCGCAATCACAAAGGTGACGAGCGCGAGGATCAGCTCGTCGGGGAAGACCTGACCCGGCGTCGCGATCGCCTGGAACAGCGTGTCGAGCGGCCGCACCAGCAGCCGGTCGAACTCGCCGTCACGGATGTGATCCGGGATCTCGCCGATCGTCGAGAACAGCGTGTTGTGCAGCGCGTGCGCCATCATCCACAGCGCGTACAGGAACGCCATGTCGCGGAACGACCAGCCGTTCATCGACGGGAAGCGGTTCAGCACGATCCAGAGCGCCGCGATCGACGAGCCGTGATAGACGAACGTGAACGCGAACCACACCAGGAAGTTCTCGCGGTACTCGAGCGTCGTGAGGATGTTGATCCGCCAGTACTGGCGGTACACCCCCGCCATCCGCCGCACCATCAGCCGCCCTGCACGACGACGCGCCGTGCACCCGCGCGCCACATTACGGCCGATAGCGCGGCGAGGACGACGATCCAGAGGACCTGCAGTCCCATCACCTCGGCGTAGCGGTCGGGGTGGATCACGCCGACGTAGATCAGCAGCGGCGTCGAGAACATCGCGGCGAACGGGAGCGCGTAGACGAAGTTCTGGAGGAACGCCGGGAACAGGATCAACGGGATCAGCTCGCCGCCGAAGAGGTCGGTCAGCCAGGTCACGATGAGCTGGACGGCGCTGATCTCCAGCGTCCAGAACGCGATGCAGTTCAAGATGAAGTTGACGAAAAACCCGACGACGTAGCCGAGCAGGAAACTGAGCGCGAACGCGGCGAGGACCGGCGCCGGCGGCACGATGATGTGGAAGATCAGCAGCGCGATCAAGGTCGCCGGGATCAGCAGGACGGCATGGAAGAGCACCTCGCCGGTCCCGTCGGCGAAGAAGTACAGCGGCACGATGATCGGCTTCATGAAGTCGGTCGCGATGCTGCCGTCGTGCAGCTTGTCGTGGAGCGCGCGCGTCTGGTCGATGTCCATCACGATCCCCATCAGCAGCGCGACCGCCGAGTAGGTGATGATCGCGTGGCGCGAGAGCTCCTGAGGGTGGGTATTGTGCGCGTACAGCGCGGTCCAGACCATCCGCAGCAGATACACGCGGATCGCAAATGACCCGATCGTCGTGAAGACGTCGAAGCGATAGGTCGCCTCGCGCGACATCGCCGCGCGCGCGAACTCGACGTACGGCTCGAGGCGGAACTTCACGACGACGTCCCCACCGCACCCTCGTGATAGCCTTCGACGTAGATGCGGCGCACGATCGAGTCGATGTCCGGCTCGATGATCGAGATGTCGGAGATCGCGTACCGCTCGAGGACCCGGCGGATCAGCGTCTCGGCCGAGGTCGTGCGGCGGTCGAAGCGCAGCCGCACGATCAGCCCCTCGCGGTCGACGACCTCGGCGCCGGGGACGTCGACGTCGCCCGGCTGTTGGGCGAAGGTAACGACCAAGACACGATGCGTCCCGTACTCCGCCCGCAGCCGCTCGAGCGCGCCGTCGTAGATCACCGTCCCCTCGTCGATCAGGATCACCCGCGGCGTGAGGCGCTCGACGTCGGCGAGGTCGTGGGTCGTCAGGATGACGGTCGTCCCACGCTCGCGGTTGATGCGGATGATGAACTCGCGGATCGCTTCTTTTGCAACGACGTCGAGGCCGATCGTCGGCTCGTCGAGGTAGACGATCTTCGGGTCGTGGAGCATCGCCGCCGCGAAGTCACCGCGCATCCGTTCGCCGAGCGACAGCTGGCGGACCGGCGTGTCGAGAAACCGCTCGAGGTCGAGGATCTGCGAGAAGTGGTCGAGGTTCTGCAGAAAGCGGTCGCGCGGGACGTCGTAGATCGCCCGCAGCAGCTCGAACGACTCGCGCAGCGGGAGGTCCCAATAGAGCTGGCTGCGTTGCCCGAAGACGACCCCGATGTTCTCGGCGTTCGCCTGGCGCCGCTCGTAGGGGACGACCCCGGCGACGCGCACAACGCCGGAGCTCGGCACCAGGATCCCGGTCAGCATCTTGATCGTCGTCGACTTCCCGGCGCCGTTGGGGCCGAGGTACCCGACCAGCTCGCCCGGATCGAGGCGGAAATTCACGCCGTCGACGGCTACTTTGTCCTCGTACTGCCGCGAGAACAGCGCCCGGACCGCGCCGCCGATCCCCGGCCGGCGAACGATCCGCCGGAAGACTTTCCTGAGGTCGACGGCCTCGATGATCGGTGGCATCGCTAGGAGCCGCCGTTCCATGCGGGCGCGCGCGAAGCATTGTCGATCCCGCAGGTCTGTTCTACAATAAGAGGAAGCAGGCGGAAGGAAATTCCGAGTTCTGACTTAGGAGGGGGGTGACTCACAATGGCTGCTAAGAAAAAGGGCGGTAAGAAAAAACCCGGCAAGAAGGGCGGAAAGAAGTAAACCGCCTCGTTCATCCGATGCGATTTTCTGAATTTCTGTTCTCATAGGTACAAGGGCGCGATCGGCAACGGTCGCGCCCTTGGTTTCTTCCGGACCGTCGCGAAGACGGCAGGATGGATCAGGACCAGAACCCGATCGTCGCGATGGCGCAGAAGATCCGTGCCCGGCGGGATCTCGGGGCGGCGATCGAGTCGGCGACGGAGGCTGTCGCCGTCCCGCGCGGCGACGACGCCGCCGCCCGGTTCGCGGCCCTCGCCGAGGTGATCGCGGTCGGAGCCAAGCGGCTCAACTCGATCCTGGGGGCCCGCACCGGCGTCACCGTCGTGCGGATGGAGAACCCGCCGCGGCTGCGGCTGCGGTTCCGCGAGAGGCGGATCGCCCTGGACCTGGACGCCGCCCGCCAGCTGGTGATCGTCGCCGGCGACGGTCTCGACGGCGAATATCAGTTCATCGACGCCGACACGCCGGCGCTGATCAACCTCTCGCACCTCTCGACCGTCCCCGGCTATAGCGACGCCCTCACCGGCTCCGCCCTCCTCAAGCAGATCGCCGAGGACGCCCAGCTCCCACGCCCGGCCCACTTGGACGAACTGGGTCCGATGCGGTTTTAGGCCTCTTCGTCGCCAGATAGCGGGCCACGATCGGGCGGGACGGGCACATCGTCACGGGGCAGGCGCCGCAGAGCGGGATCGGGGCTTTGCAGATCGCGCGGCCGTGGAGGATCAGCCAGTGGTGGGCGTGCCGCCATTTTTCGCGCGGCACCAGCTTGGTGACGTCTTCTTCCACCCCGCGCGGGGTCGTGGCCAAGGTGAGGCCTAGGCGGTGCGAGACG
>DASYFS010000429.1:0-2175 GCA_036498305.1 Candidatus Elarobacter sp. | reverse complement strand
GCGGGAAGCCGCATCGTGGGCCGTTAATGCTCGGCCTTCATGGCCGATCCTCTCGTTCCGAGCGACCTCTTTCGCATCGTGCTCCTTTCCGATCCTCAGATCGCTCCGGACGGCGCGGCCATCTACTACCGGAGTACCCGGCAGGACGAAGAGGCAGACGAAGCGCGTGGTGCGATCTACCGCGTCGACCGCAACGGAGCCGAACGGCAGTTTTCCCGCGGCACGAATGATCGGCTGCCGCGCGTCGCGCCGGACGCTTCGGCCCTCGCATACGTCAGCGACCGCGACGGCAAAGCGCGCATCCTCCTGCTCGCGCTCGACGGCGGCGAAGCCGCGGAGCTCGGCGGCGCCTATGCAAAGGTGACCGCACTCGCCTGGTCGCCGGACGCGAAGCGGATCGCGTTCATCGCCACCACGGCGCACGAGCCGGCCACTGCGCGCGTCTACCTCGACGAGAAGAGCCAAGCGCGTCACGTCCGCAAACTGCCATACAAAAGCGACTCGGACGGGCTCTTCGACGGCGCGCGCAAGCACCTGCACGTCGTCGACGTCGCGAGCGGCGAGGTGCGCGCGCTCACCGCCGGCGACTTCGACGCCGCTTCGCCGGCCTGGTCGCCCGACGGGACGTCGATCGCGTACACCGCGCGCGTCGGCGCGCCCGAGTGGACGACCTCGCTCTCCGACCTGTTCGTCGTCGACGTCGCGAGCGGCGCTGCGACGCGGCTCACGGAGAACGTCGGGCCGCTCAACGCGCCGTCGTTCTCGCACGACGGCCGCGAGATCGCGGTGATCGGCCACCAGCACGGCGACGACGGCGGCGGCCGCTTCGACGAAGAGCTGCTGCTGATCTCCGCCGCCGGCGGCCCGCTGCGCTCGCTCTCGGCGGGCCTCGGCCGCACGATCGGCGACAACCTTGCCGGCGATCTGCGCGGCGGCCACGCGCTGATCGCGCCGGCGTGGAGCGCCGACGACAAGGAGCTGATCGTCCAGGTGTGCGACGAGGGTGCGACCTCGCTGCGCGCGTTCGCGCGCGACGGCAGCGGCACGCGCGTCGTCGCCGGCGGCGAACGTCAGATCTACGGCTTCTCGGTCGCGAACGACGGCACGATCGCGCTGGTGTTCTCGACCCCGACCGTTCCCAACGAGATCGCGGTGCTCGAGCGCTACGGTGGCGAACGCGTGCTGACCGCGGCAAACCCGTGGCTGCGCGAGCGGAGCGTCGCGGCGCCGAAGCGCTACCGTCCGCGCGCCGACGACGGCACCGTCCTCGACGCGTGGCTGATCGTGCCGGCGAAAAGCAGCGAGGACCGTCCGCCGCTCGTCCTGGAAGTGCACGGCGGCCCGCACGCGGCGTACGGGTGGACGTTCTTCCTCGAGTTCCAGGTGCTCGCGGGCCAAGGGTTCGCGGTGTGCTACGGCAACCCGCGCGGGTCGCAATCGTACGGCCACGCGTACGCCAACGCCATCACCGGCGATTGGGGCGGGATCGACGCCGCCGACGTGCTGCGCATTCTCGACGGTGCGCTGCAGCAGGGCCGGTTCGACACCGCGCGGCTCGGCGCGGCGGGCGGATCGTACGGCGGCTTCATGACGACGTGGCTGCTCGGCCACGGCGATCGCTTCGCCGCCGGCGTCTCGATGCGCGCCGTCAACGATCACGTCAGCATGGTCGGGGCCTCCGATCTCGGGTGGTTTCTCGAGCGCGAGCTGGCGGCGCCGTACGACGCCGACGACGGCCGCCGGCTGTTCGACATCTCGCCGATGCGCGCCGCGCGCGCGATCACCGCGCCGCTGCTCGTCGAGCACAGCGAGCGCGACTTCCGCTGCCCGATCGATCAGGCCGAGCAGCTCTTCGTTGCGCTGCGACGGTTCGGACCCGGAACGACGGAGTTCGTGCGGTTCGCCGATACCGGCCACGAGATGTCGCGCAGCGGGAAGCCGCGCAGCCGCGTGCTGCGCCTGCGCGCGATCGCGCACTGGTTCATTCGTCATCTCAAGCCCGCCGGTGCGACGGCCGCGCCGGATGAGGCCGGGGCGCTGTTCCGGCCGCTCGCCGGCGAACCGGACTCCGCGGCGTGAGACGCGGGCTCGCGGCGGCCGCCCTCGCGGTCGTCTTCGCGAGCGGCGCGGTCCCTGCGATCCCCGCGCCGCACGCCGTCGATCCGTCGCTTTACG
>DASYFS010000428.1:0-10592 GCA_036498305.1 Candidatus Elarobacter sp. | reverse complement strand
CGCACGGTGAGGTTCGCGAACGGCTTCACGATCTGGAACGTGCGCGCGATCCCGAGATGACAGACCGCGTGCGTCGGCACGTCGGCGATGCGCCGTCCGCCGTAGCGCACCTCGCCCGTCGTCGGCCGGTAGACGCCGCTGACGACGTTCATCAGCGTCGTCTTCCCCGAGCCGTTGGGGCCGATCAGGCCGAGCACCGCGCCGCGCGGTACGTCGAAGCTGACGTCGCTGAGCGCCCACAACCCGCCGAACCGCATCCCCACGCCGCGCACGTGCAGCGCGACGTCTTCTGCAGGCAGGTTCACGCGCGGTACGCGGCCAGGCTCTTCAGCCAGGTGCGCGCCCCGCCGCGCAGCCCGAACAGCCAGACGAGACCGCGTGGGAGGAGCATCACGATCAGCACGATCATCGAACCGAAGAACAGCGTGTGCGAGTTGACGAACCAGTTCTGCAGCAGCTCGTTGGCGCCGGCGAGCAGCAGCGCGCCGATGAAGGGACCGGCGGCGGTCCCGATCCCGCCCAGGATCGTCATCGCGATCGGGAAGACGTTCGAGTCGACGGCGAAGGTGATCGAGGGATCGATGAACCCGTTGGCGACGGCGAAGACCGAGCCGGCCGCACCGGCCATCATCGCGCCGATCGCCCAGGCGGTGATCTTGTAGCGCGTCGGCGCGATCCCGAGCACCGCCGCGGCATCCTCGTTCTCGCGGATCGCGACGAACGCGTAGCCGAGCTTCGAGCGCGCGATGAAGAACGTCGCCAGCATCGCGCCGAGCGCGACCAGCCACATCGCGTAGTAATAGATCGAGAAGTGCGCCTCGTCCACCTGATGCAAGTGGATGCCGCTGGAGCCGCCCAGCACGTCGAGGTTCTGGACAATATCCGCGGTCGCCAGGCCGATGCCGAGCGTCGCGATCCCGAAGTAGTGGCCCCTCAGCCGCAGCACCGGGAAGCCGACGATCACCGCGAACGCCGCCGCGACGATCATAGCGACGATCGCGTCCGCGAACAGGTTGTCGACCCCGTGCGCCGAGAGGACGCCCGAGCAGTACGCGCCGATCCCGAAGAACGTCACGTTCCCGAACGAGACGTAGCCCGTGTAGCCGCCGATCAGGTTCCAGCCGTAGGCCATCGCGGCGTACATGAGGATGTTGCGGAAGACGATCTCGACGTACCCGTTGTGGCCGAGCGGGACGAGCAGCAGCAGCGCCATCGCGACGAGGACGCAGGCGAAGGCGATCGGGTTGCCGGTGATCCCGGCGGCCTTCACGCGGTCGCTCTTCCGGCGATGCCGGTCGGCCGGACGATCAGGATCACGAGCAGCACGATCAGCGCGATCGCGTCCTGCAGTCCGGAGCCGCTGATCTGCTGGCCGAAGATCGTCCCGTTGAACTGGGTCGCGAACGCCTCGATGATCCCGTACGCGATTCCGCCGATCAGCGCGCCCTGCACCGAGCCGAGCCCGCCCAGGACGCACACGACGAAGCCCTTGATGAGAAACGGGTCGCCCATGTTCGGGGTCATCGCGTACGACATGCTGATCAGCGTCCCCGCGATGCCGGCGAGCCCGGCTCCCAGCCCGAAGACGATCGCGTAGATCTCGCGCACCCGCACCCCGGTGAGCTGCGCGGCGCCGATGTCCATCGAGGTCGCCTGGATCGCGCGGCCGGTCCGTGAGCGCGTGAGCCATACCTGCAGCAGGGCGGTGATCAGGAGCGCGGCGGCGAGCGTGTAGAGCTTGATCCACGGCACCGTGACGTCGAGGATCGTGAAGTTGCTGCCGGAGTACCAGGTCGTCACGCCGCGCGTGTCGCCGGTCCAGATCAGCAGCGCGATGTTCACCAGCAGCAGCGAGAGGCCGAACGTGAACAGGAACGTGATGAGGATCGGCGCGCGCGCAACGCGGTTGATCAACAACCGCTGGATGAGATAGCCCAGCACAAACAGCACCACGAACGAGATCGGCAGCGTGAGAAACGGGTCCAGCCCGAAGCTCTTCGTCAGCTGATACGTCGTGTACGCCCCGAGCATGATGAACGCACCGTGCGCGAGGTTGATGATGTTCATGATGCCCCAGACCAGCGAGAAGCCCACGGCGACCACGGCCAGGATCCCGCCGGCGAGAATGCCGTTGACGAGATCCTGGACCAGGAGATGCATCAGCGCCCGTCCGCTACTTGCGCTGCCCCCACGGCGGCGTCGGATAGACGGGCTTCGCGTTCGCGGTGAACTTCGGCCACACGGTGACGAGCTTGCTGTCCTGGATCTGATTCACGACCATCGGCTTGTAGACGTTGAGGCCGCGGCTGTCGAACTTGAGGATCCCGTAGAACGTCGTCACGTCGAGCTTGGCGAGCGCATCGCGCACCTTCTCGGGATCGAGCGAGCCCGCGCGCTGCAGCGCGTACTGGAACGCGAGGCACGCCGCGGTCGACTCGGCGTTGTGGTAGTCGGCGTGGTGATGATAGCGCTGATCGATGACCCGCGCGTACTCTCCCGCGGTGCGGTAAAAACCCGGTTGGCCGTTGTACTTCACCGACTCCGACCACTGCGCGCCGCCGAAGACGTCGTTGGCGTCCTTGCCCAGCGTGCTCGCGAAGTCGGGGGTGTCCGGGCCGACCGAGTATCCGTACGCCTTCGCGGTGACGTTCTGATCGCGCAGCGCCTTCTGCACCAGCAGCGCGTCCTGCAGATGGCCCGCGTTGAGGATCACGTCGGGGTTCGTCGCCTTGAGCGCCGACACCAGCGACGAGACGTCGGTCGCGGTGTCGGGATACTTGTTGTTGTAGACGACCTTCATCCCATGCGCGTTCGCCCACGCGGCCGCGCCTTGCGCGACCTCCTGCGAGAACGCGTCGCTGGCCGCGGTGATCGCGACGGTCTGGGCGGCGGGCTTCTGCGAGTGCGCCATGTCGAGGATTCCCTCGAGGTAGCGCTTCGCCGGCGAGAGGACGCCGAACGTATACTTGAAGCCCTGGTTGAAGATGCGTTCCGCCGCGCCGTTCCCTTCGACCATCGGGATCTTCTTGCGCTCGGCGATCCCGGCGACGGTGAAGCTCGTCCCCGAGCCGTACGGTCCGAGCAAGAAGTTGACGTGGTCTTGGTCGATCAACCGCTCCGCCAACTGCGCCGACGTGTCGTTCTTCGACTCGTCGTCGTAATACTTGATGTCGACCTTGTACGACTTCGCGCCGACTTTGATCCCGCCGTGCGAGTTCACGTAGTCTTTCCAGACTTCGTAGCCCTCTTGGGTGAGATGGCCTTCCTTCGTGAGGCTTCCCGTCAGCGAAACCGGCGATCCGAAGACGATCGTGTCGCCGGCGGCGTCGACTGGGGCAACGGGGGCGGCGAGCGTCGTGCAGAGCGCGACCGCGCTCAAGGCGGCCGTGAGACGGAGCTTCATGCGGACCTCCGGGACGAGAAAAAACTACGTCGGCCGATGCGCGCTAGCGAGAACGATTCCTGCCAAAAGTCGCAGGTAGCGCCTCACGAAGTGTCCGCACGTAGGCGCCGGCGCGCCGCGCAGCCTCCTCGCCGCGGCTTCCGGCGTACGCGTCGATGAGCGCCGATCCGACGATGACGCCGTCGGCGAACGCCCCGACCGCGGCGGCGTGCGCCGGCGTCGAGATCCCGAATCCGACCGCCAAGGGAAGCGTCGTCGCCGCGCGGAGCCGATCGACCGAAGCGGCGGCCCAAGCGACGTCGGGTTCGCGGCGTGCGCCGGTGACGCCGAGTCGCGACACGAGGTATACGAAGCCGCTCGACGCGGCGGCGATCGTCGCCGCACGCTCCGGCGGCGTCGTCGGCGCGACCAACAGCGGGATCGCGAGTCCGGCGGCGCGCAGCGGCGGCCCGAACGCGGGGAGCTCTTCGAGGGGGACGTCGGGGACGATCGCGCCGACGGCGCCCGCGGCCGCCGCTTCGGCCGCGAAGCGCTCCGGGCCGTAGCGGTCGATCGGGTTGAGATACGTGAAGAACAGAATCGGCGCCGCACCGCGCGCGCGCGCTTCGGCGGCGATCGCGACGGCGTCGGCAAGACGCGTCCCGCCCGCGATGGCGCGCTGACCGGCGGCGGCGATCGTCGGGCCGTCGGCGAGCGGATCGCCGTAGGGGATGCCGAGCTCGATCAGGTCGGCGCCCGCGGCCGTGACCGCGTCGATCACGGCGAGCGTCGTCGCGCGGTCGGGGTCGCCGGCGACGAGATACGGGATGAGCGCCGCACGCCGCTCCGCGCGCGGCGTCGCGAACGCCGCGTCGATCCCCGAGCTCGCGATCATGGCGCTTCCTCGCCGTCGAGCGCGGCGACGGTTCGTACGTCCTTGTCGCCGCGGCCGCTGAGGTTCACCAGCACCAAGCCGCCGGGTCCGCGCTCGACGGCGAGCCGCTGCGCGAACGCGATCGCGTGCGACGACTCCAAGGCCGGAACGATCCCTTCGCGCCGCGCGGTGTGGTGAAACGCCGCCAGCGCGTCGGCGTCGTCGATCGCGACGTACGTCGCGCGGCCGCTCTCCTTCAAGTACGCGTGCTCCGGGCCGACGCCCGGATAATCGAGGCCGGCGCTGACGGAGTGCGTGTCGCGCACCTGGCCTTCGTCGTCCTGCAGCAAGTAGCTGCGCGAGCCGTGCAGCACGCCGACCGATCCCGCGTTGAGCGACGCCGCCGTGTCGATGCTGTCCACGCCGTGTCCGGCCGCTTCGACGCCCCACAGCTTCACCGCCGGATCGTCGACGAAACCGCGGAAGATCCCCATCGCGTTCGAGCCGCCGCCGACGCATGCGACGACGTCGCTGGGCAGCCGTCCGTATCGTTCCAGGACTTGCGCGCGCGCCTCGACGCCGATCACCTTCTGGAACTCGCGCACGAGGTATGGATACGGGTGCGCGCCCACGACCGAGCCGATCACGTAGAACGTATCCTCGACCCGCGCCGCCCACTCGCGGAACGCCTCGTTCGTCGCGTCCTTGAGCGTGCGGGTCCCGCTCCCGACCGGATGGACGCGCGCGCCGAGCAGCTTCATCAGATAGACGTTGAGCGCTTGGCGCTCGACGTCGACCTCACCCATGTAGACGTCGACCGTCATCCCCAGCTTCGCGCCGATCGTCGCCGTCGCGACGCCGTGCTGGCCGGCGCCGGTCTCCGCGATCAGGCGCGTCTTTCCCATCCGCCGCGCGAGCAGCGCCTGTCCGACGGTGTTGTTGATCTTGTGGGCGCCGGTGTGGTTGGTGTCCTCGCGCTTGAAGAGCACCGGCGCGTGCGGACCGTCCACGAGCCGCTCGGCGTGATAGAGCGGCGACGGCCGCCCGACGTAGTCGCGCAGCAGGCCCTCGTACTCCGACCAGAAGCCGGCGTCGGCGAATGCCTCGCGCATCGCCGCGTCGAGACGCGCCAGCGCCTCGACGAGGACTTCCGGGACGAAGATCCCGCCGAAGCGGCCGAAGTAGCCGCGTGCGTCGGGAAGCGTCGATTGCTGCGTCATATCTCCATCATTGGGCCAGAATGCGAATGCCGAGATCGTCGAACGAGCCGCCGGCGAAGCCGAGCCCGACGTTGGCGAGGATCACGAGCGATTCGCGATGTTGCTTCGAAACGCCCACGAACGCGACGCTCCCGTGTGTCGACCCGCTCGCGTAGACGACGCCGCTCGCGCGGTCCGTGAGCCAACCCAAGCCGATCCCGGTGTCGGGGCCCGCATCGGCGATCGGCGTCGCCGCTTCCCGCACGTCGCGCTCCAGCGGTCCTTGATCGTCGGAGAACAGCAGGTTCGCGAACTTCACCAGATCGAGCCCGCTCGCGCGGACCCCGCCTTCGGGCGTGAACGCTCGCCAGCGCCACGGCTCGGCGACCGTGCCGTCGATCCCGTACGAGCGCACCAGCGTGTCGTCGCCGAGGCCGTCGGCGAGCGCGCCTTTCATCTCGACCGGGGTGAAGATGCGGTTAGCGGCGAGCTGCGCGTACGAGGTGCCGGCGCGGTCCGCCAGCAGCATCCCGAGCAGGGCGTAATCGACGTTCGACGGCGCGTAGCGCGAGCCGGGCTGCGCGGCGAACGCCGCGCCGTTGACGAGCGCGACGAGCGCGGCGCGATCGTAGGCGTCGTACGGCTGGCGCGCCTCGCGCAGCGGGATGCGCGGCAGCCCCGAACGATGGGTCGCGAGCGCGCTCAACGTGAGGGCGCCGGCGTAGCGCGCCGGGAGACGCACGTCGGTCGACGACGTCGTCGTGACCTGGGAGAGCGGCTCGTCGACGCGCAGCTCGTTGCGGCGCACTTCGTCGGCGAGCAGCGTACCGGTGATCGCCTCGCTGACCTCGCCGATCTCGAAGCGGGTGTTCTCGTCGACCTTCGGCGCGTGCGTCGTTCCGATGCGATCGATCCGAACGCCTTTGCCGTCGCTCCGCAGCACGATCGCGATGCCGCCGTCGACGCCGATCCGCTTCGCGACGGCGGTCTGCAGCTCGGGCGAGATTGCGGATGCGTGCGCCTGCGCGACGGTGATCGCCGGTGGCGGGATCATACGTGCAGCGCTGCGTCCGCGTCGCGGACGGCTTCGACGAACGCGCGGACCTTGGCGCGGTCCTTCACACCGTTCGTCTCGACGCCGCTGCGGACGTCGACGGCGTACGGCCGCGCGATCCGCACGCACGCGCCGACGTTCTCCGGGGTGAGCCCCCCGCTGACGACGACGGCGCGGTCGCCGCGCAGCCGCGGCACGATCGACCAATCGAAGCTGCGGCCCGTCCCGCCGCTGCGGCCGTCGCGCGCCGCCGTGTCGAACAGCCACGTCGCGTGCTCGTACGGCCGAGCGAACGCGGCGAACTCCTCGGGCGACGGGGGCGCGTCGTCGCGAATGTGATACGCCTTGAGATACGGTCCGGCAGCGAATGACTCGCACACCTCGGCCCGCTCGTCGCCGTGGAACTGCGGGATCGCGCCGCGCTTCAGCGCCTCGTCGACGAGCGAGGACGGCGGATCGACGAAGACCGCGACCAGCGTGACGAGCGCGGGGACGTGCTGCGCGATCTCGTCGAGACGCGCCATGCTGACGCGGCGCGGCGAGCGTTCGGCCAAGATCACGCCGACGGCGTCGGCGCCCGCCTCGACCGCCGTCACCGCGTCGGCGACGGTCGTGCAGCCGCAGATCTTGACCCGGGTGCGCACCTCGTCAGCGAGCGGCGGCGACGGCGCCCTTGAGCGACCGGATCGCCTCGCCCTTATCGTCGGCGCGCATCAGCGACTCGCCGACGAGAACGCCCCGCGCGCCGCCGGCGACGAGCCGGCGGACGTCGTCCTGCGATTTCACGCCGCTCTCGCTGATCACGATCGTCCCCGCGGGGACGAGCGGGAGCAGCTCTTCGGTCACGGCGAGGTCGGTCTCGAACGTGTGCAGGTTGCGATTGTTGATCCCGAGCAACCTTGCGCCCGCGGCGAGCGCGCGGCGCAGCTCGTCTTCGGTGTGAACCTCGACGAGCACGTCGAGGTCGTAGCGGCGCGCTTCCTCGATCATCGCCGCGAGCTCGGCGTCGGTGAGGCCGGCGACGATCGCCAGCACCGCGTCGGCGCCGTACGCGGCGGACTGCACGACCTCGTAGCGCGTGCGCAGGAAGTCTTTGCGCAAGATGGGCAGGCGCGACGACGCACGCGCGACATCGAGGTAGGCGAGATCGCCGAGGAAGTGATCGCCTTCGGTCAACACGCTGATCGCGTCGGCGCCGGCATCTTGATAGGCCTGCGCAACGGCGGCGGGATCGAGCCTCGAGACGATCAGCCCGACCGACGGTGACGCCCGCTTGACCTCCGCGACGACCGCCGGACCGCGCGCGTCCTGCAGCGCGGCGCGGAAGCCGCGGCGCTCGGCACGGCGCGCCTCGGCGCGCGGGCGCAGCTCGGCGAGCGGCTCGCGCTCCTCGTCCGCGGCGCGCACGAGCGCCTTCGCGGCGTAGAGCTTGGCGAGCATGTCGGTCATACGGATACCTCGTGGGTCGTGCGCTCACGGCGAAGCGCGTCGAGCGCGGCGCGCGCCCGGCCGGTTTCGACCGAGGTACGCGCGCGGGCCATGCCGTCGTCGATGTCGACCGCCTCTCCCGCGACGACGAGCGCGAGGGCGGCGTTGAGGAGGACCAGATCGGCGCGCGGACTGCGCTCGCCGTCGAGGATCGCGAGGAGGGCGGCGGCGTTGGTCGCGGCGTCGCCGCCGCGAATCTGCGCGCGCGTCGCGCGGACGCCGTAACGCGTCGGGTCGAGCGTCCAGCGCCGCATCCCGTCGCGGTCGAACTGCACCACGTCGGTCGTCGCCTCGCCGGAGATCTCGTCGAGCCCGTCGCCGCCGTGCACGACCGCACCGGCGTCGGCGCCGAGCGCGACCAGCGCCTCGGCGAGGAGCGGCGCGTGTTCGGCGCGCGCGACGCCGACGAGCTGCCGGTTCGCGCCGGCCGGGTTCGTCAGCGGCCCGAGGACGTTGAAGATCGTCCGCACGCCCAGCTCGCGGCGGATCGGGCCGACGGCGCGCATCGAGGGATGGTGACGCTGCGCGAACAGAAAGGTGATGTTGTGCTCGCGCAGCGCGCGCGCCGATGCGTCGGGCGACGACTCGATCGGAACGCCGAGCGCTTCGAGCACGTCGGCGCTGCCGCAGCTGCTGGAGGCCGCGCGGTTCCCGTGCTTGCCGACGGGGACGCCGCAACCGGCGACGATGAACGCGGCGGTGGTCGAGATGTTGATCGTGTGCGAGTTGTCGCCGCCGGTCCCGACGATGTCGAGGACCATCGGCAGCCCGTGCTCGACGCGGACGCTCCGCTCGCGCATCGCTCGCGCGGCGCCGACGACCTCGTCGACCGTCTCGCCTTTGGCGGCGAACGCGGCGAGCAGCGCGGCGGCACGAACCGGCGTCATCGTCTCGTCGAAGATCGCGCCGATCACCTCGGCCATCTCGGCCGCGGAGAGATCGGTCCCGGCGAGGACGCGCCGCAGTAACGGCGGGTAGTCGAGCGCGGCGCTCATGCTCGCTGCCGCATCGCGTCGACGACGTTCTGCGCCATCTGCTTGCCGGCGGGCGTCAGGACGGACTCGGGGTGAAACTGCACGCCCCAGATCGGGAGCTCGCGGTGCTCGAGGCCTTGGATCACGCCGTCGTCGCTGGCGGCGTTCGCGCGCAGCGACGCCGGGAACCCGTCGTGGTCCACGCACAGCGAATGATAGCGCGTCGCCTCGAACGGCGACGGCAGTCCGGCGAAGGCGCCTTTGCCGTCGTGCGTGATCTGCGAGACCTTTCCGTGCATCTGCGCCGGCGCGTGCACGACGCGCCCGCCGAACGCTTCACCGATCGCCTGCAATCCGAGGCACACGCCGAACAGCGGTGTCCCCTCGCGCGCCGCCTCGCGAACGAGCGCCAAGGTCCGCCCGGCATCGTGCGGGCGGCCCGGCCCCGGACCGACCACGATCCCGTCGTAGCTCGCGGTCACGCCGTCGGCAAGGCGCTCGTCATCGTTGCGCACCACGTCGACGTTCACGCCGTCGAGGCCGCCGAACAAGTGGGCGAGGTTCCAGGTGAACGAGTCGTAGTTGTCGACCAGCAGCAGGTTCACGCTCACGGCGCGATCCCCAGCACCGCGCGGACGATCGCGGTCTTCGCGAACACCTCGGCGTACTCGGCGTGCGGGTTGCTGTCGGCGACGATTCCCGCCGACGCCTGCCAGTACGCGCGGCCGTTCGCGCACGCGACCGAGCGCAGGATGATGCACGAGTCCATCCCGCCGTCGAAGTCGAGGTGCGCGACGCTGCCGGCGTAGAAACCGCGCGCGACCGGCTCGAGCGAGTCGATCAGCTCCATCGCGCGAATCTTCGGCGCGCCGGTAACGGTGCCGGCGGGGAACGACGCGGAGAACAGGTCGAGCGCGTCGCGGTCTTCGCGCAGCTCGCCGACGACGTTGGAGACGATGTGCATCACGTGCGAGTAGCGCTCGATGACCATCAGCTCGTCGACGCGGACGGAGCCGGTCGTGCACACCGCGCCGAGGTCGTTGCGCGCAAGGTCGACGAGCATCACGTGCTCGGCGCGTTCCTTCGGATCGGCGAGCAGCTCGTGCGCGACCTGCTGATCCTCGGCGTCGTCCTTGCCGCGTGGGCGCGTCCCCGCCAGCGGCCGGATGCGCGCCGTGCGGCCGTCGAGCCGCACCAGAAACTCCGGCGAGGCGCCGAACACCGCGCGGCCGCCGCCCTCGATGAAGAACATGTACGGCGACGGGTTGCGCGTGCGGATCTGCCGGTAGAAGTCGAACGCGGTCCCGGCGAGCGGGCACGAGAACCGGATCCCGACTTGCAGCTGATAGGCCTCGCCGTCGCGGATGTACTCCTTCGCCTGCGCGACCCGGGCGAGGAACGTCGCCTCGTCCATCGACGCGTCGATCGGACCGTCGGCACGCACCGCGCCGGGGACCGTCGCGCGATGATCGAGCAGCCGCGCAACGTACGCGTCGAGCCGCGCGTCGACGTCCGAGCGCTCGGCCTTACTCCGCGCGAAACCGATCAGCGTGACGCGGTGGGTGAAGTGATCGAAGACGAGCCAGGTTCCCGGGATCAGCACCAACGCGTCGGCGACGTG
>DASYFS010000427.1:0-2036 GCA_036498305.1 Candidatus Elarobacter sp. | reverse complement strand
CTTCGAGCATCAGGCTCATCAACCCAAGCCCTTCCGCACACAGCGCGGCGGTCGCGTGCTCGAGCCCGGTCTGCAGCAGCGCCAGGCCGTTGCCCGCGATCCGCTCGCCCGGAGCGTCGGCGAACGTCACGTCGCCGACGTCGTGGCCGTCCTCGGCGGCGTACGTCGCGATCGTCACGCCGGCGGCGTCGGCGGGCACGAGGTACAGGCCGATCTCGTCGCCGGTGCGCGCCGAGACGATGAACGAGTTCGCCGTCGACGGATCGAGGACGCGGGCTTTCTTCCCGCTGATCTTCCCGTCGGCCGACGCGGTCGTCGCGACGACGGACGGATCGTAGCGCGCGCCCGGCTCCTCGTACGCGACCGTGAAGCGGTGCGTCCCCTCGGCGAGCTGCTCGACGCGGTCGAGCCGTTCCGCCGCGCGCAGGATCGCGCCGGCGAACACCACCTGCGAGACGTACGGCGCGACGACGAGGCCGCGGCCGAACTGCTCCATCAGCAGCAGCGTCTCGACCGGGCCGCCGAAGCCGCCGAGATCTTCGGGCGCGCCGATCGCGAGCCAGCCGAGCTCGCCGAACGTCTTCCAGTGATCGCCGCCGGCGTGCGTGCCCTGCGCGAAGCGCGCGACGGAGTCCTTGATCAGCAGCTGTTCGGGGGAAAGCGTGAAGTCCATGATTCTGTCGCGACCTTACAGTTTGAGGATGCGCTTGGCGATGATGTTCTTCTGGATCTCGTTCGAGCCGGCGTAGATCGACGTCTTGCGGTAGTTGAAGTACTTCGGCGCGAGGTGGCGTTCGGCGTAGGGCCCGAGCGCGTCGAGCGCGAGCTCGGTGAGCGCCTGTTGGATCTCCGTCCCTTTGACCTTGAGGATCGAGGACTCCGGACCGGGGCGCTTCCCGGCCGACTCGGCCGCGAGGACGCGCAGCTCCGTGAACGCGACCGCCTCGAGCTCGATCTCGACCGTCGCGATCCGCTCTTCCAGACGCGGGTCGTCGATGTGATGCTCGGCGATCAGCTCGCGGAGCTGCTCGAGCATCCCGCGGCACTGCGCGATCCCGGCAGTTCCGGTGCGTTCGTGCTCGAGCAGAAACTTCGCATATGTCCAGCCGCCGCTCTCTTCGCCGACGCGGTTGCTCACCGGAACGACGACGTTCTCGAAGTGGACCTCGTTGATCTCGCGGCCGCCGTCGATCGTTTGGATCGGGCGCACGGTGACGCCGGGCGTCGTCATGTCGCAGAGGATGAACGAGATCCCCTCTTGCTTCTTCGCGTTCGGATCGGTACGTGCGAGGACGAAGATCCAGTCGGCCCACTGTGCCGCGGTGATCCACGTCTTCGTTCCGCTGATGACGTAGGTGTCACCGTCGCGGACGGCGCGCGTCGAGAGCGCGGCGAGATCGGAGCCGGCGCCGGGTTCCGAGTAGCCTTGGCACCAGAACTCTTCGCCGCTGAGAATCGGGGGGAGATAGCGCTGCTTCTGCTCGTCGTTGCCGAACTCCATGATCACCGGCGCGACCATCGAGAGCCCGAAGGGAAGCATGCGCGGCGCCCAGCCGTAGGCGTGCTCTTCGAAGAAGATGTGCCGCTTGACCGCATCCCAGCCGGGACCGCCGTACTCTTTGGGCCAGTTCGGCGCCGACCAGCCGCGCTCGAAGAGGATCCGATGCCAGCGGTAGTAGTCGTCCTTCTCGAGCGGATCGCCGTTCTGCACCTTGCGGCGCACGTCGTCGGGGAGCCGCTCGCGGATGAAGGTGCGAACCTCATCGCGGAAAGCAAGGTCTTCGGGGCTGAACGCCAAGTCCATCAGATACTCTCGCAGAGATTGGAGGCAACGTGTTGTTCGATATCGCGGGGAAAGTCGCGCTGATCACCGGCTCGTCGCGCGGGATCGGCCGCGCGATCGCCGAGCGCTACGCGGAGGCGGGAGCGAACGTGACGATCTCGAGCCGCAAGGCCGACGCCTGCGAGGCCCTGGCGGCGGAGATCAACGGGCGCGGCAAAGGCAAGGCGCTCGCGCACGCGGCGAGCATCTCCGA
>DASYFS010000426.1:0-2779 GCA_036498305.1 Candidatus Elarobacter sp. | reverse complement strand
GGCCGAAGGTGACGGCGTCGAGGACCGCGGCGGGCGCTTCATCGGCGAGCCGGCGATCGGGCTGCGCGCCGAGCGCGGCGTTGACGGTGGTGAACGCGAGCCTGAACGCGACGAAGAACGTCGCATCCGCGACCTCACCGTCGGTGAACCCGGCGCCTCGGAGCGCGTCGGCGTCGGCGTGCGTCACGGCGTTCGCGTCGTGCGTCACCAGGCGCGCCCACCGGACGAGCGCGGCCTCGCGCTCCGTCAGGTTCGCCGCTTCGCCCCCGCGAACGAGCGCCGCCGCTGTCTCCGCGTCGCTGAGTGCGGCGAGCCGGGTGCCCCACGCGATCGCGCAATAGGAATCGCCGCGCCGCGTCGCCGTCGCTGTATTGAGGACCGCGATCTCGCGCTTCGAGAGCGAGGTCTCGTCGACCAGCAGCGTGCGCGCCTTCATGAACGCTTCGTGGACTCCCGGACGCCACGCCCAGCCGCGGACGAGGTTCATCACGTAGCCGTCCTCGGCGCGGGCCTGATCGTACAGCGCGCGGACTGCCGGCGTCTGGGGCGGATCAGCAAGAAACATCGTTCTCCTCCGTTCCGATAAGGGTCTCTTAACGCGGGTGGCGATATCCTTGCGGCGATGACGACGAACGAGCGCAAGGACGCATTCGCGGTGAGCCGGCGAACGCTGCTCGCCGGCGCCGGTGTGACGGCGGCCGCCGTTCTCATCGGCCCCGGCGAAGTGAGCGCTGCGGTCCCGTCGCCCGCACGCGCCGACGCGCCGCCGGTTGCGGGGCTCCACTTGCAGTTCGGCGCCGACGCATCCTCGGAAGTCGTCGTCTCGTGGCACACGCTGCAGCGCGCGCACCGGCCGCGCGTGCTGCTCGGCCGTCACGACGGTCGCTTCGAGCGGACCGTGAACGCCGCCGAGACGTCGTACACCGACGCGAAGTCGAGCCGCGTCGTGTACGCCTATCACGCCAAGTTGCGCGGACTGCAACCCGGGGCGGCCTACCTCTACGCTGCGCTGCACGACGGGGCCGCACCGGAGTTCGGCACGTTCGAGACCGCACCGCAGGGACGCAAGCCGTTCACCTTCACGAGCTTCGGCGATCAGGGGACGCCGACGGTCGGGAAGCGCTACGCGCCGCCGGCGGGCGTGACGATCCCGAACCCGCCGCTCGTCAACGACAACCTCGGCTCGGCGGCCGCCGCCGACACGACGGCGGGCGTCGAGCGCGTGCAGCCGCTGTTCCACCTCTTCAACGGCGACCTGTGTTACGCGAACCTCGCCGAGGACCGCGTGCGCACGTGGTGGGACTTCTGGGACAACAACACGCGCAGCGCGCGCAACCGGCCGTGGATGCCATCGGCGGGGTACCACGAGAACGAGCTCGGCAATGGCCCGATCGGATATCGCGCGTATCAGACCTACTTTTCGCTGCCGCCGGCGCGCGGTCAGAACGATCTGACCCGCGGCCTCTGGTACTCGTTCACGGTCGGCTCGATGCGCGTGGTCTCTATCGCCAACGACGACGTCGTCTATCAGGACGGCGGCAACAGCTACGTGCGCGGGTACTCGAACGGCGCGCAGAAGGCGTGGCTCGACGAAGAGCTCGCGGCGGCCCGCGCCGATCGCAACGTCGACTGGCTCGTCGTGTGCATGCATCAGGTCGCGATCTCGTCGGCCGACAAGTTCAACGGCGCGGATCTCGGGATCCGCCAAGAGTGGCTGCCGCTGTTCGACAAGTACGCCGTCGACCTGGTCGTGTGCGGGCACGAGCACCATTACGAGCGCTCGCATCCGCTGCGCGGGGTGCAGAAGAACGCGACGCTGACGCCGATCCCGGCCGCGACCGCGACCGACGCGATCGACACGACCAAGGGAACCGTACACATGGTGATCGGCGGCGGCGGGACGTCGGTCCCCTCGAACCAGTTGTTCTTCGATCCGCCGGGATGCCGCGTCATCACCGCGGTCGGGCCGCCCGACGCGACGACCGGAAAGCGCCCGCCGGTCTACGTCAAGGAAGACGCGCCGTGGTCGGCAGTGCGCAACGCCGCGCATTCGTACGGTTTCGCCTCGTTTCACGTCGATCCGGGGGTACGGCGCGGCGGCGAGACGACGATGACGGTCACCTACTACGACGTCGTTGGGACCGGCGGTCAGCTCGCCGCGTTCGAGACGTTCCGCCTGCGGCGGCCTCGGCGCGACTGACAAGGCCGCGGGCGTCCCGGCTGGGAAGAACGCCCGCGACCGTGAGAGGCCCCTCCCGTCCCCCTCGCCGCCGGCGCGCTCGCGCGTGATCGTCATGCGTGATCCCTCGAATGATGCGCGCCGCCTGGACGCGATCGTGGCCGCGACGACCGGCTTGACGCGCTCGCAAGCGCGCGCGCTGATCCTGGCGGGCCGCGTTCGCGTCGACGACGTTCCGGCGACGAAGCCCGGCGCCGGCGTGCGCGCAGGCGCCGCGGTCGTCGTCGAGGAGCCGCCGCGCTATGTCAGCCGCGGCGGCGAGAAGCTCGAGGGAGCGCTGCGCGACTTTGCCATCGACCCGAGCGGCCTCGAGGCGCTCGACGTCGGCGCATCGACGGGCGGGTTCACCGACGCGCTGCTGCAGCACGGCGCGCGCCACGTCACGGCGCTCGACGTCGGCCGCGGCCAGATCGCATGGAAACTGCGCAGCGAACCGCGTGTGACCGTGGTCGAACGCACCAACTTTCGCACGCTCCCCGACGACGCGTATCCGGCCGGCTTCGACCTGATCGTCGTCGACGCGTCGTTTATCTCGCTGCG
>DASYFS010000425.1:0-3290 GCA_036498305.1 Candidatus Elarobacter sp. | reverse complement strand
TCGCGCGACTGGACCGCGAACGGAATCTCGCAGACCGGCGTTACCGGCGCGACGTTCACCCCCGTTCTCGGGATCATCGACGCCTCGACGAACGCGTGGATCGCCAACCTCCCGACGGGCTCCAACGCGCACTCGGTCGCGACCGACTCGAATACGGGGCACATCTTCGTCCCGATCTCACCGACGGCGACAAAGGCCGGCGGCATCCAAGTCTTCGGGCCGTAACCCCGGCGTTACTTCGGCAGGTGGAGCGCGTCCGGAAGCATCTTCAGGAGCGCTCCACCGACGAGGCAACCGTTATACGGAAGCACGTCGAACGTCCGCGTATCGACGCGGTAGTACTCCGCATATCGGCAGCTGTCGATCACCCCGTCGCCGTTCGGCATCGTCGAACGGTGGCGGTCCGGGCCGTCGATGATCGAAACGAACTGATAGGCGCCCCGGTCTTCGAGGAACAGCGTCGTGTCGTCGTACTCGACGTACGCGCCGTATTCCGTCGGCCACCGATGCCGTTCACGATACGCGAAGACCGCCGCCAAATCGGCGACGATCCCTCCCGGAAGCGACGTCGCGGTCGCGAATGCGCTTCCGTTCTTGGTGCCGCCGCAGTCAGCCCACAGTGTCGGCACCGACGCAATGCGCATCACGCGCGAGTGAAGCTGAACGGTGACGAAGCCGGGCTCGTGCTCGAGGTCGACCGTCGCCCCTTTGACATCGTCGAGGGCTTGTCGGTTCGGCGCGTCGCCGGCGACTGCGCGAACGACGCGCGCGTAGTTCAGCGCCTCGCCGCAGAATGTTGCCCGAACCGGCGGCAGCGGTTCGGCGGACGCGACGGCCCCTAGCGACCCCGGCGCGGCAACGAAAGCCGTCAGCGCAAAGATGCGCCGCAGCGCCGCGAGCGTGCGTTCGCACATCGTCCGCTTCAACGTCGCCCCGGATTCGGTCAGCATAGCGAACATCCTTGACGATTCTCTTCGGCCCGCCGTAGCAGGTGAGCCCGTCGCCGCTCGCGGACGCTCCGCGATGGCGATCGGCAACCTCAGCGACGTTCAGAACGACATCTACCTGCGCGGGCTCGCGGGCGCGCGGCCGCCGTTTCCGATGACCTTCGCCGGTCTCGAAGAGCACGCGCGCGCGGTGATGACGCCGGAGGCGTTCGCCTATGTGGCGGGCGGCGCGGGGGACGAGCACACGATGCGTGCGAACCGCGAAGCATTCTCGCGCTACCGCATCGTCCCGCGCATGCTGCGCGAGGTGACGGCGCGGGACGTCGCGGTCGAGGTGCTCGGGAAGCCGATGCCGCTGCCGATCCTCACGGCACCGATCGGCGTGCTGACGCTGGCCCATCCCGACGGGGAGGTCGCCGTCGCCCGCGCGGCCGCGCGCATCGGCGTCACGAGCATCGTCTCGACCGCCTCGGCGAACCCGATGGAGCAGGTCGCCGCGGCGGCGCCCGATGCGTCGCGCTGGTATCAGCTCTACTGGCCGCGCGATCCGGAGATCGCGCGTTCGTTCGTCACGCGCGCGGAACGCGCCGGATACGGCGCGATCGTCGTCACCCTCGATACGTGGACGCTGGGCTGGCGGCCGCGCGATCTCGAGCTGGCGCACCTTCCGTTCCTCAAAGGCGTCGGCGTGGCGCAATATTTCACCGATCCGGTCTTTCGCGCGAAGCTGAAGGCGCCGCCGGAAGACTCGCCCGATGCGGCGCGCGAAGCGATCATGCTGTGGGCCGGGCTGTTCGGAAACCCGGCGCTGCGCTGGAGCGACTTGAAGACCCTGCGCGAGTGGACGTCGCTGCCGATCGTCGTCAAAGGCATCTGCCACGCCGACGATGCGCGGGCCGCAATCGACGCCGGGGCGTCGGGAGTGATCGTCTCGAATCACGGCGGCCGCCAAGTCGACCGCGCGATCGCGGCGCTCGACGCACTTCCCGACGTCGCAGAGGCGGTCGGCGAGCGGGCGACGGTGCTGTTCGACTCCGGGATCCGCTGCGGTGCCGATATCCTCATCGCGCTCGCGCTTGGCGCGGATGCGGTGCTGATCGGCCGGCCCTACGTCTACGGCCTCGCGCTCGGCGGCGAGGACGGCGTCGAGCTCGTTCTGCGGACGCTGCTCGGCGATCTCGATGCGTCGCTCGCGCTCGCCGGGTTCTCGTCGGCGCGCGCGCTGGGCCGCGACGCCCTCGCGAGCGCTTAGACCGCGACCAGCAACAGGCATTCCGGCGTGTCGGTCAGGCCGCTGACGAACGTTGTGACCTTGCCGTTCGCGTACGTCGAGATCGCCTGCGCCTTACGGCTCGCGAAGTACAGCGTACCGTCGGAGTCGACCGCGAGGCCCGAGACTTTCTCCACCGCCGAGCCGCCCGATTTCTTGTCGACGACAACATCCAGCTTTTTCGAGCTCGGATGGTACGAGAAGATCGCGTCGTTGCCGGGATCGCCGATGTACACATGCCCGGTGGTGGGATCGAGCGCCAGCCCGACCGGCGTCGCGAACGTGTACTTTCCGTCCGACGTCGCGGTGAGCGAGCCGCTGAAAGCTCCGGTTCCGGCGTCGTAGAGCGCGACGCGAGCGCCGCCTTCGTCGGCGACGTACAGCGTGCCGTCGACGAACAGGATGCCGCGCACGGAATGCTTCGTCGCCGCCGGCGGGTTGAAGCCGGTCATCGTCAGGCCACCCTGCGCGACAGGAACGGGGGGCGGCGTTTCGTTACCGACCGGGACCGGATGCGCCGATGCGACGTACGTCCCCGGATAGAAGGTTCCGCCGGTCGGAAACGTCGTCGAGAGATACGATGCGACGTCCAGCGGTGAGGCGGGGAAGCCCGCGACCGCGGGGACGTAGCCGGCGACGACGTTGGTGCCCTGGTTTGATGCGAACAGCACGGCACCGTTGAACGCGAGCTCGTACGGATGCGAGAGCGCGGTCGACGTTTGCGGCGTGACGGCAGTGCCGAGCAGCGCGCGGCTGTAGCCGTCGGTGCCGATCGTCGCGGAGAACACGTCGATCCCGGAGCCCGACTTGGGCGCGACGGCGAGGTAGAAGCGCCCGTTCGGATCGGTCGCCATGCCGCGCAGCTCGTCGTAGTCCGGCGTTACGCGGCCGTGCGCGGTTCCGGCCTGGTCGTAGGCGCGAACGTGCTTGACCGGGACGTTCGCGCCGCCCGGCTGTCCCTTCGACGACTCGCCGGAGAACGTAACGTAGAGCTGAAACGCGTTGGCCATCGCACACCCTTTCGCTGCTTCGCGCGGATGGCGAAGGTTGGCGCGCGGGGCGGGTCGTGCCTC
>DASYFS010000424.1:0-5438 GCA_036498305.1 Candidatus Elarobacter sp. | reverse complement strand
TCGTAGAGCGTCGCCGACGACGCGAACGTCGCGACGTGCCCGCCGAGCTCGCTGTGATCTTTCTGCGCGCGCACGACCATCGCCATCGCGTTCCAGCGCACGTAGTGGCGGAGCCGCTCTTCGATGTCGTGGTCGCCGGGGAAGTGCGCCTGCTGATCGACCGGGATCGTGTTGACGTACGGCGTCGTCTGCGCCGCCGGCGTCCGGACGCCGCGGGTCGCGGCCCGCTCGACGATCGCCCGCACCAGCTCGCTCGCCCGCGAGCGGCCCTCGTGCTCGATGACCCCGTCGAGGGCGTCGAGCCACTCGTGGGTCTCCTGCGGATCGGGCTGCGCGGCGCTCGCGGCGGAAGCCGCGCCATTACCGGCGGCGGTGGCGGGAAGATCGGTCGTTTCGAGCATGAGCACTCCGGGAGACGCGGCGTTCGGCGCCATTGTAGCGCGCCGTCGGACGGCAACGCTCCTCCAATCTGGGGCGTTGTGCCATCCAATTTTGCGAAATTTCCCCGTAGTTAGCGGGATTGGACCGATCCGTTTCCCGAATGGACCGGTTATGCGGACGGGATGGTCGGAGCTCTCGATCAGCTTGGACCGGAACAGCGTCGTCCCGGTCTACCGGCAGATCTACGAGCGCCTTCGCGAGCAGGTCCTGGCGGGCGCCCTCCCCGAGGGAACACGGCTCCCGCCCGAACGCTCGCTCGCCGAGCGGCTCGCCGTTAACCGCTCGACGGTCGTCCACGCCTACCGCGACCTGGCCGCCGACGGGCTGATCGAGCAGCGCGTCGGCTCGGGTTCGCGAGTCGCGACCGGCCTGCGGGGCGGGCAGCCCGAACGCTCACCGGCCGTGCCCTGGTGGGTGACGCTGCCGCCCTGGCGTGTCGGCCAGTTCCCCGCCGTTCTCGGCGAGCTGGCGGCGAGCGAGCACGGCGACGTGATCGCCTTCGTGCAAGGCGTCCCGCCGGCGGAGCCGTCGCCGCTCGCCGATCTGGCCCGCTCGTTCGCGCGCGTCGGTGGCGACGTCAACTTCGTCCTGACCTACGGCGACAGCGAAGGCTACGGGCCGCTGCGCGAGCTGATCGCCGAGCGGATGCGCGCGCGCGGCTGCCCGGTCGACCCGCGCGACGTGCTGATGCTGACGGGCTCCACCCAGGGGATCACGCTGGTGGCGCAGTCGTTGGCGGAACCCGGCGACGAGATCGTCGTCGAGGCGCCGACCTACCCCGGAGCGCTGCAGATCTTCCAGATCGCCAACCTGCGCGCGATCACCGTCCCCGTCGACGAAGGCGGGATGCGCGTCGACCACGTCGAGGCGATCCTGCGCACGCGGCGGCCGCGCTTCATCTATACGATGCCGTCGCTGCACAACCCGACCGGCGTCACCATGAGCGCCGACCGCCGCGACCGGCTGGTCGCGCTCGCGAAGCGCCACGGCGTCCCGATCGTCGAGGACGATCCGTACGGCGAGCTGGCGACGCTGGGCACCCCGCCGCTCGTCGCGCGCGACGCGGAGTCCGTCATCTACCTGTCGTCGTTCTCGAAGACGATCGCGCCGTCGCTGCGGCTGGGGTGGCTGGTCGCACCGCGCACGATCTACGAGCGCCTGCTGCTGCGCAAACAGTCGATCGACATGGCCTCGTCGATGTACATCCAGGCCGGCGTTCGCGACTACCTCACATCGAGCTACGACCAGCATCTGGCCGCGCTGCGCTCGGAGCTGACGGAGCGCCGCCGCATCGCGCTGCGCGCGATCGACCGCCACTGGCCGCCGGCGCTGCGCGCCGGGCGCGCCGGCGACGGCTACTATCTCTGGGTCACGACGCCGCGCGAGGTCCGCGCCCGCGCGCTGCTCTCGGCCGCCGAGCGCAATGGCGCGTCGTTCTTGTTCGGCGAAGCGTTCTTCGCGCAGTCGGGCGGCGACCACAACTTCCGGCTCGCGCTCACGCCCGTTCCACGCGGCGCAATCGAGGAAGGGATCCGGCGCATCGGCGAGGCGGCGCGCTAGCGTGTTCCCCTCGGCGCAGTTGCTGGCGTGGTATCTGCGCAGCGGACGCCGGCATCTGCCGTGGCGAACGACGCGCGATCCGTACCGCATTGCGGTGAGCGAGACGATGCTGCAGCAGACGCAAGTCGAGCGCGTCATCCCGCTCTACGAAGCGTTCGTCGCGCGCTGGCCGAGCTTCGCCGCGCTCGCTGCGGCGGAACCGTCGGACGTCGTGCGCGCTTGGCGGGGCCTTGGCTACAACAGCCGCGCGGTGCGGCTGCACGCGTTGGCGCGCGCCGTCGTCGAGCGTCACGACGGCGAATTGCCCTCCGGCACCGAGGCACTGCGCGCGCTGCCGGGGATCGGCGCCTACACCGCGGCAGCGATTCGCGCGTTCGCGTTCGAGATCGATGACGCGGCGATCGACGTGAACCTGCGCCGCGTGCTGCACCGCGTCGCGTTCGGGATCGAGCATCCGCGCGTCGCGGACGATCGCGCGCTGGACACGCTCGCGATCGCCGCGATACCGCGGGGTACCGCGCACGACTGGAACTCGGCGATGATGGATCTGGGCGCTACCCTGTGTACGGCGCGCGGGCCGAAGTGTCTGGTCTGTCCGCTGCGCGACGCGTGCGTGGCCGCGCCGATCGACCCGGCGCTGCTCGCAGCCCGGAGGCCGCCGCAGAAGAAGGGCGTTCCGTTCGAGCGCAGCGCGCGGTTTCTGCGCGGTCGCGTGATCGATCGTCTGCGCGACGTCGCGCACGGCGAAGCGCTCGCCGTCGAAGCGCTGCAGCGCGACCTTGCGAGCGTCATCCCCGCCGACCGTTTGTGCGAGATTCCCGCCGTCGTCGACGCACTGCACGCGGACGGAATCGTGACGCGCATCGCAGACCTCGTCCGTTTGCGCTGAACGATCTCAGCGAATGCTAACCGAGCGCTCATCATAACGCGCGTTTATCGCCAGAACGCGCGGGTAGGTTAGTGCTGCTCTTCACTTCGCTCTCCACCACAGGATTCGCAATGAAAATAACGCGTCTCGCCGCGCTCTTGGCCGTACCGGCCGCGCTCTCGCTTGCGGCGTGCGGCGGCGGTTCGACGTCGACGTTCGTGAACAACGCGACGCAAGGTACGGCGCAGGTGCGTTTCGTCCAAGGCGATCCGAAGCTCGGTGCCGTCGACATCTACTTTTATCAGAGCAACGCCTCGCAGCCGGCCAACGCGACGAAGACGTCGGTCGCGTTCGGCGAGGCGACGGACTACACGCCCCAGACCGCCGTGCCGAACACGCTGGTCGCGCGCGCGCCGGGCCAGACGTCCGGAGCCGCGATCACCGCCTGCAATTTGCCGGCGATCACCAACACGTTCTACTCGGTCGTGATCGCCGATCAGAACGGCGCGCCGAACTGCATGGTGTTCCAAGACTCGCCGTACACGAACGCTCCGCAATACCGCATGCACCACGCCGCCTCGATCGCGGTCGCGAACAACTCCTCGCTCGGCACGATCGACTACGGCGTCGGAACTGCCGCTGCGGCCTTCACCGTGCAGGGCACCTCGACGCTGGGCGGTTTCGTCGGCTCGCAGAACCCGGTGACCCTCGCGGGGACGTCGGGCAATCAGGCGGCCGCGAGCGGAACGGTCTTCGGCATCGGTCCTTCGTCGGCCGCCGTCGGCTCGACCGACACGGCAACGGCGAGCCTCGCCGCGAGCGCAGTCTTCGCGCCGGATTCGCTCACGCAGCCCGACACCGCCGGGACGCTCAACTTCGCGCCGTACGTCGGCACGTCGCTCTACGCGATCGACTGCACCGGTCCGATCACGGGCGGAAGCGTGGCGATCCCGTGCAACGGCGGCGTCGCGCTGATCGGCGTCTTCGACACCAAGTAGCTCCGGGAACTCCGGAACAAGAGAAGAGGCGCGGTCGCCGAGCGGCCGCGCCTCTTCCTTTTATGATGACTGAGAGTAGATCGAATCCGTTAATTTATGATGAAAACGGGATCGAGTTACTTCTTTCCGCCCTTCTTGCCGGGCTTCTTCTTCGCTTTCTTCTTTGCAGCCATGTGATCTCACCCCCCATCCTAGTCAGACTCGGCGGACCGTGAAGGTCCCGCTGGTGTGCCAACGTTTGCCGGTATCGCCGCGGTTCCCGTCCCGGACGAGCGCTCCTGCTCCGTCGCGTAAAGCCCGCGTACGGTATCCGTCATCCGAACCAGGCCGGCAGATCGGCGTACCGTTCTTCCTTCCACGGATCGGCGTCGTTGTGGTAACCGCGCACCTCCCAGAAGCCGCGCTCGTCGGCGTCCCGGAACTCGAGCCCGTGCAGCCACTTGGCGCTCTTCCAGAAATATTTCTTGGGCACCAGCATCCGGACGGGGCCGCCGTGGATCGGCTCGATCGGCTTGCCGTCGAACTCGTAGGCCACCAGCACGTCATCGTCGAGCATCGCCGCCAGCGGCAGGTTCGTCGTGTAGTCGTTGTCCGCGTGCTGGACGACGAACTTCGCCGAGTCCGCCGGCTTGGCACGGGCGACGATGTCGCGGAAGCGCGCGCCGACCCAATATGTGTCGAGCTTCGACCAACGGGTGACGCAGTGAATGTCGCCGCGGAACTCCGCCGCCGGCATCGCGCGCAGCTCGTCCCAGGTCAGCTCGAACGGCTCGGCGACGTGACCGAACACCTTCAATCGCCACGTCGCCGTATCGATCGCCGGCACGTCGCCGACATGCAGCACAGGGAACTGCTCGGTGACTGTCTGTCCAGGCGGCACGTTGTGGTCGGAGCGCTTCAGGAACGGCATGGGGAGCCGACCGTTCGACGCGAGCCGGAAAAGTCTGCCGTCCGCGCTACGCGAAGAGCGGCGGGGTGGCAATCCCGTTTCCGAAGCGGAAGGTCTCGCGCGCGGTCGCCCGCGAGGAGCTCGCGATCCTCGAACGGACGTATCCGAACGCGGTCACCGCGCTGCGGTACGGCAACCCGTTCGAGCTGCTGATCGCCGTCATCTTGAGCGCCCAGACCACGGACGCGCGGGTGAATCTCACCACGCCCACGCTGTTCGCGGCCTATCCCGACGCGAAGGCGCTGGCTGCCGCCGATCCGACGGACGTCGAGCGGATCATAAAGTCGTGCGGCTTCTACCGCATGAAGACGAAGAACATCATCGCCGCCGCACAGGCACTCATCGGCGAGCACGGCGGCGAGATTCCGGCCGACCGCGCGGCGCTCGAGGCGCTCCCCGGCGTCGGCCGCAAGACCGCCAACGTCGTCCTCTCGGTCGTCTTCGCCGAGGCGGCCTTCGCCGTCGACACCCACGTCTTCCGCGTCTCGCACCGCCTAGGCCTCACCTTGGCCACGACCCCGCGCGGGGTGGAAGAAGACGTCACCAAGCTGGTGCCGCGCGAAAAATGGCGGCACGCCCACCACTGGCTGATCCTCCACGGCCGCGCGATCTGCAAAGCCCC
>DASYFS010000423.1:0-2450 GCA_036498305.1 Candidatus Elarobacter sp. | reverse complement strand
CATACGCGCTGGGCGGCTTTCTGATCTCGCACCTCGGGCACGTCATGATCCTGCAGGCCGCGGCGTGGCTGCCGGTCGCCGTCTGGGGCGTCGAGGAGATCCGCACGAGCGACGACTGGCGCGGCGTCGCGCTGCTCGCGGTCGGAATCGCGTGCCTCTTTCTCGGCGGCCATCCGCAAGTGTTCATCTACGGCGGGGTCCTCACGTTCGCGTACGCGGTCTTCGGCTTCGCGCGCCTAGTGCACGGCGCGCGACGCTACGGCGTGCGCCTCGCGGCCGGTTTCGCACTCGGTCTCGGGCTGTGCGCGCTGACACTGCTGCCGTCGTACCAACTGCTGCACTGGTCGATCCACCAGCACCTCACCTTCGATCAGTTCATCCAATACGCCGTGCCGCTCGCGCAGCTTCCGGTCTACCTCTTCTTCCCGTACTTTTTCGGGCAGGCCGGGACGCCGATCTACCCACTGCATGACGGACAGGAGTTCGGCATCGAGGGCGGTTTCGTCGAGGCCACGCAGTATGGCGGCATCCTCGCGCTGGAGCTCGCAACCGTCGCGGTCGTCGCGCGCGCGCGCGATCCGCTGGTGCGGTTCTGGTCGATCGTCGCGATCATCGCACTCGCCCTGTCGGTCGGCAACGATCTGCGGCTCGCCGAGGTGACGTACCGGCTGCCGATCTTCAACTTGACGCCGGCGCCAGGCCGCAATGCGATGGAGTTCACCTTCGCGCTGGCGGTGCTCGCCGGCCTCGGCTACCACGCGCTCGTTACGGGGTCGGTCTCGCTGCGCCGTGCTGCGGCGGCTACACTGGCCGTCGTCGCCGCGATGGCGATCACGCTGGCGGTGATGATACGCGTGCACGGCGCCTTCAACGAGATGGCGCAACTGCGTCTCCACTTGCCCACGGTCGAGCTGAACCCGTTTTTGAACGCGAGCTTAGGGATTCCGCTCGCCCTCGCCGTCGGCAGCGCGCTCGCGATCATGTTCTGGTCGCGATTCCCGCTCTCGCCGGCTGCACGCGTCGCTGTCTTCGCGCTGCTCGCGGCCGACGCGTACACGTTCGCCGGCTCGGCCTATTGGCACCGTGGCGTCCCCATCGCCGCGCTCGAGCCTGCGCCGGTCGCGGCCGAGCTCAAGCCGCGACTCGAAAACGACCGTCAGCGCATGCTGAGCGTACGCGGCGCCAGAGCCGCGCTGCCGGAGGCGCCCCCGAACGTCTCGATGCTTTGGGGCCTCTCCAGTGCCGCCGGATACGATTCGCTCGAGGAGGCGCGCACCGCAAACTTTCTCTCGGTGTACCAGACCGGCGAATTGGTCGGCGACGACCTGTTCCGCGAGCCCGACGCGAGCCTCGATCTGGCCGGCGTGCGCTACGCATTGATGCCGCCGCTGGCGCCGGTAAAGGTACCTGCGAGCACACCGTGGGCGAAGGAGAGCCTGATGGTCGCCGTGCCGGCCGACGCCGCGTCGCCGGCCAATGGCGAGCGAGTGTTCGGCGTCGCCGATCCCGTCGCGTCGACCGAGGTCCTGCTCGCCACCGCACTCCAAAACTCCGTCGCGATTCGCGACGGCACGGTCGTCGCGCAGGTCGTGGTCTCCGACGGGGTCCGGTCGGTTCGATTTCCGTTCTTGGCGGGCCGCGACAGCTCGGAGATCGCGTACGACCGTCCCGACGTGAAGGCGGTCGTCAAACACCGGCGCGCGCGGCTATATTCGTCAGAGGCAGGCTTCAACTTCTACAGCGCCGATCTGCGACTGCCGGCCCGCATGAATGTTCGCACCATCGCCGTACGCTGGACCGGCCGTGCGGGTGCGTCGCTCGTCGTCCGAAAGATCTCGCTCGTCGACGCGGTCAGCGGGACGGCCACGCCGCTGACCTCCGCGGCGCTCGCGGTCGGGCGGGCGTCGCACTGGCGGATCGTCCGTACGACCGAATCGTACACGTTGGCGGAAAACCTGCACGCGTTTCCGCGTGCGTGGGTCGTAACCGAGGTGCGGCACGTCAGCGAGGATCAGGCGCTCGCGAGCGTGCGAACGCGGCGGTTAGCCGACGGAACGCCGTTCGAACCGCGGCGCGTCGCCCTGGTCGAAGAACCCGTCGCGCTGCCCGACACGCCCGATCGGGCCGGCGCTGCGGCGGTCACCGTCGGCGAGCTGCGCAACACGTCGATGGAGTTGTTCGCCACTTGCAGTACGAGCTGCTTCGTCGTTACCAGCGACCCGTACTATCCGGGCTGGCGGGCGAGCGTTGACGGCGGCGAGACGACCGTCTATTCGACGGACTACGGCTTGCGCGGTGTCGTCGTGCCCGCCGGGTCGCACGTCGTGCGCTTCACGTACCAGCCCCTGTTGTTCTACATCGGCCTTGCGCTCACGGTCCTCTCGGCGCTGGCGCTGATCGGCCTGTGCGCGTTCGGACGACCGATCGAGCGGCGCTTCTTCAGCTCATGA
>DASYFS010000422.1:0-4134 GCA_036498305.1 Candidatus Elarobacter sp. | reverse complement strand
CGCGGCAGGACGCGCGGCCGCAGCGCGACCAAGCCGCCGCCGCAGAACGCGCCGTCGCGCAGGCGTGCCCAGGTGTGCGGAAACTCACCAAAGCGCGCGTCGTGATAACGCCGTTCGAGGCACGCATAGGCGAGATCGGCGTCGTTGCGCAGCGCAGCGTCGACGAACTCGTCGACCGCCGCCGCGTCGAGCAGCGGCAGATCGGACGCGGCGACGACGACCAGCGCGTCCTCGGTAAACCCTTGCAGCCCCGAGCGCAGGCTCTCGATCATCCGCGCGCCGTCGCCGCGCACCTCGCTCGCGCCCGCGAGCGCCGGATGCGCCGCGGCGCTGGGCGGCGCGACGACCACGATGCGGTCGATGCGGGACGATGCGCGCAGCCCGTCGACGGTTCGCGTCACCATCGCAACGCCCCCGACCCGCACGAAGGCCTTGTTCGGCGCATCGGGCTGCAGAGCGGAGACCGCGTCGGGCGGACCGCCGGCCAGGACGACGGCGTCTAACGCCACGCGTCGCTCGTCGCGAAGGGGACCACGTGCACGGTCGCGCCGGCCGGCGGCCGCAGCGCGCCGGCGACCGCGCGCGCGCCCTGCTCGTCGCGCGCCGGCGCGAAGCACGCGCCGCCCGAGCCCGAGAGCATCGCGATCGGAGCGCCGGCAGCGCGCAGCGCGGCCAACGCCTCGGCGACCGGCGGATACGCGGCGGCGATCAGCGGCTCGAAGTCGTTCGTCATCGTCGCGACCGCGGCGTCGAAATCGCGCCGCTGGAGCGCCTCCCCGCACCGGATCGTCGCGGAGCCGGCGCGCGGCCGCGTCGGCGGCGGAGCGGCGGCGCGCGAGGCCGCGAGGCGCGCATACGCATCGCCGGTCGCGACGTGGACCGGCGGCACGACGACGACGACCCACCATGGCGGCGGCGTACCGAGTGCCGTCACCCGGTCGCCCGTCCCTTCGACGAGCGCGGGCGCCGCGGTCAAAAAGAACGGGACGTCGGAACCGAGCGCGCGCGCGTCGGCGAGCCAATCGCGCGGCGGCGGCGGTCCGAAGGCGCCGTCGATCGCGCCGCGCAGCACCGCGGCGGCGTCGCTCGAGCCGCCGCCGAGTCCGGCGCCGGCTGCGATCCGCTTGCGCAGCGTCACCGCGTACGGCGCATCGGCGAGCCCGATTTGACGGAAGGCGCGGACGACGAGGTTGTCGGGTGCGAGCTCGGGCGGATCGCACGCGAAGCTGAACCGATCGCTGGGGACCGCGCTCAGCTCGTCGCGCAGCCCGATCGGGGCCATGACGCTGCGCAGGCTGTGGTAACCGTCGTCGCGGCGCGCCAGGATCTCGAGGGTCAAATTGATCTTCGCCGGCGCCGCGAGCCTGGTTGCCGTCATCCGCCCGTCCGGTTCGAGGAGGCCGACGCGTATGCCCCCGGGTAGAGGAGGGACGCCGTGGGACCGACCTTCGATGCGCAGCGCAACGAGCTGTGCGCATACGTCCTCCGAGAGGAGCAGACCCCGTTCGGGCTCTCACTCGGGAACTTCAAGACCTTCGCCAGCTCGACGCCCAAGGGCGGGATCCGCGGGTTGTGGGACGCCGATACCGACCAGATCATCTTCGGCACGCATCAGATCGCGTACCGGCCCGGTGACGCCGCGACGCTGTTTCCACATCAGATCACGCGCGAGTTCACCTTCTTGCCCTACGCGCAGATCGCCGAGTTCGGCATCGCGCGCGACGTGCGCGTCACCGAGGCGTTCTACGTTCCCCACGGTCCCAAGCACGACCGCGTCGTCGCGTTCGTCGTGGACGTCACCATCCACAACGCCGGCGCGACGCCGCTGCAGGTCAAGCTCTTCCCGTGGGCACTGCTGGTCGGCCAGCGCTTCTACGGCGAGCCCGAGAAGCAGGTCCGCGCCAATGCCGGCACGCGCTTCATCCGCTCCTTCGGCGAAGAGTCGGGCTGGGTGCGCTGGTGGGGCGGCTCGCGCGTCCCCGACGACGTCGTCGTCGCGCTGCGCGAGCAGCCGCTGCTCAACGGAATGCAGCACGGATCGCTCGAGAGCGCCTCGCACCTGGGAGAGATCACGCCGCATCTGGCGGAGTTCGCCAGCCGCCGCATCTTCGGCGCGTTCGAGTACCGCATCGACGTCGCGCCCGGCGCGCGTGAGTCGTTGCGGATGGCGTGCGTCTTTCACAAGGACGGCGACGACTTCTCGAAGCCGGTGCTCGAACAGCTGCTGGGCGATCCCGACGCACTCCCCGCGACCGAACGCTACTACGCCGAGAAGCTCGCCGACGCGCGGGTGCTGACGCCGGCGCCGCTGGTGAACCGCGGCGTCGTGTGGGCGAAAGCGAACATGCTGCGCGTCATCAAGGAGTACCCGCAGGGCTGGGGTTCGACCAACTCCCCGCCCTCCGACATCTTAGTGTCGCGGGACACGTCGTGGTTCGTCCACGGCTACGACTATTTCTTGCCGCAGTTCTCGCGTGACGCGATCGAGCTGTTCAACCGCTTCCTCGAGCCGAGCGGTCAGGTCGTGGAGTACGTGCGCGGCGTCAACGGCTACAAGACGTCGTACGAGCTCAACGTCAACGACGACACGCCGCTGCACATCATCGCGATCTTCCACCACTACAACGCGACGCTCGACGACGCGTGGCTGCGCGAGGTCTTTCCGCTGGTCGCGAAGGTCGCCGACTACATGCTGAGCCAGCGCGACCCCAATGGTCTGCTGTTCTGCAAGGCCGGCGGCCTCGACATGTTCGGGATCACCTCGTGGCGCAACATCATCCCGCTCTACAACCTCGACGGCGCGGTGACCGAGATCAACGCCGAAGCGTACTTCGCGCTCGAAGCCGCGGCGCGGCTGGCTGCGGTCGTCAACGATCGCGCGGCGTTCGACCGGTATTCGAAAGAAGCGACGGCGCTGCGCGCGGCGATGCTGGCGAAGCTGTTCAACGCCGACACCTCGGCGTTCGTGCTCAACTACGATACCGACGGCAACTATCAGGACAACTTCACCGCCGACGAAGTCTTCCCGGTGCTCTTCGAGGTCGCCGAGCCGGCGGTGCGGCGCGCGATCCTCAAACGCCTCACCGAGCCCGACTTCACCACGCCGGTCGGCCTGCGCACGATCTCGACGGCGGACTCGTGGTACTTCCCCTCGCACGGGTTCGGATTGCTGGGCGGAATCTGGCCCGATCTCACGCTGTGGTTCGCGGTCGCGCTCGCGCGCAACGGCGCGCCGCGCGAGGCCGCGCACTGGCTCGAAGCGATCTACGAGTCGATGGAGGGCGGCGCCGCGCGCAACACGGTCCCGGGACAGTTCGGCGAATGGTTCGACGGCGGCTCGTTGACGAACCGCGGGATGTACCTCTCGCCGTGGACCGGCGCGAAGTATCTCTGGGCCGTCGCGGAGACCGTCTGCGGCCTCGACGGCTATCGCACCAGCGGCCGCCCGCACATCGCGCCGCTGCTGCCGCCCGACTGGAGCTACGTTGCGGCGGTGCGGGTCCATTGGGGCGGCCGGCGGCACTCGTACGTCGTCGACGTCGAGAACAAGACCGTCGTCGGCGACATGGACGTGGCCTCGGCCGACGAGCCGTATCAGGTCTACTACGCCGGGCGCGACGTCAGCGACGAGGTGCGCACCTCGCCGGTCGAGGTCGGCGCCGTCGCCTTCGAGAGCGGCGGCGGCGTGCGCATCTACGTCTGCAACGACCGCGAGCGGGCGCGCGACGTCGTCCTGACGTTCCGCGGCGAGAGCTTTCGCCGCCGCGTCGAGGCGGGACGGATGGCGGAGATCACGATCGGCGACCCGCGCCTGGTCGACGCGATGAAGGCACCGGCAGTCCAAGAGGCGGCCGCCCCCGTCTGATGCAAACACCGCCCCGTGCATAGTCGCCGCCCCGGGTGGTCCGCGCTGCTCGTCGCCGGCGCGATCGTGCTCGTCGTCTCGATCCTGATCGGCCAGAAGCTCGGCGACCGCGTCCTGCTGCAGACCGCGCAGAAGGCGCCGATCGTCGGCGCCGGGATCACCCCGGTGCCGGCCCCCGCCGAGTCCGACCGCATCTTCCTCAAGAACTGGAAGCGGCTGCAGGTCGTCGCGGTCGCGACCGACCCCGCGTTCCCCGACCCGCGCGTCAC
>DASYFS010000421.1:0-2768 GCA_036498305.1 Candidatus Elarobacter sp. | reverse complement strand
CGAGCACTTCTTCTTCGAGGTCGACCATGGTCACGATCACGACGTGCGTCGACGGCAGTTCGGCGCGGACGCGCTTGGTCAGCTCGATACCGTCGATCGCGGGAATTCCGATGTCGATAACGGCCACGTCGGGCCGCTCGCGAACGATCGCTTCCCACCCAGTGAGGCCGTCGGCGGCCTCGGCGACGACGTCGAACGTCGCCTCGAGCGCGGTACGCAAACCGGCGCGCGTGAGCGCGTGATCTTCGACGATCACGACCCGGGGGTGCGCGGGCGTCTCCATCACTCGTCGATTGCCGGCAGCGTCATCGTGAAGGTGCTGCCCGCGGACGGGCGCGGCGCGTACTGCGCGCTGCCGCCGTGCTTTTCGGCGATGCGGCGCACGATGTAGAGACCCAGCCCGCTCCCCGCGCCGGGATGGCCGCCGGCAAAGCGCTGGAAGAGGCCGGCGCGTCGCTCCTCGGGGACGCCATAGCCGTCGTCGTCGACCGTCACGGCGATCGTTGCGCCGGTTCGATGCACCCCGGCGATAACGTGGCCGCCGCGCGGCGTCGCGTCGATCGCGTTGGCGACGAGGTTCGCGATCGCGCGCCGGATCTCGTGCGGATCTCCGCGCGTCGCCAGCGGTCGCGGGCCGATCTCCGCGCGGATCTCGACGCCCTTCACGTCGGCGACCGGCTGCAGCTCTTCGACGATGCGTAAGATCAGATCGTCACAGGAGACTCGCTCGTTGAGCGTCGATGCTTCGCCGGCCTCATAGCGCGCAACCAGCAGCAGCGTCTCGACGATTCGCCGCTGGTCGTCGTTTGCCGCCAGCGCCGTGTGGACCACCGACCGATACCGTTCCGGCCGCTCGCCGTAGGCGCCGTTGAGGGCCTGGCTCATCGTGACGTGCGCCGCCGTCAGCGGCGTGCGCAGATCGTGGGCGAGCGCGTAGACGATATCGCGGATCACGTCGCCGCGCTCGGCGAGCTCGTTCTTCTGCCGCGCGTTCTCTTCGCTCTGCTCGCCGAGCTGCGTGAAGAGCGCGGCCTGCCCGAGCGCCATCCCCGCCTGTTGGGCGAACGCGCGCAGCGTCGGCCCGGCGTCGGCGTCGAACGGTTTGTCCAGTGCGCATTCGATCAGGATGTATTCGCCCGGACCGCTGGTCGCAATCGACGTCGCGAGCGCCTGCCGCGCCCCGAGCGCATCGAGCGTTAATCGCCCGAGCGCGTCGTTCTCGGTAATGACGAGCACTTCGTCGACCTCCGCGGCGTGCGCCGCCAGCGATGCAACCTCGGTGCCCAGCGCGCGCCGCTCGACGGCGATGTCGCGATCGCCCGAGGAATACGAGAGCGTCAGCGGCGCGCCGAACGACGTCTCGCGCACGATCAAGGTCGCCTTCGTCGCCCCGAGCAGTGCGACCGATTGGCGCGCCACCGCGCGCTGCACGAGCTCGAGGTTGAGCGTCTCGCGGACGCTCCCGATCGCTAGGCGCAGCGCTTTCTCGACCTCGACTTGCCGCATCCGTCCGGCCGAGACGCCGGCTTCGCGCGCAAACTCTTGCGTCTTGACGCTGAGGTAACCGACCAAGACGAACGACGCGGCAAGCAGAATCCGGTCGCCGATCGCGACGACACTCCACGTGTGGCGCGCAATCGCGCCGTCGTAGTATCCGGCAAGGGCGTTGGCGATCTCCGAAGCAATGACCAGCCGCGTCGTTAGCCTGCTCTGCAGGGCCAAGCTGCTAAGCGCAATCGGCGCATTGAACAGGATCGCGACGATTAGCAGCTGCGGCGTGAGCAGATCGATGATCCACGCGATCAGGAGCAGGACGTAACAGAGGAATGCCACTTCCGGGCGTTTTCGGGCCTGTCGGCGGGGCCGCCTTGGCCTAGCGCGAAGGGCTGGGCCGATGGATCGCACCGCACGGGCGGAGGAACTGCTGCGCGAACTTGGGCGCCGCGCGCGCCTCGTCGTATACGTCGCGGGCGCACCCGGCGCCGGAAAAACGCGCCGCCTTTTAGAGGATGCCCGCCGCCTTGCGGCCGACGGCAAGCGCGTATTCATCGGCTGGATCGAGACAAAGGGACGCCCCGATCTCGAGCGCATCGCCGCGGGGCTCCCGCGCGTCCCGCCGCGCCGGGTCGAGATCGGCGAGCGAACCTTCGAGGACTTCGATTTCGACGCAGCGGCGCGCGCCAAGCCCGACGTCATCGTGCTCGACGAACTCGCCCATGATAATCTCGGCGACGCGGCGCACGCCAAACGCTGGCAAGACGCGGTCGCGCTTCGTGAGCTCGGCATCGGCGTCATCGGCGCCTTTAACATCGCCCATCTCGAGACCGTCGCGCCGACCGCCGAAGCGCTGCTCGGTTATCCCGTGCGCGAGATCGTGCCGTTCTCGTTTTTGCAGTCGGCCGACGAAGTCGTGGCGCTGGATGTCTCGCCGAGTTTGCTGCAGAGTCGCGTGCGTGCCGGTAAGATCGTCAACGAACAGGACGTCGACCGCGCCCTCAACGGCGCGTTCAAAGAGCAAAACCTGCACATGCTGCGCGAGCTGCTGCTGCGCACGGTCGATAGCCTCACGCTCCCGGTCTTTAAAGCGGGGCGTACCTCGATGGCCGCGGCATTCGTCTATCCCGAGGTCGACGCCGCGCCCTATCTCAAGCGCACGGCCGCGATTGCCAACGCGCTCGATCTCGGGCTCGAAGTCGTTCCGATGCCCGGAGCCGGTGGGCCCGACCTCGAGCGCATTGCGCGCGAGCTTGGCGGGGAAGTGCTGCACG
>DASYFS010000420.1:0-3603 GCA_036498305.1 Candidatus Elarobacter sp. | reverse complement strand
CACGGGTTTCTCATTCAACCCGGCACGGGCTCATCCGTTTGCGCCGCTGGGCCAAGCGGAGAGCGGCGGCGCGCGGCCAAAACGGGCGCCGGTGACCTGGACTCGTGCCGCCGCGCTCGCGGCCCTGCTCGCCGCACCCGGTGTGCCGGCGAGCGCGCAGACGCTCGCCCCGCCGACCCCGCCGCCGCTCGTCTCGCCGTCGCCTGAGGCGTCGCCGAGCCCGAGCGTAGCGCCGTCGCCGGCGACCTCGCCGAGCGGGCTGCCCGGCGTCCCCATCACGGTGGACCGGGCGAACGTCGGCGTGGTGCCCGGCACCACGGTCGTGGTGCACGTTGCGGGCGGGGTCGGGCAACTCGTCGCGCAGCCTTCGTTCAGCGGCATCGACGTCACGTACGATCCCGTTGCACGCACCCTGACGATCACCGGGAGGGCGAACGGGCGCGGATCGGTCACGCTCAGCGACGGCGCCGGGGACAGCGCGGTCGTCAACGTCCTCGTCGCGCCGGCGGCCGGCGTAGTCCCGGCTACGGTCAGCATCTCGCTCGCCGGAACGACGTCGCCGCAGTTCGTCGCCGCGCAGGTGCAGCAGGCGATCGCGCAGGCGGCGCAGCTCCAGCGCGGCGCGACGATCACCGTCCGCGGCGTCACCGCGAACCCAATGCGCCCAGGCGACATCCTCGACGCGCGCGCGAACGTCGCGATCAGCGGGAACGGGCAGTTCGTCGACCAGTTCGGGACGACGAACGTCCACGTCGCCGTCGCGCAGCTCCCGCCGCTCGATCCAGCGGTCCTGTTCTACAGCGACGATCCGGAGCGACTCGGGCCGCTCGACGACGGCGTGCTCTTCCGCGGCACGATCGACGCGACGCGCCCGGCGCGCGCCTACATCTATCACGTCTCGGACGCCGGCGGTCGCACGCTGTATCTCGCGCTGCAGTCGAGCGGGACGGCTGCGCAGGTTCAGGTGCTCGGCGCTGCAGCGGGGCCCTCCGATGCGTTCCCGTATGTCGGCCATCTCTCGACGCTCCGGTATCTGCTCGAGCACGCCTCGCAGGAGAGCGACATCGTAACGGTCGCTCCCGGTCTCCCGTACCTGCTTCCGCTCGGCGCCGGAACGATGCTGCCCGGGCAGCTCATCGCGAGCATCGACGATCTCCGCGTGCTCAGCGGCGGCCCGGTGCAGGCGATGATCGTGGCGGCGAGCGCGAACGTCGACCCGGCGACGCTGTTGGCGCAACCGGAGCATCCGACCGACGGACACTTCCGGCGCGGCGAGTTCTCGCTCGCGAACGTTCCGCCGCTGGCGCTCGCGTACACGGTCGGCGGCGCCGAGCCGCAGCCGTTCACCGTCGGCGTGCGCTATTACGCGAACGGACAGCCCGCCTTCCCGAACCTGCGACCGGATATCAACGCGGCGGCCGGCCAGCGCGCGCCGCTCGCCGGCGACTACGGCGTGCTGCGCCCGGTGTCGCTGCAGATCACCAACCCGTCCGCGACGGCGCAGAATGTCTACCTGTACGAACAGCCGGTCGCGAACGGCGGCGTGACGACGACGATCTGGTTCACCGGCGATCCCGCGCCGACCGAGGTGCGCTGCGTCAGCGACCCATCGCAGCGGACGCTGGTCAAGGGCTTCGGCGTCGCGCCGGGGCAAACCGTGAACGTGACGGGGACGTACATGACCGACGGGACGTCGTTCTACCCGCTCGCATTCGGCCTGACGTCGACCGAACCGCCGGCCGCGCCGGTCAACGGCTGCGGTCCGAAGCCGAACGGGCAATGACGGACTGGCGGGCGCGGGGACGCGAGGTCGCATTGCTCCTCGTTATCGCCGCTTCGGCGGCAGACGTCGCCGCGCTGTACCCGCAACTTCCGCCCGTGATCCCGACGCATTTCGACGCCGCCGGCCATGTCAACGGAATGGGCCCGAAGTCGACGCTCTGGATCCTGCCGGCGATGAGCCTCGCCATCTACGTTATCCTGACGGCGGTCGCGTTGGTGCCGCCCCGCTACTACAACTATCCGGTGCGCGTGACCGACGCGAATCGCGAACGGCTGTACGCCCTAGCGCAACAGATGCTGGCTATGGTGAAGATTTTTGTTGTTGCGCTGTTCTGTGCGCTGAGCTATGTAGTGGCGCAGGCCGCGCTGCACGGCGTGTTCGCCGGCTTGTGGGTGGTGTACGCCTGTCTCGCCGCAGTTTTGATCACGCTGGCGTATTACCTCACGCGGATGATTGCCGCGCGCTAACTCTCCGCGGGCCGCCGGCGCGGGAAGCGCCGCAGCAGCGAGGTCGCCGAGGCACGCGCCCGTTCGAAGGCGGTCGCGATCGCGTCGCGCGGTGTGGCGGGTCGCGTCTCGTCGAGCGGCGCGAGCTGCGCCAGGGCCCGCACCGCCGGCGCGGCGTCGACCGTGTAGTCGGCGGCGTACGCGAGCTGGTTGGCGCGGTAGCGGTCGAGATTGTAGCGGTAGTTGACCATGATCCCGTACGACTGCCGTATCCCGTGCTGCGTCGGATCGCCGAGCCAGTCGATCCGTTCGACCGTCGCGCCGTTGCCGAGATGGAAGCGCGCAACGGCGTCCTGCGGCGCGCCGTCGCCGCGTTTGGCGGCCAGCAGGTAGCGCGCCGCGAGCTGGATCACCGGTTCGCGCACTTGCGCGACCAACAGCGGATTGCGCTGCCAACCCGCCGATGCGAGCGCGGTGCGGACCTCGGCCGGGACGCGTTCGCCGAGCGATCGCACCCAGGCGGCGAAGCCCGGCAGCGGCGAGAGCGTCGCGAAGGTGCGCAATCGTGGCATCTCGGCGCGCAGCGTCTCGACGGCCTGTTTGATGAGCGCGTTCCCGAACGGGATCCCGGTGAGGCCGCGCTCGGTGTTCGAGATCGAGTAGAAGGTCGCGGTTCGCGCCTGACCGACGTCGACGCGCGGCGCGTCGACGTTGAGGATCGCACGGATCGAGGTGGGGAGCTCGTCCGTCAGTGCGACCTCGGTGAAGACGAGCGGCATCGCCGGCAGCGCGGGGTGGAAGAACGCGTAGACGCGACGGTCGTCGTCGAGCCGATCTTTCAAGTCGAACCAGCCGCGAACGGCGTGAACGGCTTCGGAGCGCGCGAGACGTTCGAGCAGTTCCGCCGAGTCCGACCAGGTCAGACGCCGCAGCTGCAGCGCGCCGACGTCGAGGTGCGCAGCGAGAAAGTCGCGGAGGTCGGCGTCGAGCGGCGCGAGGTCGGCGATCTCCGGCCGTTCGTCGAGCAGACGCAACAGGGCTGCGCGCAGCGCGACGATGCAGCGCAAGTCACCCGGAGGCGCCGCCATGTGTTCGAGGACGACGTTGCGCTGGGGAACGAGCGCGCGGCGGAGGCGGCCCTGCGCGGCGCGGCGCGCTGCGGCGTCGTCGGCGCCCTGGGCCTGCTGCAGCTCGCGCGCAAGCAGCGGCGCGTCGACGTCGAGCGCGTCGAGCTGCCGCAGAATCGCGATGAGGTCGTCGTCGGGCGCGACGGTCAGACCCGAGCAGAGCAGGCGGGCGGGCTCGCGCGCGGCGACGTCGCCGGGCGGCAGAGTTCGGAGCGCGTCGATTGCGCGCTCGAGGGGAGTCGTTCGC
>DASYFS010000419.1:0-1584 GCA_036498305.1 Candidatus Elarobacter sp. | reverse complement strand
GTTGCGTTCGAGCGCGACGTTTTGCGGCTCGTCGGTCTTCTTCACCTTGTGCTCGTGGCGGGTTGCGGGCCGCCAGTCGGCGACGGCCGCAGCACCGATCGCGATCGTCGCATTCCCCGCGTGCTCCTGCACTGCGGCAGCCATCTCGCGCGCGGTCGTCACCCGGACGACGTTCGCGGCGGCCGGCGGCTGCAGCGCGGTCGGCCCGAGGATCAGGTCCACTTCGGCACCGCGCGCGAGCGCTTCACGCGCCAACTCGATGCCTTGAATCCCGGTCGACGCGTTGGAGAGAAACCGCACCGGATCGATCGGCTCGCGCGTCGGCCCCGCGGTGATCAGCACGCGCTCCCCGGCCAGATCGTGGCGGCGCGTCAACGCGGCGTCGATCGCCGCCATCAGCAGCTCCTCGTCGGCGAGCCGCCCCGCACCGTGCTCGCGTTCGGCGAGGAACCCGACGCCGGGCTCGACGATCGTTGCGCCGCGAGCGCGCAGCGTCGCGAGGTGCTGCTGCGTCGCTTCGTGCTCCAGCATCGCGGTGTTCATCGCCGGCGCAATCACCAGCGGCGCGCGCGTCGCGAGCACGACGTTGGTCAGCAAATCGTGCGCGAGCCCGAGCGCGATCGACGCGATCGTGTTCGCCGTCGCCGGAACGATCGCGACGACCTCCGCCTCACGCGCCAGCGCAATGTGCGGGATCTCCTCGACGCTATCGAACAGCGACGTATACACCGGCCGCCGCGCCAGCGCCGCGAACGTCGCCGCGCCGACGAAACGCTCCGCGCTCTCCGTCATCACGACGTCGAGCACCGCGCCCTGCTGCACGAGACGGCTCGCGAGCGCCGCGGCCTTGTACGCCGCGATCCCGCCGGTCACGCCGAGCAGGATCCGCCGATCTCTCACGCTGTCTCTCCGATCGCTTCGTTGTCGATGAGCCGCGTCGCGCCGAAGCGCACGCTCCCGATCGCAAGGCCGTCGCCGCGGGCCGGGTCGAGCGGGCTGAACGTCCGCGGATCGACGACATCGAGGTACGCCTCGTCGACATCGTTGCCGAGCGCGTCACGCCCCCGCGCGACGACCCGCGCGCGATCCGTCTCGCCCGCCCGAACCGCCTCGACGATCGCCGAAAGAGCGCGATGCAGCGCCGGCGCCGCCGCTCGCTGCTCGGCGTCGAGGTACACGTTCCGGCTCGACAGCGCGAGCCCGTCGCCCTCACGCACGGTCGGCACAACCACCATCTCCACCGGGAGGTTCAGATCCTCGACCACCCGCCGCAACACCGCGACCTGCTGCGCGTCCTTCGCCCCGAAATACACCCGCTCGGCGCCGACGGTCGAGAACAGCTTCACGCACACCGTCGCCACCCCGGCGAAGTGCCCCGGCCGCAGCTCACCCTCGTACCGCGCCGCCACCGGCCCGGGGTCGATCGAAGTCGAGAAACCGGGCGGGTACATCGTCGCCACGTCGGGGGCGTAGACGAGCGCCACCCCGGCCTCCTGGAGCGCCGCCACGTCGCTGTCGAAGGCCCGCGGGTACCGGTCGAAGTCTTCGCTCGGGCCGAACTGGAGCGGATTGACGAAGATTGAG
>DASYFS010000418.1:0-5936 GCA_036498305.1 Candidatus Elarobacter sp. | reverse complement strand
CGAAAGACCCCATGGCCCCGCTTCGCGTCCCAGGAGACAAGTCGATCGCGCACCGCGCGGTGATGTTTGCCGCGCTCGCCGAGGGGACGTCGACGCTGCGCAACGTGCCGGCCGGGTTGGATGTCCGCTCTACGCAGCATGCGATGCGCATGCTGGGCGCAACGATCGACGGCGACGGCGCCGAGCTGCAGGTGATTGGGACCGGCGGCCATTTTACGGTGCCGGCCGAGCCGATCGACTGCGGGAACAGCGGCACGACGATGCGGCTGCTGAGCGGGATCCTGGCGACGCGGCCGCTCACGGTGACGCTGACCGGCGATGACTCGCTGCGCTCGAGGCCGATGCGGCGCATCGCGGCACCGCTCGCGGCGTTCGGCGCGCAGATCGACCTGACCGAGCGCGGTACTGCGCCGTTGACGATACACGGGAACGGTGCGGCGCGTGGCGGGACCGTCGAAGTCAAGATCGCGAGCGCGCAGGTGAAGTCGGCCTTGCTGCTCGCGGGGCTCGGCGCGCACGGCCGCACGACGCTCAGCGGCGAGCTGCGGACGCGCGATCACACCGAACGGCTGCTGCGCGCATTCGGCGTGCCGGTCGCGGATGCCGACGGCGTGCTCGTCATCGACGGGCCGGCGATGCTGCGCGCGACGGACGTCGACGTCCCGGGCGACATCTCGAGCGCGGCATTTCTGCTCGCGACGGCTGCGGCGGTCCCGGGGGCGCAGGTCGTCATCGAGGACGTCGGCTTGAATCCGGGACGGATCGGGTTCGTCGAGCTGTTGCGGCGCTTCGGCGCCGACGTGCAGGTCGACGTTACCGTCGAAGCTCCGGAACCGCGCGGGCGGATCACGGTGCGCGGCGCGGCGCTGCGCGCGGTCGAGATCGTTCCGGATGAGATCCCATCGTTGATCGACGAGCTTCCGCTGGCCGGGGTCCTGGCGGCGTTCGCGCGCGGGACGACGACGGTGCGCGGTGCGGGCGAGCTGCGCGTCAAGGAGTCGGATCGCATCGAGAGCTTCGCCGCTGCGGCGCGCGCGATCGGGATCGAGGTGCAGACGGCGGACGACGGGTTCGCGGTCACCGGTCCCGCGAAGCTGCACGACGGCGCGATTGCGACGCACCACGATCATCGTATCGCGATGGCGTTCTCGGTGGCGGCGCGGGCCGGTGAGATCGCGGTTGCTCTCGATGATCCCGATTGCGCGGCGGTTTCGTTCCCCGGGTTTGCCGAGGCGTTGGAGGCGGTGGGGTGAAGCGGGCGGCCGTGATCGGGCATCCGGTTTCGCACAGCCGTTCGCCGGCGTTGTTCGCGCAGTTCGCCGAGGCGAGTGGGATTGCGCTGGAGTACGATGCAGTCGACGTCTTGCCGGAAAATCTTGCGGAGACGCTGGCAGCGTGGCGCGACGATCCGCAGTTCGTCGGGTGCAACGTGACGCTGCCGCATAAGGAACGCGCGCTTGTGCTCGCCGATTCGGTCGAGCCGGCCGCGCGCGCGTGCGGGGCGGCGAACGTGCTGACGAACCGCGAGGGGCGGCTGATCGCGGACAACACCGACGTCGCGGGGATCGAGGCGGCGCTGGCGGAGGCGGGTGTGTCGCTGCGCGGCGCGCGGGTTGCGGTGATCGGCGCGGGCGGGGCGGCGCGGGCGGTTGCCGAGGCGGCGCGGCGGAATGGGGCGGCGGCGGTGGTCGTTGCGGCGCGGGATGGTGCGCGGGCGCGGGCGGTGGCGCAGGCGTTCGGCGCGAGCGTCTGTACGCTGGATGCGATTCCGGTTAGCGATGTGTACGTCAATGCGACGCCGGTGGGGATGGTCGGGCAGGCGGAGCAGTCGTTGCTGCCGAGCGATGCTCCTCGCGGGGCGGCTGCGTTCGATCTCGTGTACACGCCGGAGTGGACGCCGTTTTTGGCGGATGCGAAGGGGCGCGGGCTCGTGACGGTAACGGGGACGGCGATGTTTCTTGCGCAGGCCGAAGCGACTTATGAGCGGTGGTTTGGGGTTCGTCCTCGACTTCGCTCGGACGAACGACGGGGGCCCCTCGACAAGCTCGGGGTGACCGGGGCGTGAGCTTCCGTTATTTGACGGCCGGTGAGTCGCATGGGCAGGCGCTGGTTGGGATTATTGAGGGGATCCCGAGCGGTCTTGCGATCGATCTGGAGACGCTGCATGCGCAGGGGCGGCGGCGTAAGCTCGGCTTTGGGCGCGGTAATCGGCAGAATATCGAGACGGACGAAGTGCGCATTCTGGCGGGTGTGCGGCGTGGGAAGACGATCGGGAGTCCGATCGCGCTGATGATCGAGAACAAGGATCATCAGCGGTGGGCTGAGATCATGCGGACCGACGCGCCGCCGGACGACGCGCCTGCGGCGCGGCAGGTGCACGTTCCGCGTCCGGGTCATGCGGATCGCATCGGCGGGATCAAGTACGAGCGCGACGACATGCGCGATGTGCTGGAACGCGCCAGTGCGCGTGAGACGGCGATGCGCGTCGCGCTCGGGACGGTTGCGCGCGCGATGCTGGCGGAGATCGGTGTTACGCTGGCGAGCCGCGTCGTGCGGATCGGCCGTGCGGTCGATGCGACCTCTTGGAACGGTGCGGCGATCGACGAGATCGATGCCTCGCCGGTGCGCGCGACGGATGCGGAGGCAGCCGCGGCGATGGTGCGCGAGATCGAGGACGCGCGCGCGAACGGCGACGCGCTCGGCGGGGTCTTCGAGGTCGTCGCGGAACACGTGCCGGTCGCGCTCGGCTCGTACGTGCAGTGGGACCGGCGGCTCGAAGGCGCGGTCGCGCAGGCGTTCATGTCGCTCAACGCGATCAAGGGCGTCGAGATCGGACTCGGGTTCGGTGCCGCGGAACGGCGCGGGTCGGAGGCCCACGACGCCTACGAGCCGGACCCCGAAACGAAGACGCGCTACAGGAGCAACCGCGCCGGCGGGATCGAGGGCGGGATGACGACCGGTCAGCCGATCGTCGTGCGCGTCGGGATGAAACCGATCGCGACGCTGATGAAGCCGCTCGACTCCGTCGACCTGCGTACCGGCGAGGCGGTGAAGGCGCACATCGAACGCGCCGATACCTGCGCCGTTCCGGCGGCGGCAGTGATCGGCGAGTCGCTCCTCGCGCTCGTCCTGGCCGAAGCAGTGCTGGAGAAGTTCGGGGGCGACTCGATCGGCGAGCTCGTCGAGCGGGTTCGCAGCTGGGAGACGACGGCGCGTGGCCGGTAACGTCTACCTCTGCGGGCCGCCGGGATCGGGGAAGTCGAGCGTCGCGCCGCTGCTGGCGGCGCTGCGCGGGCTCGACGCAGTCGACGTCGACATGCTCGTCGAGGCGAACGAAGGCTCCCGCATCGCGCAGATCGTCGAGCGGGACGGCATCGCCGCGTTTCGCCGGCTCGAACGCGAGACGATCGCACGCGTTGCGACGCGCGGCGGCGCCGTCGTCTCGCTCGGCGGCGGCGCGCTCGAGGACGGCGCAAACCGCCTCGCGGTCGCCGAGAGCGGGATCCTCGTCTTCCTCGACGCCTCGCTCGAGACGTGCGCGGAGAACATCTCGCGCCATCCGGGGACACGGCCGCTGTTGCGCGAGCCGGGTGCGCTCGAACGGCTGCATGCCGAGCGGCGTCCACGCTATCTCGACGCCGCCGTTCGCGTGTGCGCCGACAACATGAGCCCGCACGCGATCGCGCACGCGGTCGACGCCGCGCTGCGCGACGAGCGCGTCGTCCGTGTCGGAACCGCGAAGCCGTACGACGTCGCGATCGGGCCCGACGTCGTAGAGACGCTCCCGGAACGGATCGCGCCGCTCGCCGGAGGCCGCGTCGTCGTCGTCGCCGACCATACGGTCGAGGCGCTCGGGACGCGCATCGCGCGCGCCTATCACGATGCGGGCGTCCACGCCTCGCTCTTCGCCGTCGTTGCGGACGAGTCGCTGAAGTCGCTCGCCTCGATCGGCGCGCTCTACGCGAAGCTCGTCGACGCGCAGCTCGACCGGCGCGGCCTCGTCGTCGGCGTCGGCGGCGGGACGATCGGCGACGCGGTCGGATTCGCGGCGGCGACGTACCAGCGGGGCGTTCCGTTCGCCGCCGTGCCGACGACGCTGCTCGCCGCCGTCGACAGCGCGATCGGCGGGAAGACCGCGATCAACCTCGACGCGGGCAAGAACCTCGTCGGCACGGTGACGCAGCCGGCGCTGGTCGCGATCGCGCCGCACGTGCTGCGCTCGCTCCCGCACCGCGACCGCGTCTCGGGCTACGGCGAGATGCTGAAGTACGGGCTCGCGCTCGATGCCGCGCTCTACCGCGCCCTCCGTGCCGGAGAACATGCCCTCATCGAGGATCCGGCCAGCGCGCTCGACGCGATCGCGCGCTGCGTCGAGCTCAAAGCCGACGTCGTCGCGCGCGACGAGGAAGACCGCACCGGAATTCGCGCGATCCTCAACTTCGGTCACACCGTCGGCCACGCGCTCGAGAAAGTCGCCGGGTACGGCGCGCTGCGCCACGGCGAGGCCGTAATCGTCGGGATGCGCGCCGCGCTCGCGTTGTCGGTCGCGCGTGGGCATCTGCCGGCGGCGCAGGCCGTCGAACCGGACGCGCACCTGGCGAGCCTGCCCGTCCCCGATGACTGGCGGCGGCTCGACGCCGACGCCGTCGTGGCCGCGACGCGCGGCGACAAGAAACGCCACGCCGGCGGCACGCAGTTCGTTCTGCTCGACGAGATCGGACGCGCCGCGCTCGACGACGGCGTCGCCCCCAGCGACGTTCGCGCCGCGCTCGAAGGGATCGGTCTGCGATGAACGTGCTCGTCGTCAACGGGCCGAATTTGAACCTGCTGGGCGAGCGGGAGCCGGAGATCTACGGCCGCACGACGCTGCGGGAGCTGGAGCAGCAGGTCGAGGAGCACGCGCGAGCGCGCGGGATCGCGGTGCGGTTCTTTCAGTCGAACCACGAGGGAGCGATCGTCGACGAGCTGCATGCGCAGCGGCGCTGGGCGGACGCGGTGATCCTCAACCCGGCCGCATTCACGCACTACTCATACGCGCTGCGCGACGCGGTGGTCGCGATGCAGCGGCCGTGCGCCGAGGTACATCTCTCGGACGTCGACAACCGGCCGGAGCCGTTCCGGAAGATCTCCGTCGTGCGCGACGTCTGCCGCTGGCGGTTCGCGGGGCTCGGCGTGGGGTCGTATCTCGCGGCGATCGACGCGATCGCGAACGATCTGCTGCCGCCCGGATGATCGCGCGGCGGCTCGGCCGCGACGGCGCGACGGTCGGTGCCGTCGCGCTCGGCTGCATGGGGCTCTCGGAGTTCTACGAGCCGGTCGCTGAGGTCGACGCGATCGCGACGATCCGGCGCGCTGTGGAGCTCGGGTCGACGTTGATCGATACGTCGGACATGTACGGCAGCGGCGAGAACGAGCGGCTCGTCGGGCGCGCGATTCGCGATCGCCGCGAGCGGGTGGTGATCGCGACGAAGGGCGGGCTGTTGCGGCGGGCGGGCAACCCGCAGTGGCGCGGCGTCGACGGCAGCCCGGGGCATCTGCGGGCGGCGTGCGATGCGTCGCTGGGGCGGCTCGCGGTGGAGCGGATCGATCTCTATTATCTGCACCGGAGCGACCCAAATATTCCGATCGAGGAGTCGGTGGGTGCGATTGCGGAGTTGGTCGCGGCCGGTAAGGTCGGCGCGATCGGGCTGTCGCAGGTCACCGCCGCCGAGCTGCGGCGCGCGGCCGAGGTCGCGCCGATCGCGGCGCTGCAGAGCGAGTATTCGCTGGTGACGCGTGACGTCGAGACCGATGGGGTGCTGGAAGCGGCGCGGTCGCTCGGGGTCGCGCTCGTTGCGTATGCGCCGTTGGGACGTGGACTGCTGAGCGGAGCGGTTCGGTCGACTGCGGCGTTCACGGAGGATGATCTGCGGCGCCGGGTTCCGCGATTCGATGCC
>DASYFS010000417.1:0-3778 GCA_036498305.1 Candidatus Elarobacter sp. | reverse complement strand
GTGCGCGGCAGCGGCAGCCGTGCCGCGCCGATCAGCGCCGCGGCGAGCCCCACGAGCGCGAACCCGAGCTGGAATTCGTATGCCGTTCCCGGGAAGAGCAGCTCGAGCGCGATCGTGTAGACGAACGCGTCGGCGATCAGGGTCGCGACATGCTGTGCGATCTTCTCGGGCGTGCGGATCGCGCCGAGCGCCGCCGCGGCCGCGAAGATGAGGAAGTATGCGGAGGCGGTTACGTAGGCGTCGAGGCGCGTCCAGCCGTACGCGTCGTCGGGCCGCAGCAGGCCGCCGTAGACGCACGTGCCGGCGAACGCGAGCGCGCCGAGGACGCGGAAGCGCGACCGCACCGCGAGCACGGCGACGACCGCGTCCAGGACGAAGAGATACCCGGCGAGGGTCCACGGGTTCGTCGCGTGATCGCCGAGGAGCGCCGGCGTGACGAAGCCGCCGAGCAGCGCGCAGACGGCGAGGCGCTCGTTGCGGTGCCGTGCCGCGACCGCGGCGACGAAGCCGCTGACGCCGATCATCGCTGCGAACGCCGCGGCAAACGGAACGTGCAGCTCGGGAAAGACGACAACGGAGGCCCATTGCGACAGGTAGAGGATCGCGGCGCCGGTCGCCGTCAGACCCTCGGCGAGGAACGCAAAGCTGCCGCGCAGCGAGCGGACGCCGAAGACGCACGTCGCGGACCCGACGACCAGGCCGAGCAGGATCCGCTCGGCCGGACCGATCCAACCGCGCGTGAAGGCCAGCTCGAGGAAGAACGCCGCGCCCGCCAGCACCAGCAGCAGCCCGGCGATTTGGAGACCGCGGCCGGCGAGGAGCTCTTCGAGCGAGATCCCGGCGGGCGGCGGGGGTTGGTTCGTTGTTTCCATGGCGCCAGGCTAGCGCGCCGCCCCGGTCGCGGGCGTCCGTAGTTTTACCGGGTCTGCACGTCGTAACTCCGGCGGATGCGGTTGATCGCGCGTGAAGCGCTCCTCCCCGGCGGCTGGGCGCCGTCCGTCGCGATCGAGGTCGCGCCCGACGGGACGATCCTCGCAGTCCAGGCCGGCGCGCTGCCCGGCGACGCCGAGGTGCTCGACGGTCCGGTGGTCCCCGGGATGGCGAACCTCCACTCGCACGCGTTCCAGCGCGCGATGGCGGGGTCGGCGGAGCGCCGCGGCGCCGGCGACGACGACTTCTGGTCGTGGCGCGAGGCGATGTACGCGGTCGCCGCTACCGTTGAGCCCGACGTCCTGCGCGCGGTCGCGGCCGACGTCTATCGCGCGATGCTGCGCGCCGGCTACACAGCGGTCGCCGAGTTTCACTATCTGCATCGCGATCCGCGCGGCGCGTGGTACTCCGATCGTGCGGCGACCTCGCGCGCGCTGATCGAAGCGGCGCACGACGCCGGGATCGCGATCTGCCTGCTCCCGGCCCTCTACGCGCACGGCGACGCGGGCGGCGCGCCGCTGCGCGACAACCAGCGCCGGTTCGCGACCGGCGTCGACGATGTGCTCGGCATCGCGCGAACGCTGCGGTCCGACTATGCCCGCGACGCCGCCGTCACGGTGGGCGCGTGCGCGCACTCACTGCGGGCGGTCACGCCCGACGAGCTGCGCGCGCTCGTCGACGGCGCGCCGGGCGACGTCCCGATCCACCTTCACATCGCCGAGCAGACGCGCGAGGTCGACGCGGTCGTCGCGGCGCTCGGCGCGCGGCCCGTCGCCTGGCTCCTGGCCGAGCACGACGTCGACGAGCGCTGGTGCCTTGTGCACGCGACCCACCTCGACGAAGCGGAGCGCGAGGCGCTGGCGCGCAGCGGTGCCGTCGCCGGCCTCTGCCCGACGACGGAGGCGAACCTCGGCGACGGACTGTTTCCGCTCGCGCCGTACCTCGCCGCCGGCGGCGCGCTCGGCATCGGCTCCGACAGCAACGTCTCGATCTCGCCGGTCGAGGAGCTGCGCTGGCTCGAATACGGGCAGCGGCTGGCGACGCGCCGCCGCCTGGTCGCCGCCGTGCGCCCCGGCGCGTCGTGCGGCGAGACGCTCTACGCCGCGGCGGCCGCCGGCGGCGCGCAGGCCTGCGGCTTTGCTTCAGGCGCGATCGCGACCGGGAAGCGCGCCGACCTGGTCGTCCTCGACGACCGGGAGGAGCCGCTCGCCGGGGCGTCGCCGGGCGAGATCGTCGACCGCTACGTCTTCGCGAGCGATCGCGCGGCCCCGCGCGGCGTCATCGTCGGCGGGCGCTGGCGCGTCCGCGACGGCGTGGTGCTCTAAGCGGCGTACTGCCGGCGCAGGCGCTGCGCGACGTAGCGAATGAGCTCGGTCGCGAAATGCGGCGTGTTGCAGACCAGGAAGCTGAACTGCTTCTCGCTGATCGAGACGGCCACGCCGTCGCTGATCGCGACCGCCGAGGCGAAGCGCGGCTGCTGCTCGACGAGCTCCATCTCACCGAAGACGTCCCCGGCGCCGACGAGCTCGAGGACGCGGCCGTTGCGGCGGATCTCGACGTCGCCCTCGAGGACGACGTACATGCAGCCGCCGTCGTCGCCCTCATGAAAGAAGACATCGCCGGCCTTGAAAGCCCGGCTGTTGCCTGAGTGGCGAAAGAGATCGACGATCGCGAGCATCGCGGGCCCTCCTTTCCCGTTGCGATGGCTTAAGCTAGGGATAACCTTCTCTTAAGGTACCCGAAACCCCCGCTGCTCACGCCGGGCGAGGAATTCGGCTGTTCAAGCGAGCCTACGGTCCCGGCGCGGCGCGTCGGCGCGGGTAGGTCACACCACGGGCACGGGAGGTGACCGCGGGCATGCCGGCTCGTAACAAGGAGATCGCCGAGTTCCTGAAGTCGCGCCGTCGCCGTGTGACGCCGGAGGCGGTGGGTTTACCGCGCTCGGCGCGTCGCCGGATCGAGAACCTTCGACGCGAGGACGTCGCGTGGCTCGCCGACGTCGGGATCACGTGGTACACCTGGCTCGAGCAGGGACGCCCCATCAAGATGGCGCCCGAGACGCTCGACCGCGTTGCGACCGCGCTGCGCCTCGATGCATCCGAGCGCGAGTACCTCCACCGGCTGGTGAGCGCGATCGGGAAACGCCCGGGCGATTGGAGCCGCGATGTCTCCGGCGGGGTGCGCGCGCTCGTCGAAGGGTTCACCGGCGGCTACGCGTTCGTAACCGATCCGTGCTGGGAACTGCTCGCCTGGAACCGGTCGTTCGGCTCGACGTTCGGCCTGGGCGGACGCGATCGTGGTTACGAGCACAACGGTCTCTGGATCATGTTCACCGACCCGGCCTCCCGCCGCCGGTTCCCCGACTGGGACGGCATCGCGCGTCGGATGGTCGCGATGCTGCGCGTCGAGTTCGCCGCCTACACCGAGAGCGAACGCTTCGCGGCGCTGATCGAGGCGCTCTCGCTGCGCAGCGCCGAGTTTCGCGCGATGTGGTCGCACGTCGAAGTCTTCTCGCCGGCGCGCTGGACCGTCGGCGAGCTGCGCGATCCGGCGAGCGGCACCGTCGAGCACTTCTCGACCGTGCGCCTCCCCGTCCCCGACACGCCGGGTCAGACGCTCGTCTTCTACGTCCCGGAGAGATCGGCCGTCGGCTCTTCGGCGTAGCACGCTTGGTACCGGGGAGTACCGGTTGAAACCGGTTCCTTCTCGTACCCCGCAGCGCGTGCGACCCTCTTACCATGATGGTCTCTGCTTTGTCACGCGCGTGGTGGCTGGTGCTGATCCGCGGCCTCCTCGCGATCATCTTCGGGATCGCCGCCTTCGTCTGGCCGGGGATCACGCTCTTGGT
>DASYFS010000416.1:0-5689 GCA_036498305.1 Candidatus Elarobacter sp. | reverse complement strand
TCCAACCGATTGCTGCGGACGACGTTGCTGCGTTTGTTGCCGACGCGGCGCTCGCGTCGCCCCGAAATGGGATTCTCGAGATCGCGGGTCCAGAACGAGCACCGTTCAACGAAATCGTTGCCAGATATCTGAAGGCGATCGGCGACCCGCGTCAGGTTGTGAGCGATCCGGAAGCCCGATACTACGGCGGCCGCGTCAAAGAGCGCGCGCTCGTGCCGCTCGGCGAAGCGCGCCTCGGCCGCGTCACATTGGACGAATGGCTTCGCCGCCGCACGCAAGTAACGGTATGAAACGTTAGCAACTAGGTTCACATCGCCGAAGCGCTGCGGCCACGAACGCCCGCTACGCTCCGGCGGATGTCCGAACGTCCCGACGTTGACGCCGCTCCGGCAGCCCGCGCCGCGATCGAAAGGGTGCTGGACCGGTTCGGCCCCGGCCCGCTCCGGGTGGCGAGCGCCGGTGGGACGCGACTGGTTCATCTCCGCGGCGGCGAGCGCTATCGCGACCGATCCGCGGTACTGCGGCGCCTCGGGTCCGGGGTCGATGACTGGCCGGTTCCGCCGGCGGGGCTCTTCGTCGTCGAGGAGCGCGCGATCTATCTCCGCTCGACCTCGGTGATGACCGTCGCTCACGAATTCGCCCACGCGCTCGACTGCGCGCTCGGCGGCGGCGTCTACCTCAGCGGGCTCGACCCGCGGATCCGGCGAGCGTTCGCGGAGGCCGAACAGTTCGTCACACCCTATGCCGCCTCGGGGCTGGACGAGTACTTCGCCGAGTCGCTGCGCGCGTGGGTGGAGGCCAACGACGCGCGCTCACCGTGGCCGCTTGCCACGCGCGCGCGCCTACGGGCAGTCGACCCGGCGATGGCGGCAGTTCTCGAGGCGCTCTTCGCCAACGACCTCGCGGCGTAGCCGGCACGGGTCGTCCGCCCGCCCGTCCGGAATCGAGCTGCGGGATGCCCGAACCGTCGTGGACCATATTCGTGCTGGCGCTGGTACTGGTCGCGGCGATCGAGTGGGAAGAGATCGGCTCCGGTTTCGGCGCCACGACGCTCGGACGGCTCGAGCTCGTCCTCGTGCCGGTCGTCTACGTCGCGCTCGCGAGTTGGATCTTCATCGTGTGGCCGCTGCGGTACGCCGGCGAGATCCGCTCTTTCGCTGAGACTGCCTGCGCCCTTGACGGCGGATTGGACGAAGACGCCACCACGATCGTGTACGCGGGGCATCGCTGGCGGTCCGGCAAGCTCTGGGGCGGCCCGCCCGACGACGAGATCGCGGTGCGGTGCCGCGACGGAGCCCAGCGAGACGCCATTTACCTGACGGGACGGGTCGTCGCGGCAAGCGAGCCGGTGGGCAACTGACCTTGGAGGTATAACCTCCCTCCGAGAAAGCTGCGAAATTCCGAAGAATACGCCGGTGCGAAACTTGCTATGCTGTGGCGGTATGTCCCCGCATCATCGGTTTGTTCGCGGCGCCGGCGCTTTGCTGGTCGTCGCAGCCCTGCTTTCGACGGCGGCCTGCGGGCGGGGAAAGCGGCCTCAGCGTAACACTGCGAACGCGACCGTCCCCGTCGTGAGCGCGGCCTTCGGCACGATCGCCCCTACGAGCACCCTCTCCGGGACGGTCGCGCCGCTCCAGAACGTCGCGATCACCTCGACGCTCACCGAACCCGCCGATGCGGTGCTGGTGCAGGAAGGGGATCGCGTCACGCGCGGCCAGCTGCTCGCACAGCTCGACACCGCCGACCTCCAGGCGCAGCTCGCCGCAGATCTCGGGACGGCCGCGAGCAGCGCCGCCAAGTCGCAGCAAACCTACGCGCAAGCCGGGTTGACGATCGCGCAGAACAGCAACAGCGTCAACGCCGCGCAAGCGGCGGTGCGCGCGGCGCAGCAGACGCTCGCGAACGATGAGCTGACGCTCAACCGCGACATGCAGCTCCTCAAGCAAGGCTACATCGCGCAATCGCAGGTCGATCAGCAGGCGACGGTCGTCAAGAACGATCAGCAGAACGTGCGCTCGGCGCAGGTGACGCTGCAGAACAATGTCAGCCAGGTGCACGCCAACGGGACGACGAGCAGCGGCCTGCAGGGCGCGCAGGTTGCGGCGGCACGCGCCGATCAGCAGACGGCGCTTGCGCAGGCGCAGCAAGTGCGGGTGCAGATCGCGAAGGCGCGGATCGTCTCGCCGATCGACGGGATCGTCGTCAACCGCAACCTGAACCCCGGCGAGTTTCCCGGCACGCGGCAGATCTTCACCGTGCAGCAGGTCGATCGCGTCTACGCCGTGCTGAGCGGGTCCGCCGGTCAGATCGTCGGCGTGCAGAACGGGACGCGGGTACAGCTCACCTCGTCGAACCTGCCGGGACAACGGCTGCAAGGGACGGTCGTCGGCGTCCTCAACGCGGTGACGCCGGGCTCGACGAACTTCGTCGTGAAGGCGCTGATCGACAACGCGCGCGGAACGCTGCGGCCCGGTATGGTCGTCTCGGGAACAGCACCGCTGCCGGGGTCGCAGGGGATCCGCATCCCAGTCACCGCGTTCCTCGACACAACCGACTCGTCGGTCCAGGTCGTGCGCGACGGGGTGATCCACACGGTGCCGGTGACGACGACCGGACAGGACGCACGCAACGCCGTCGTCGTCGGGCTGCAGCCGGGCGAGACGGTCGTCGCGAACGGGCAGCTCGGACTCGCGGACGGCCAGCCGGTGAACACCGAGCCGGCGCAGGTCGCACACCGATGAACGTCACCGCCCTCTTCGTCCGCCGGCCGACGTTGATCTTCGTCTTGCTGGCGCTGATGCTGCTCGGCGGCGTCATGGCGGCGACGACGCTCGTGCAACAGCAGTTCCCGAACGTCTCGCAGCCGACGATCAGCATCCAGGTCAGCTACAACGGCGCGTCGACGACCGTCATGCGCGACTCGATCGTCAAGCCGATCGAAGACGCCCTCGCCGGAACACAAGACCTCCAGACGATGAGCGCCAACATCCAGTCGGGACAAGCCTCGATCAGCGCGGCGTTCTACATCACCTCCGATCAGAACACCGACCTGGTCAACACGCAGAAAGCGCTGACGCAGGCCGAGCACAATCTCCCGACCGATCTGCAGCCGCCGACGGTCGCGATCCGCGACCCCTCCCAAGCCGTCGTCGTCACGCTCTCGCTGAACTCGTCGAAGCTGACGGCCTCACAGCTCTCGCTGGTCGCGAGCGGACGCATCGTCCCGGCAGTGCAGCAGATCCCCGACATCTCCGGCGTCAACGTCGGCGGCAGCATCACGCCTGCCTACGAAGTCGTCGTCGACCCGGCGAAGCTCAACGCTTACGGGCTGACGCTGAACGATCTGATCACGACGGTCGGCGGCAGCAACGTCCGCGCGCCGGGCGGGATCGCGTACAGCGAGAACCGCGAGACGGCGATCGACATCCGCGGCGACATCACCTCGCCGGCATCGGTCCTCGACCTGCCGCTCGCCGCGACCGGAACCGGCGCATCGTCGGCAGCGGCCGGCGGCGCCCCCGCGACGGCCGGCGCGGTGAACCCGTGGACCTCGGCGCCGCAGGTGCTGCGCGTCGCCGACGTCGCCAGCGTCGTCGACGGCTTCGAGCCGCGCCGCCAGTTCGCGTCGGTCAACGGCAACAACGGCGTCTTTCTGCAGATCCAGAAAGCCTCGCAGTCCTCGGAGGTCACCGCCTCCGACAACGTGCTCAAGGCGCTCCCGCGCATCCAGCGCCAGTTTCCCGACGTCAACTTCGCCGTCCTCAACGTCCAGTCGAAATATACGGCGCAACAGATCGACAGCGTCGTCCGCACCCTCTGCGAGGGCGTGGCCTTGACCGGGATCGTGATGCTGTTCTTCCTCGGCTCATGGCGCAACATGATCGTCGTCTTGATCGCGATCCCGGCCTCGCTCTGCGTCGCCTTGTTCGTGATGAAGATGATGGGGCTGACGATCGACACGATCTCGCTGCTCGGAATGACGCTCGTCGTCGGGATCCTCGTCGACGACTCGACCGTCGTGCTCGAGAACATCGAGCGCCACTACGAGATGGGCCAGCTCCCGCACGCCGCCGCGGTCTCCGGCCGAAACGAGATCGGCCTCGCGGCCATCGTCATCACGCTGGTCGACGTCGTCGTCTTCCTCCCGATCGCGTTCCTCCAGGGACAGGTCGGGCGCAACTTGGCGGAGTTCGGGATCGTCGTCGTCATCTCGACGCTCACCTCGCTGTTCGTCTCGTTTACGATCACGCCGTCGCTGGCCGGCAACTGGGCGCTGCACGGCCACTGGAAGCCGTGGCCGATCATCCGCGCCTTCACGCGCGGCTTCGATGCGCTGCGCAACTGGTACGCCCACAAGGCGCTCCCGCTGGGACTCCGCCACAAGACGGTGGTGATCGCCTTCTGCGTTCTCTCGTTCATCGGCGCGATGGCGCTGGTGCCGCTGGGTCTGGTGGGCTCCGAGTTCATCCCGCCGGTCGACCGCGGCGAGATCTTCGTGCAGATCACCTATCCGGTCGGAACGCCGCTCACCACAACGACGAGCGCCGTCCTCTCGATGGAACGCAAGATCCGGGTGCTGCAGGACATCGACGCCGACACGGCCGTCTCCGGCGGCTACTCGTCGCCGTTCGGCGGTTTCCTGATCGCCGGCAACATCGGCCAAATCCACGTCTGGCTGACCGAGAACCACAAGCGGCCGACGCTCTACTGGGTGCAGCAGTACCGTAAGATCGCCGCCGACACGTTGCCGAACGTCAAGGTCGTCGTGATCCCGGCGACCGGGACCGGCGGCGGAAACGCGCAGCCGATCGACGAGCTCGTCACCGACATCGGCGGCGGCGATCCGACCCCGGTCGCAGAGCAAATCTACCAGACGATGGTGCAGACTCCCGGCACCGCCAACGTCTACAGCGCCGCTTCGGCTCTCCAGCCGCAGGTCGAGCTGACCTTCGACCGCATCCGCGCGCGCGCGCTCGACGTCAACATCGGCACCGCCACGACCGCGGCGCGCGCTGCCTTCGGCGGCGCGATCGCGACGCAGTTCGAGACGCCCGACGGCCTCGAGCAAGTCCAGGTGATCTACCCGCTGCAGAATCAGAGCGATCTGGCGACCTTCGCCGCGATCCCGGTCCGGGCGATGAACGGCGCGATCGTCCACCTCGGCGACTTCACCTCGGTGACGTGGTCGCCGGCGCCGCCGCTGATCACGCGCGTCGACCGCAACTCGGTCGTCGACATCAGCGCCAATGTCGCGCCCGGCGCATCGCTCTCCGGCGTGCAGCAGGCCTTCGCGAAGCGGCTCGCGGCGATGAAGCTGCCGAAGAACATCGTCGTCCGCCCGCGTCCGAACGGTCAGCAAGACCTGATGGGTCAGACGCTCGCGGGGCTCGGCGGCTCGCTGGTCCTCTCGGTCGTGCTGGTGTTCCTGTTGATGGTCGCGCTCTACAACAGTTACCGCTCGCCGCTGATCATCATGTTCTCGGTCCCGGTCGCAGCGTGCGGCGCGCTCGGCGCGCTGTGGCTCACGCACCAGACGCTGAACCTGTTCTCGCTGATCGGGACGATCATGCTGGTGGGGATCGTCACCAAGAACGGGATCCTGCTGGTCGACTACGCCAACACGCTGCGGCGGCGCGGCCGCATGAAGATGCGCGCGATCATCGAGAGCGCGTACATCCGGTTTCGCCCG
>DASYFS010000415.1:0-9040 GCA_036498305.1 Candidatus Elarobacter sp. | reverse complement strand
TCACCCCGCGGCAGCGTGACGCTGGTCGCGACGGTCCTCAGCGACGGGCCGGACGGCTTCGATCCGGTCGGCGAGGCCGTGCGCGCGACGCTCGACGGGCACCTCGTCCTCGAACGCTCCCGCGCCGCCGCCGGCCGGTTTCCGGCGATCGACCTGCTCGCCAGCGCCAGCCGGACCTTGACCGACGTGGCCGGGCCCGAACACCGCCGCGGCGCGGCTCTGCTCCGTTCGGCCGTGGCCGCGCTCGATCGCGCTCGCGATGCGCGCTCGGTCGGCCTGGACCCCACGGCGGGCGACCCATTCCTCGCCCGCTGCATCGCGGAGGAAGCGGCGATCGAGCGCTTTCTGTGCCAGTCCGATACACCGGTTTCCGCGGCGGCGACGCTCACGGAGCTGGGCGATCTCGCCGATAGGATCGATGATGGACGTCCTCTCTGAGATCGCCGCGGTCCAGAACCGGATCGCCGAGATCACCGGGGTTCCCCCCACGCCGGCCGCCGCCCCCGGCTTCGCGGCGGCGCTGAACGCCGCCCTGAACCAGCCGTCCGCCGCAGGGTCCGCGCGTTCGAACCCCACGCTCTCAGGGATGCCCACCAATCCGGCAGCGGCGGCGCCCGCGCCCGTCCCGCCCGCGCAGATCGACGCGCTCGTCGATCAGAACGCCTCGACGTGGCAGGTCGATCCCGCGCTGCTCAAAGCGGTGATCGCGAACGAGTCCGGCTTCAACGCGAACGCGACCTCGAAAGTCGGCGCGCAAGGGCTGATGCAGCTCATGCCGGAGACCGCTGCGTCGCTCGGCGTGCGCGATGCGTACGATCCCGCTCAGAATGTTGCCGGCGGCGCGCGCTATCTGCGCGGTTTGCTCGACCGCTTCGGCGGCGATCAACGGCTGGCGGTTGCCGCCTACAATGCGGGACCGGGTGCGGTGTCGAAGTACGGTGACGTTCCGCCTTATGCCGAAACGCAGAGCTACGTCACGAACGTCCTCGCGTCGGCCGACAAGTACCGCAACCGCTAAAGCGTCTGCGGCGCTTGCCGCGCTGATCCTTTCGTGCGTCCCGGCGCCGGTACGTTCCGCCGAGCCCGACGTTCCCGTCGCGACGATCATCGCGGCGTACGATCGCGCGACGCACGCCGACGACGTCACGACGTTCGTCGCCGAAGGTACGCTGCAAGGCGAAGGGCTGACCGGCACCTACCACACCGTGCGCGACGGTACGAACGAACGTGACGACGACGTCTTGGGGCCGCGTCACGAGACGACGCTGCGCCTGGGCGATCGGATCTTCGTGCGCAACGCGAACGGCAACGTGCGCGAGCTGCGCGGATTTCTGCGCCGCCGCGCGCTGACCGAGGATCTGGTCGGCACGGGCGGCTTCGTGCAGCATCCGGAGCTGACGCGCTTCGCCGGCTACGGTGACGTCGGCTCAGTGCATGCGTGGCGCCTCGAAGTGCGCGCCGCCGGAGGCGAGCCCGAGACGCTGTGGATCGATCCGGCCAGCGGCTTGCCGCTGCAGCTGGAGTATCTCGACGGCGACGGTCCCTCGTACGTCGTCTACAGCGATTGGCGTGACGTGCAGGGGCGCAAGATCCCGTTCCGCAGCGTCCTGACCGACGGCGATCATCGTTTCGACACGGTGCAGCAGACAACGTCGATCGTGCTGGACCGTGCGGTCGACCCCGCCGCGTTCGCGATGCTGCAGGCGCGCGTGCTGCAGACCGACCGCGTCCACACCGTCGCGCTGGGGGAGCGCAGCGGCCATGTCGGCGTGACCGTGCGGATCGCGAATCGCGACTGGTTCTTCCTGCTCGATACCGGCGCGCAGTCGATCCTCGTCGACAGCGCCGTTCTCAACGCCGCCGGAATCGCCGGGCAAGGCGCGCTCGAGGTGCGCGGCGCGACGCGCAGCGGCGGTCTCACCGTCGCGACGCTGCCGCGCCTGGAGATCGACGGCGCCGTGATGGACAACGTCGTCGTCTCGTCGCTCGACATCTCGCGGTCGGTCGGGCCGCTGCACGTCGACGGGATCCTCGGCTACCCGTTCTTCGCCTCGGCGCTGGTCGAGATGGATTTCGCCAAGCACCTGCTGCGCTTCGGACCGCCGGGGTCGTTCACGCCGCAGGGGACGCGCGTCGGCCTCGACGTCGATCGCGAGCTCGCCGAGGCGACGTTCCGCGCCAACGACGTCTCCGCGCCGTTCATCGTCGACACCGGAAGCAGCGCCGAGATGCTGCTCTATCGTCCGTTCATGGAGAAGCATCCGGGGATCGTTCCGTTCTCCGGGACCGGCTCGTGGAACTACGGGATCGGCGGCGCGAACCAGACGTACCGGACGACGCTCGACGCGCTCGATCTCGGCGGCTTCGCGCTCTACCATCGCTCCGTCGACGTCATCCTGGCGAACCAGGGCGCGTTCGCCGACCGCGTCGACGCCGGGAACGTCGGCTTGGGCGTGCTGCGAAACTTCGTCGCGACCTTCGACTTCGGCAACGCGGCGCTGTACCTCACGCCGGGCGCGCAGTTCGACGACGGCCGCCGGCGCACCGCGTACGAGGCGGCAACAGCCGGGTAGCGATTCGATCATCTGCGCCCGCTACGGTCGGCGCGGAGGATCGACATGCAGAACACGACCGGCGTCGCGGTGGTCGCGACGCAGCTTGCCGCGACCGACCGGCGCGCGCTCTCGGAGGCGTGGTATCGCGCGCTCCATCTCGCCGGATCGCCGGCGCCACGTCCGCTAGCGCCGCGGGTCGCGACCGGCGCGCGATCGGCATCACCGCGCACGCCGGTGTTCGCGAACGCACCGCACGCGGCGGGCCGCACGACCGAAGGTACGCTGTCGCGAGCCCCGCGGCACGACGGCGGCTCCGCCTTCGGCCCGGGCGGCGTCGACCGCCGGGCGCCGCGCACGGCGCTCGCGACGCGACTCGAGCGCGTGCTGCAGCGCCGCGCCGCGCGTACGCCGGCAGCGCAGTTTGCGGTCCGTGCGGCGGGCGGACGGATCCACCTCGTCGTCCGCGCCGAGCACGGCCGCACGCACGTCGTCGCACTGTGCGCGCCGAAACTGCGCGACCGCGTCGCCCGTGCCCTCGCGCACGCGCGTTTCGCGCTCGCGGCCGCTGGGCTGCGCTGCGAGGTCGCCTAGATGTACAGCACCGCCGCGCTCGACGCGCACGATCGCATCGCCGCGCGCGCCCAGGATCTGCGCGACGCGTTTCGCCCCGGCGGCATTCCGCTCAACCGCGACGTCGCGGGCAGCGCGCGCGTCCTCCCGTCGACCGATCCGTTGAGCGCGACGCTCCCGCCCGGTGCGTGGCTCGTGACGCGCGGTGACGACGGACGGCGCACGTACACGCGTGACGGCGCGCTGACGCTCGCCGCCGGAACGCTGCGCACGCACGACGGCGCCGAGGTACTCGGCTATCCGGGCGGCGAGGCGCGCGGTACCGTCCCGGTCCCGCTGCGCGTCGCTGCGACCGATCGCGCGTTGGGCCGCGCCGAGAACGCGCGTCTCGAGCCTGACGGCACCGTCGCGTACGAACGTGCCGCGATCGATCCGCGGACCGGGACCCGCGGCGCCGAACGCGTCGTCGTCGGTCGCGTCGCGTTGGCGACGTTCCCGGCCGGGACGCAGCCCGATCGCCTCGATGCAGCGCGCGTGACCGCGCCGGCCGGCGTCGCCCCGCATCTGGGGACGCCGGCGGACGGGACGTTCGCGCCGCTCACCGCGTTCAGCCGCGAGGCGGGAAGCGTCGACATCGACGCCGGCGTCGAGCGCCTCAACGAAGCGTACCGGCAGTTCGAAGCGCTCGGCGCAGCGGTGCGCACGCGCGCGAGCGTCGAGAAGACGACGCTCGATCTCGTCAAATGACGGTTCGTCCGCTCCGATTTTCGCGGCGCACCTCGATCCCGCTCGCCGCCGCCTGCGTCGTCGCAAACGGTTTGCGCGAGACGCTGCGGGAGCTGCTCGGTGCCGGCTGCGAGCTCGCGATCGGGGAGCCGGCGGCGATCCCGCGCGATGCGTGGACGATCCTCGCCGCCGACGCACTGCTGTTCCTCGCCCGCGGCCGGCCGACCGACGTCGTGCTCGTCCTGCCGCACGCCGACGCCCGCCGGCTCGTCCTGCGCGCGTTCGGTGAGACGGCCGACGGCCGGACCGCGCCGGGGTATTCGACGCTCGAGCAGCATGCGCTCGCGCGCATCGCCGAACGCTGCGCGGCGGCGTTCGACCCGCTCTGCGCCGAGCGCGGCGGGGCAGTGCAGCCGGTCTCCGCGACCCAGATCCCGGCGTGCGTCGGCTACTTCGACGTACGGGTCAGCGCCCCGATCGCACTGACCCTCGGGGTCGGAATCGTCCGCGACCTTCCCGCGCCGGCGCCTGCGGCTCGGCTCACATCTGCGCATTTGGCCGACGTGGGCCTCGAAGTGCACGCCGAGTTTGCCGAAGGGACGATTGATGCCGCCGCATTTTTCGCGCTCGCGCCCGGGACGCTCGTTCGGCTCGATACCAAGGTCGGGGGTCCGGCTTCCTTGAAGGTGGCCGGTAATCGCGTGGCCTCCGGTATCCCCGGCGTCGTCGCGTCGCGGAACGCGATTCGCCTCCACGACGTGACCGGAGGCAACCTTCTATGATCATGACCGAGCAAGGGAAGAACCTCGACCTGCTGATGAACGTGCCGTTGAAAGTAACGGCCGAGCTCGGCACGTGCAAAATGCTGGTTCGCGACATCCTCAAGCTGGGTCAAGGGTCCGTCGTCGAGCTCGATCGCCTGGCGGGCGGTCCGGTCGACCTGCTGGTGAACGACCGCCTCGTCGCCCGCGGCGAGGTCGTCGCGATCGACGACAATTTCGGCGTTCGCGTCACCGAGCTGATCGAGAAGCCGTAACACCGCGGCAACGCCGCGGCCGCGCGCACGCCTGACGATGCGCGCATGGACCCCCTGCTCCACCTGGCGACGCACGGTCGCGGCACCCTGCCGCTCGACGTCCTCGCCGCGCTGACGCTCCTCTCGGTCGCGCCGTTCGTGCTGGTGCTCTCCACGTCGTTCGTCCGGATCGTCGTCGTGCTCTCGCTGGTCCGCTCGGCGATCGGCGCCTCGATGCTGCCGCCCAACATCGTGCTCACCGGGCTCGCGTTGGTGCTGACGTGCGTCATCATGACGCCGACGTTCGATGCCGTGCAGCGCGAGGCGATCGCGCCGTACGCGGCCGGGAAGCTCTCGCAGTCCGGCTTTCTCGCGCGCGCTGCGGAGCCGCTACGCGCGTTCATGCTGCGGCAGACGAAACGGCGCGACGTCGCCGTGTTCGCGTCGGTCGCGCATCGGCCGCCAAACGAGCCGCTCACGGTTGCGCCGTTGACGGTGCTGATCCCGGCATTCGTCGTCGGCGAACTGCGCTCGGCGTTCGCGATCGGCGTCGCGCTCTATCTCCCATTCGTCGCGATCGACCTCGCCGTCGCTGCGATTCTCATGGGCCTCGGGATGGTGATGCTATCGCCGCCGGTCGTCTCGCTGCCGTGTAAGCTGCTGCTGTTCGTGATGGTCGACGGCTGGGCGCTCGTGTGCAACGGGGTCGTCCAAAGCTTTCGCTGACGTCGCCGACCTCGGCTAGCGCACACACTCAGCACGAAACTCTCACTCACTCCTTCCTCATGTCGGAAGGCGTTAATCTTTCGAGTGTCCCTTCCCCTGGAACTCGAAAGTTGGAGAATTTCTGTGAAAACGATGAATCGCATCGCTGCGCTTGCAGCGCTTCTCGTGCTCGTCGGACCGACCGCCGCGCTCGCGGACGACGCGTCGCCCGCGACGACGCTCGTCCAAGACACCCACGCCGCCGCGACGGTCGACGCCGCCATGCCCGCGCCTGCGACGGCGATCTCGATCGGAACGTCGCCGAAGCCGAAAAAGCGGCGCGAGGTGCGAATCCCCGGTACATTCGACGGCCCCTCGGACGACTTCGTCGCCAACTTCATCCGCGACAACCTGCGCGCGTTCATGCCCGCGATGGGCGGCGACGGCGGCGGCTAGTTATGGGCCCGGACTATTCGCATGCGTTGAGCGCCGAGCAGATGACCGCCGCGTGGATCGCGTGGGTACAGCTGCAGATGGGAACGCCACCCGTCACCGGAGGAGGCTAGACCGATCCGCCGCGAGCAGCGGCGGCGTACCGATGACGTGGACCCGTTACACGAGGAGGAGGACCGCCGGCGCCGGCACGAGCTGCGGTCCTTTCTCATGCACCGCCGCGAACTGCTCGATCCGCCGGATCTCGGCCTCCCGCGCACCGGACGACGCCGAGTACCCGGTCTGCGTCGCGGCGAAGTCGCCGAGCTTGTCGGCGTCAGCGTCGAGTGGTACCGCTTCTTCGAGAGCGGCCGTTCCGTTCGCGTCTCGCCGCAGTTCGTTGCCCGGCTCTCACGAGCGCTGCGACTCTCTGCGGCACACGAAGCGACGCTGTTCCGCCTCGCACTTCCGGAGTTGTACCGGTTCGAGCTGCTCGCCGGTTAGAGCGGGACGCTCACTTCGTCGCGACGGCCTTGAAGAACGTGTAGCAGAACGTACCGGTCTCCGAGGCCGTGCGCTTCAGCGCCGCGACGCCGCGGTCGAAGTCGTCGGCGTCGATCAGCCCTTCGGCGATCGCCGGTTCCCGAACGCCCTCGACCATCGCCGTAAACGTGCGCAGCGTGAAGCCCTCGATCATCTCCGGGCGGCTGCCGTCGACGTAGACGACGCGCGGCGAGACCCGTACGTCCTCGAAGCCGGAGCGCCGCAGCAGCGGATACAGCTCGCGTCCGATGAGGGAATCGCCGCCGGCATCGGCCTGCAGGCGTACGAGGCACGCGATCGCGTCCTGTGCCGCTGAGCTGCGTGGGGAGAAGTACGCCGAGCCGTGATCGCCTTCGATCACCGTCATCGTACCGCCCGGCTTCAGCAGCTGCCGCAGCGCTACCAGCGCGTCGACGGGCCGCGCGAGATGCTCGAGCACGAAGCAGATGAAGACGTGGTCGAAGGTCTCCGGCGCGAACGGTGCGTTCAAGAGATCGGCGCGTGCGAACCTGACGTTGGTCAGCCCGCGTTCGCGGACTGCCTGCTCGGCTTGGGCGAGAGACGCCTCGGAGACGTCGATCGACATGATCCGCGCGTGTGGGCTCCGAACGGCGAGCGTGACGGTCTGCGCACCGACGCCGCAGCCGGCCTCGAGCACGCTCTCGCCCGCGCCGTACGCGGTGTCGCCATGCAGCAGATCGACGAGGGACTGTGCCTGATCGTGAAGGCGGTCGGCCTCGCGGCTTCCATAACCGTGAACGTACGACTCGGGCGTCAGAATGTAGCGACTCCTCAGCTAGCGGTCAACGTGGTTGCCGCCTCATCGATCGGGGCGTCGAGCGCTCTGAGGAGGCCCCGGGCGACGTAATAGGCGGTTCCCTTGATCGTAACGACGGTACGGTCAAGAACGTCAGCGTCGACGAGTCTCTCGATAAGCGTCTTCGTAGCCGGGTAACTGAGCTGTAAGAAGTCACGAGCGACGGGGATCGAAATCGCCGGAACCTTGAAGAGTTCGTCGACTAAACGGTGCAGGTTCTGCGTGACGCGAGGGCCGGTCAGCATGTGATGGTACTGTGCGCGCAACTCGACCAGCCGCTGCGTTCGAAGCGCAGCGTCGATCGATTGCGTTTCCACACCGTCGAGAAAGAAGGCGATCCACTCCTTCCATTCGCCGTGCGTGCTCACGCGAAGAAGTCGGTCGTAGTACTCGGCCTGATGACGTTCGAAGTATGCGCTAAGGTATAACGTCGGTTCCGTCAGGATATGCTCGCGCTGCAGCCAGAGCGTAATCAACAGCCGCCCGAGTCGGCCATTGCCGTCTCGAAACGGATGGATCGTTTCGAATTGATAGTGCGCGATCGCGAGTTTGATGAGCGGCGGCTCGTCCTCGTTGCTGAGGTATCCTTCCAAATTCTCCAGCAAATCGTTGACGAATAAATCCGGGGGCGGCACGAAGCGTGCGCTGGACATCGGAGGCGTGCCGATAACGACGAGGCAGTCACGAAAGTGGCCTGGAGTCGTTTTGGCGACGTCCGTATCCTCCACGAGGATCTCGTGCATCTCTTTAAAGAGCTGGCGGCCGATCGGGATCTCGGCACAGCGCGCTCGCGCATAGTCGAACGCGGCGAGGTAGTTTGCGACGACCGCGTCGTCCCCGCCCGGCTTCGGCACGTGTGCCGCTTCGTACAGGACGAGGTCAGCAAGCGTTGTGTGGGTGCCTTCGATTTTGCTGGAAAGGACGGCCTCTCGCCGAAGGTAGTTACGGAACAGCAGGTCGGGTCGTGCAATTTGACGTGCAATGCCGTCCAAGCGAGAGAGCGCGCGGTCTGCTCGGGATAGGGCAAGGCGAAGAGGGCGCGCGCCTACGCCGAAATCTTCCTCGGGCGGGATGCGGTTCGGCACGAAAGCGTGGCCTCGGTTGCCCAGGGCGTCGGTGGCTTCTACGAGCTGGCCGGGCGCTACGGCCGCGAACTGGGCGGGCTCCATCCAGGTTGCCTTTACTTGCACGCTGACGATTAAAGTGTAGGGCTCTAGACTTTATAGCCCGGACCTGGAGTGAAGTCAAATTGCATCGTCGCGCCCTCGAAAAGCAAGCGAGCAAGCGACCGGTGAGGCCGCTGATGTCCGGATCGCGAAGCACCGTAGCGGCTGGACACCATGCGGCGGGAGGCCCACCCAGGTGCCGGAAAGGGCCGCTCGTGCGCATCGCGGAGAAGATCCGGACTAAGCGACCGTTCTTTTCGTTCGAGTTCTTCCCGCCCAAGGACGACGCGGCGGAGCGGAACCTCTTCGCGACGATCGAGGCGCTGAAGCCGCTGGAACCCGGGTTCGTCTCGATCACGTACGGTGCTGGCGGGTCGACGCGGAGCCGAACGGTCGATCTCGCGAAGCGGCTGCGGAGTGACGCCGGGTTCGACGTCATGGCGCACCTCACGTGCACCGGCGCGACCGTCGACGAGCTGCGCGACGTGCTGCGCGATCTGCGGCGCGGCGG
>DASYFS010000414.1:0-4538 GCA_036498305.1 Candidatus Elarobacter sp. | reverse complement strand
CCGCGCACGCCGATCCGATCCCGCGCGACGTGAAGCCGATGCTGACGACGCTCGTCGAGGCGCCGTTCGACGATCCGCGCTGGCTGTTCGAGCTCAAGTGGGACGGCTACCGCGCGATCGCGGTCGTCGAGAACGATCGCGTCACGCTGACCTCCCGCACCGGCAAGGATCTGCTTCACCAGTTCCGCGAGATGGAGAACCTGCCGCGCGCGTTCCGCTCGATCCCGATCGTCGTCGACGGCGAGCTGTGCGTCCTCGACGCGCAGGGACGGCCGGACTTTCAGGCGCTGCAGTCGCGTGACAAGCCGATTCGCGGTGTGAAGCGCGCGAAGCCGTCGCCGGTAATCTACGTCGTCTTCGACCTGATCTACGCCGACGGCCGCGATCTGCGCGAGCTCCCGCTCGTCGAGCGCAAGCGCCGGCTCCAAGAACTAATCGTCCCCGACCGCGGCGTGATGTACTCGCAGCACGTCGACGCGAACGGAACGGCGCTGTTCGAGCTCGCCGAGCAGCGCGGGCTCGAGGGGATCGTCGGCAAGGTCCGCGACGGGACGTACCGCTCGGGGATCCGCTCGCGCGAGTGGGTGAAGATCAAAGCCAAGCAGCGCCAAGAGTTCGTGATCGGCGGCTGGACCGAACCGCGCGGCAGCCGCAAGGGCTTCGGCTCACTCTTGGTGGGCTATTATGAGGGCGACGAGCTGCACTACGCGGGGCACGTCGGTACCGGGTTCGACGAGAAGCGGCTCGACGATCTGATGGCGCGGATGAAGCCGCTCGAACGCAAGACGCCGCCGTTCGTCGACGCACCGAAACCGAACACCCCGGCGCACTGGATCAAGCCGGAGTTGGTCTGCGAGGTCGCATTCGCAGAATGGACGCGCGAGGGGATCCTGCGCCAGCCGGTGTTCATGGGGCTGCGGATCGACAAGGACCCGCACAGCGTGGTGCGCGAGCGCGCGCAGCACGCCGATCCCGACGCGTGAGCGCGGCGAAGCGCAGCGCGCCGTCGGCGGTCGTGATCGACGGCCGCAGCGTGAACCTCACCAACCAGGACAAGGTCCTGTTTCCGAACGACGGGTACACCAAGGGCGACCTCGTGGCGTACTACCGCAGCGTCGCGCCGGTCATCTTGCCGTATCTGCGCGACAACCCGCTGACGATGGAGCGTTTCCCCGACGGAATCGCGGTCCCGCGCGGGATCTGGGAGAAGCAGCTTCCACGTTACACGCCCGAGTGGGTGCGCCGCGTCAAGGTGACGCCGACGACCGGCGCGCCGCGGGAGGTCGAGTTCCTCGTCTGCGACGACGAAGCGACGCTGGTGTGGGTCGCGAACCTGGCCGCGATCACGCTGCACATCTGGTACTCACACCTCCCGCACCTCGAGGTGCCGGATCTGGTGCTGTTCGATCTCGATCCCGGCGAGCGGTGTCCGCTCGCGCGGCTCGCGAAGGTGGCGCTCGCGTTCCGCGACGAGCTGCAGTCGATCGGACTGAACGCGCTGGTGAAGACGACCGGCGGGATGGGGCTGCACGTCGTCGTCCCGCTCGAACCGATCTACGACTACGATCTCGCCAAGGGCCTCTCCGAAGTCGTCGCGCGCCGCATCCATAGCGTGCTGCCGAAGGATACGACGCTCGAACGCACGATCGCGCGCCGCCCCGAAGACCTCGTCTACCTCGATTGGGTGCAGGTCGGCAAAGGCAAGACGTACGTCGCGCCGTTCACCGTGCGCGCGCGCGACCGGGCGCCGGTCTCGATGCCGCTCGCGTGGAGCGACGTCGAAGCGATGCGGCGCAAGCGCGCGCCCGAGACGACCGCCGAGATGCGGCGCTGGACGATCAAGAACGTCCCGCAGCTCGTCGCGAAACACGGCGATCCGTGGGCCGCCGCGTGGAAGCCGAACTTGCTGGACGAGGCACTCGAGCGCGCACGCAGCCGCTGGTATTCAACGACGTAACGCGCCACTTCATTCGAGACCAATCGCGGGAATTTTCGACGGTCCGATTGGTTCTGAGAACTCCGTGCAGTTTGGTGGCAGACTTTCGCCCAGCGTTTTCCTAGCATCGAGGATACGCTCGCGCACTGTGTGCGAGCGCATCTGAAAGGAAATGCTGTTGACCCTCTCGCTTCGGACGAAGCGGAGCGTCGCGGCCGTCACGTTGTTCTTCTCGCTCGTGTGCCAGGGAACGTCAGGCGTTCTGGCAGGGACGACGGGAAGCCTCAGCGGGACGATCGTCGACGCCGCTTCGGCCAAACCGATCGCGTCCGCACGCGTCACCGCGTCGAGCCCGTCGCAATCCGCGACGGCGACGACGGACGCATCCGGACGCTTCTCCTTCGTGTCGCTCGCACCCGACACGTACATCCTCATGGTCGCCCCGACGTCGATCTACGACGCCGCGACGGTGAGCGGCGTCACCGTGCTCGCCGATCAGACGCAATCGGTCACGGTCCAACAGTCGGCAAAGCTCAAGACGATCGGCGCGGTGACCTCGCGCGCGGCGTCGGCGCTGGTCAAGCCGGGGACGACCGCCGACGTCTACTCGATCTCGGCGCTGCAGCAAGACAAAGCCTCCGCGCTGGGCGGCGGCGGAAACTTGAACAGCGCGTGGTCGGCGATCAGCTCCGTCCCCGGCGTCTTCGTCCTGCCGGGACAGAACGGGTACATCGGCGCCGCGCCGACGCTGTCGATTCGCGGCGGCGACTACGATCAGATCGGCTACGAGCTCGACGGCATCCCCGTCAATCGCGCGTTCGACAACTACCCGTCGAACTCGCTGTCGTCGCTCGGACAGCAGGAGCTGCAGGTCTACACCGGCGCCGCGCCCGCCAACGCCGAGGCCTCCGGACTCTCCGGCTACATCAACCAAGTGATCAAGAGCGGGACCGCGCCGGCGTATCGGTCGCTCGACTTCGGCATCGGGTCGACGACGCTCTACAACAAGCTCGCGTTCGAAACGGGCGGCGCGAGCCCGTCGCGCACGTTCTCGTACTACGCGGGCTTCGGCGGCTACAACCAGGACACGCGTGTCTTCGACCAGTTCAACGGCGCGAGCCTGAGCCGTGACTTCGGCCCGCCGCTCGCGGCGTGCGATCCCTCGTTCTCGCCCACGCTGGCGCCGTCGTGCTTCGACCCGCGGACGGGGGCCAGCTACCTCAACGGCGGTCAGACGCCGGCCTACGTCCTAGGCCCCGCGAACTACGGGACCGGTATCCCTTCGCGCATCGACCAGCGCGACTCAATCGTCAATGTCCACCTCGGGATCCCGCGCAAGAGCGGCGATCGCGACGACGTGCAGCTCTTGTGGGACAACACCCACATCTCGAACGTCGGCTTCAACTCGATCAACGACGCGGGCGGGGCTGCGTACCTGCAGGCGATCGGCGCATCGACGACCTACGCCGACGGCTACCAGACGACGATCCCGTACGGAACGCTGTTGGGGCCCGGCTACACGGGCGGCGGCGTCAAGCCGTACCTGTTCCCGGAGTCGCCGGGCGGGCGCGCCATGTTCGCGCAGATCGCGCCGAACTTGCGCGACGAGTTCGTCAACGACCAGGGGATCCTCAAGTTGCAGTATCAGCGCAACTTCGGGACCAGCGCGTTCCTGCGCGTCTACGGCTATACGTACTACTCGGACTGGCTGAACAACGGGCCGAACTCGTTCAACGAGAACTACCTCGCGTTCGATACGGCGGACTATCAGGTCGCCAACCACACCCGCGGCCTGAGCGCGATGTACTCGGCGCAGATCAACCCGCAGAACCTGCTCACGCTGCAGGGCTCGTACACGACGGCGCACTCGTACCGCTTCAACGACTCGGGGATCGGTATCGGCAACACGACCGTCGGCTATCTCGTCGACTCCACCAACCCCGCTAGCGGCTATTGCTATATGCAGGCACCGGGCGGAACGGGCGCGGCGACTGCCGTGAAGGGATGCAACTTCGGCGCCGGCGGGACCGGAGCGTTCACCCACTTCACGCTGCAGCAGGCGCTGACGAACTCGGTGCAGCCCGCGAGCGGGACCTGCGGCGGCGGTGCGTGCGAGTACCTCGTCGTCGCCGGCGGCCCGTCGGGAAGCTTCAACACGGTCGTTCCGAAGTTCGCCGCGTTCTCGCTCACCGACAACTGGAAGCCGACCGACAAGCTCAACGTCAACGTCGGCGTGCGCTACGATTCGTTCGTTTTCGGGGGCGCCGACACGACCAACTCGATCGCGCGGGCGCTCTATTTCAGCGCCTACAACCTGACCCACGCGCTGCCGCTGAACAACGCCTCGGCGCAGGTCGAGTCATATCGGGTTCTGCAGCCGCGCGCGGGACTGACCTACACGATCGATCCGCGCACGGTGATCCGCGCCAGCTACGGCCGCTACGCGGAGCCGCCGAACGCGGCCTTCGAGCAGTACAACTACCTCCAGCCCAACAGCACCGGGCTGCTGGCGAACTTCACCCGGTTCGGCTTGCCGAACACTCCCGGCCACGACGTGCGGCCGGAGATCTCGAACAACTACGACCTCTCGTTCGAGCATCAG
>DASYFS010000413.1:0-2286 GCA_036498305.1 Candidatus Elarobacter sp. | reverse complement strand
GCGAGCACGACCGGCTCCGCACCCTCGACGTCGATCTTGATCACGTCGACGCGATGATCCGGAATCGCGTCGTCGAGCCGCACCGTCTCGACGGTCATTGCCTGCGCCGCGACGTTCGACTTTTGATACAACGTGCTGTGTCCGGAGTTGCCTACTTCGTAATAGATGGTCGCGATGCCGGTTCGATCCGATACGGCCTTCGAGTGGGTAACCACGACGTTGCTCTCTGCGAATCCGTTCAGTTTCAAGTTGCGCCGAAGCGCCTCGTACGTTCGCGGAACCGGCTCAAACGCGATGACGCGGCCCTCCAGAGCGATCCCGGCGAGCGCGTGCAGGCTGTAGACGCCGAGGTTGGCGCCCACGTCGACGACCGACATCCCCGGTCGAAGGACGCTGCGGAAGGCCGCCACCAGTCCCGGCTCCAGCGTTCCTCGAAGCGCATGATAGATCGCTATGTCGCGTTCTTCATGCGGTACGGCGATGATATGGCCGTCGACCATCGAGGCGACGTAGTCGCCGTCGTCCACGACGGCCGAGGGAAGGCGGCGGATCAGGATGTCGAGCTTCTGCGAGATCGCGACGTCCCGGCGTGCGGACTCGTCGTAGATCCTGCGGATCGCCCGTTCGATCCGGTCCCATCGCGATTCGTCCCCGTCAGCGTCCGATGCCATCTCCGTTCCTTTCGGCCCGCGGGGCGGTCCCGCCGAGGTGTCGAACCCAAGGGTCCGTGCCGCTCCAGAGCGATAGGAGACGCTCCCCCGTCCGGTCCGCGGTCTTGCTGGTCGGAACACGCGCCGACGCCGGGCGTTTTCGCATCGCTGCGGCCTCGCTGCGGCGACACGTGGCCGCGGCAGCCCGGTACGTGCTCGCGGTCGACGCGCTTCCCGGTGACGAGATCCCGGTCGATGCGGTGCCGCTCTCTCCCGTTGAGTTCGTCGCCTACGACGCGCTGATGAGCGCGGCCTACGCGTCGACGCCGTCCGAGCTCGTCGCCTCGCTCGTTCCCGACGCGCTGCGGTGTCTCGCGCGCCGCGGTTACGACGCCGTGATCGCGCTGCCGTCGACCGCCGTCGCACGAGCTCCGCTCGATCCGTTCTTCGAAGCGCTCGAAACGGCGGACGTCGTCCCGGATCCCGACTTCGATGCCGGCTGGTGGGGAATGCTGGCGAAATCGGGGCGCAGTGTGATGCGACGCCATCCGGCCGATGCCGAGATGGTGGTGCTGCGCGGCGCAGGACCTCAGGCCGTGGGAAGGGCCAGTGTGGTGCTCGTCGACGGCGATCCGCCGCCGGCGGCGAGCGAGGACGTCTCGGCGGCGCTGCGTACCGCAGCCGACCCGAGTGCGGAGCTGGCGGTCGCGTATCGCCGGTTGTGGTCGGACGCGAATGCCGGTGAATCCGGACCTCCGTATCGCTACGTCTCTTTTTCGAACGGCGTCGCGTTCGACGACGTCTGTCGTGCGCTGCTGCGCGCGGGCATTGCCGCCGGCGAGCGCTTCGACGACCCGGACGACGTTCGTGCGCCGGCGTCGTTCTTCGGCTGGTTGGCATCGCCGTTCGCACCAGGCCGGCGGCTGAGCCGCTACCTCGAGCGCTACGTAGCATTGCGGCCGGCGCTGCGGCGCGCGTTCCCGCGCTGCGGCACAAACCCCGACGAGCTGCTCGCGTATCTGCGCGAGCGAAGGCCGGATGATCTCGATCCGGTGTGGTACGATGCGGACGCCCGCGCCGCGCGGGCGCTCGGCGAACCGATCGCAGGCACCGCCGGCGTCAACGTGGTCGGATACTTCCGCGCCGAGCTCGGCATCGGCGAGGCGGGGCGTTCGCTCGCGAACGCGCTGCGAAGCGCCGGCGTCCCGAATGCGGTCCTCGACTTTTCCGTCGGCAGCTCCAACCGGAGCGGGGATCGAACGATCGAGCAATTTCACGATCAACCCCACCACGACATCACGGTTCTGTGCGCGAACCCCGACCAGTACGGCGTGTTCGATCTCCATTCGGCCGCGGCGGCTTTTAGTGCGCCGAGATATCGGATCGGCGCCTGGTGGTTCGAGCTGCCCGATCTTCCGCCGTCGTGGCTGCGCGAGTTTGCACGAGTCGACGAAGTCTGGGCGGGCTCGAGGTTCGTCGAGGCTGCAATCGCCAGGGTCGCGCCGGTCCCGGTGACGTACATTCCGCCGATCGTCGAGCCGCGCCCGACCGCACCGGTCTCGCGCTCGGAGTTCGGCCTCGACGACGACGACCTCGTCTTCCTGTTTACCTTCGACTTCAACAGCGTCTGGGAGCG
>DASYFS010000412.1:0-2097 GCA_036498305.1 Candidatus Elarobacter sp. | reverse complement strand
AGCTGCGGAACAGGGTGCGTCGCGGCCGCAGCGAAGGTCGCCGTCCAACCGCATTGTCAGGACGAAGAGGTAATTCGTGGGTTTGGTCGTGACGGGCATTTCCCAGGACGGCGACACGACGGCGATCGAAGCCGGTCTTCGCACGGGGGGGCTGCCGCTCGATGCAATTCAGCTGATCGGCCCGGACGACTCCACGCAAGGCGCCGCGTCTTCCATGGGACTCGCCAACCCCGGCTTGATGACGGGCGGCGGCCAAGGGACGGGCGTGCCCGGCGTCACCAGCGGTGTTCCGAGCGCCGGCGGCTACGGCACCAGATACTTCCGCAACGAGACGTTGAGCGATCGGCTCGCCGACCTCGAGATCCCGGACGATGAGGTCGACAACTACGTCGGCGCGCTCGAGGCCGGCCGCAGCGTCATCGCGTACTTCGCGAAGCCCGAGAACGTCGCCCAGGTGGAGGAGATCTTTCGCGCCAGCGGCCTCGTGAAGGTCAAAATCTTTTGACGGTGCGCGACGATTCCGCGTTGTCGCTGCTGATCGGGAGCGGGCTGCCGACAGGTACGGGAATCATCGCGGGAACGATCGATCACATCGCGCGGTTCGACGAGGCGACCGGCGCGCTCGTCCCGATCACGAACGGCGTGATACCCGCCGGCAGCACGATTCGCGTAGCGGGCTGGGCGGCCGACACGGTTGCGAAGGGCCCCGTTGCAGGCGTTTGCCTCCGGATCGGCGACGTGCTGGCCGACGCATATTACGGTGAGCGGCGCGACGACGTCGCGGACGTTCATGGTGTGCAAGGGTTCGCGCGCACCGGATTCCACGGGTACGTGACGGTCGACCGAGCTGCTCGCGGAACGCTGGAGGTCCTCGCTCTCGCAGTGAGCGCCGACGCGGAGTCTTCCGCCGAGCTCGGCGGCAAGACGTCGCTAACCGTCCTCGCCGGCGATGTCGGTACCATGATCACGTCGGAGCGCCGCGCCGCCAGTGCGGAAGTGCACGTCGACGCCTGGGCGATCGGTTCGGCTGCGGAGATTTCGGTGAACGGGCCGCTGCTCGTCCCGCTCGGGGCGGTGATCACGGTGCGAGGGTGGGCGAGGGACGCAGGCACCAACCTGCCGGCGACCGCCGTCTTCGCAGTCGTCGATCACGAAGTGGTCGTCCGCGGCAACGCATGGCAGCCGCGGCCCGATGTGGCTGCGGCGAGTCAGCGTGACGCGCTTGTCGCCTCAGGCTTTACGATTCGCGTCGACACGTTCGCGCTCGCACCCGGCTGGCATTCCTTTCAGATCGGGATCCGAACCTCCGACGGCGAGGCACACGACGTTGACGAACGGCGGTTCGCGTTCGCCGTGCTTCCCACTCAGCGATAGGCCAAGAGCAGCAGTCGACCGCCGGCCGACGCGACGTCGGTGACGTACTCTCGGCGCGCCGGATCGTAGAAATGCGCGCCGCGGAAGCCGACCGATGCGAGCGCGAAGCGCCACGTGTCCGGCATCCAGGGGTCCCGGTTCCAAGGGTCGAGATGGAAACGCCGCCATCCTTCGGGCGCATAACCGTTTACGATCCCCAGCAGTAGCGTCCCGGCCGGTTCTATTGCGTCGAACGCGACGCGCAGCAGCGCGAAGCGATCGTCGGCCGCGCACCGCTCCGGGTACGCGAGCGCTACGATGGCGTCGTACCGCGCCTGCTCGCCCGTCAGCTTCGCCGTGATGGCCTTTGCATCAGGCACGACCGTCGCCACGCGGGTCGACCAGGGCTCGCTATCATCCACGACCAGCACGCGTTCGGCGTCGCGGACGAGGAGTTGCGCCGCCTCCCGATCCTCGTCGTTTCCGGCACTGAACGCGCGATGGAACCGCTGAACCAAGGCGCGCTTGCCGGCCGCGCCGTTCGGTGTCACCACGTCACTGTTGAAGAGTGCGACATCGTGCTGGGGATGCCACGCCAACGACCGCCGCAGGTACTCGATCCCCTCGAGCGCGCGCACCGCGTCGAGCTCGATCCGGTCGATGCGATCCTGGACGGGCGCCGCCGCGTTCGGTAACGGGAACGAGACGACTTCGAGCGATTCGAGGCGTTGGACGATCTCGAGG
>DASYFS010000411.1:0-2223 GCA_036498305.1 Candidatus Elarobacter sp. | reverse complement strand
TGTCCAACCTGAAGATGACGCAGCATCTCGGCTTCACGCCGGCGGTGACCGTACTGGAGTCGATCGACTTCATGCTGCAGAAGCTGCCGCTCGACGACGTCGGCTGGCTCGCGAACCCGCGCTGGTACAACATTGCGTGGATGGGGCTGCTCGAAGAAGTCCACGCGGCTCAGCGCGGCTTCGTCTCGATCTACTGAGCGATTAAGCGGCGCCGGCCGGTTGCAATGAGATCGCGTGCAACGCGACGGCGAGCGTTCGCTCGTCGCCGTTGATACCGAGCTCCGCCGGCGAGCGGACGGAGCCGAACCGCAGGCGCACGACGTTTGGTGTGCCCGCCGAGAACTCCACCGGTCCGCACCACACGTCGGTGTTGCCGCGGCCCGGATACAGCGAGAGACCGCTCGTCGTCGCGTCGATCACGGGCCGGTCGGCGTGGTAGAAGACGGCGCGGAAGACTTCGTGCCCGTTCACCTCCACCGTGAGCGGCACGGTGGACTCGATCATAGGCAAGAAGAAGCTGACGTTGAGCCGCAGGACGTGCGGTCCCTCGGACGCGGCACGAAAGATGACGTCTGAACTCTCGGCGTTACTCCACACCGCTTCATCCTCGACGATATCCCAACCCAGCCCGAGGAAACGACGCTGCGGGGACGAGGCGCCGTAGCGGTACTCGATACCGTCCTTCATCGTCTCCGCGTGTTCGGCGAGCGACGCCGCGACGAGCGGTGCCGGCCCGCTGATGCGACGGGTCCGCCAGTTGTCGATCAGGGCGCCGAAATGGCCGCGCACGTGCTGCTCCTCGTCCGGCGTGAGGATCGATTTGCGGTGCAGCTCGATCTCGGTGATGCGCGGATCACACGTCAGCGAGACGCCGAGAAAGCTTCCGATCTGCGCGGCGGTCGCCGCGAAGTTCTCCACGAGATCCTCGTAGCCGACCACGAAAACGTCATCCGGGTGCGCGGATGCCAGCGAGAGAAGCAGCGTCATGCTGTCGCGGTACTCCCGGATCGCGGCGTCCACCGTGTCGATCGCCCACGTGTCCCAGCCGACGCGCGCGCGATTTCGCCTGTTGATGATGGAGTTGATCGTGTCGAGCGGATTTCGCACGACGAAGAGATACTGCACGCGCGCGAACGCGCGCTCTAGGCGAGCGGCCTCACCGTTCTCTGCCGGTCCCGGCCGCTTCGACCCGATCACGCGGAGGCCGTCCTTCTCGAGGGAAGCCTCCACGACGCCGGTCACGAGCGCCGCCATGCGCTCGCGCGTCGGAAACCGCAGTTGGTGCGTGACGAACGGGTTCTCGAAAGGATGGATGTACACGTCCGGAATCGCATCGCTGCCGACGGCGCCGGCGGCGCGCACGGCGACCACTTCGAGGTCGCCGTGGTCGCGCTCGACCTGAAAAATGGGCGCTAGATCGTGGACGAGATCGCCCAGCGCGTACTCGTTGAAGATCCCGATGTCGTCGTTTTGGTTCAAGATGTTGACGAGGAGGGTCGTACCGGAGCGCGGGCAGCCGCGAATGAGGAGCACTGAGGGCGTAGCGACTGGAAGGGCGGCATGATTCGAAGCGGACATCGGTTCGAGCGGTTTGTCAATTCGTTCGGCGCGCCTCCTTCGCGCGATCGTGAGAAACGGATGAGAGCGCTATTTCCGTTTGGCCGGGCCGCACAAAAAGCACGGCCGGCCGAACGTTCCGTCGGCGGAAATGCGTCCCGGCGCCCGGAAACTATCGGCTCGGCCCATGCAGCTTCGCCTAAATCACGCCGCCGTCGCCGACGCGCGCCGGCTCGCGTCCGCGATCGTCGACCCGGTCGAGGACTTCATCGCCCGCCATTCGACGGTCAGCGTCGAGCGCGCGGTCGCGCGGTTGTGCGGCGTCGACGGCGTCGATGCGGACGGTGTCCCGCTGCCGAACCGGCTCGTCGACGCACTGCCGGCGCGCGAGCTCGGACTCGCGCCGGCCCTCGGCGCGGCGCTCGCCGAGAGAGGCCGCACCCCGCAGCAGGTCGCCGAAGCGGTCGCCGCGGGCGAGCCGCTCCCGGACGCCTCGCACACGCCGCCCACCGCGAGGCGCGCCGCTCTGCGGCCGCACGTCGAGGCGGGGCTGGCGCGGATTGACGGCAACCGACGTGCGCGCGAGGCACTGCTCGCTCGGCTTCCGCAGGACGAGCCGCCGCTGCTGTACGTGATCGTCGCGAGCGGCAACATCTACGAGGACCG
>DASYFS010000410.1:0-4918 GCA_036498305.1 Candidatus Elarobacter sp. | reverse complement strand
CGAGCGCCAGGATCACCGCCATCCCGGTTCCTACCGCGAGGGGTGCCGCGGCTCCCCGTTGGGTGGGAACAGGAGCCGTATGGACGAGACCTTCGAGGCGGCCCTGGTCGAGCACCTCAGCGCGCTGCAGGCGCGCGACGTCGAGCGCTTCGGCGCGACGCTGGGCGAGCACGTCACGGTCGTCGACGGACAGGGGACGATCACCGACGGTCGCGACGAAGTGCTGCAGTCGCACGCCGAGTGGTTCGCGATGCCGGTCGGTTGGCGTTTCGATTATACGGTGCTCGTCACGCGCGAGCTCGCCGATGCCGGGCTGGCGCTGATCGACGTCGCGTACCGGCACGGTGAAGATGCGGAGCCGTCGCGCTTTTTGCTCTCGCTGCTGTTCGAGCGGACGTCCGGCGGCTGGCGGTTCGTCTACGACCAGAACACACCGCTCATTACCGCGGGTTGAGCGCGCAGCGGCGGGGGTACCGATTTACCGTGCTGCACACCGCTCCTCATACTGCACGTCCCTCGTCACTTGCGACGCTCGGCACGGTGATCGTTACCGGCGGGGCGTCCGGGCTCGGCAACGCCGTTGCTGAGGCGGTCGCCGCGGCCGGCGGGACGCCGGTGAGCTTCGACGTCCGGCCGCTGCGCGGTGACGCCTCACGCGATCATCTCATCGTCGATTGCGGCGACCGCCGCGCGATCGAAGCGGCGGTCGAAAGAGTGGCGCGCCGGCACGGCGGCGTCGACGCGGTGGTCGCGAACGCGGGGATCGACGCTTGCGGCGACTTCGACCGCGTCGACGCCGATGCGTGGGAGCGCGTGATCGCGGTGAACCTGCTCGGAACCGCCGCGTTGGTGCGCGCCGCGCTGCCTCACCTCGAGCGCGCGCGCAATCCGCGTATCGTGACGATCGCCTCGACGCTCGGACTGCGCGTCCTCGGCGCCGCGACCGCGTACTCGGCCTCGAAGTTCGGCGTCGTCGGGCTGACGCGCGGGCTCGCGCTCGATCTCGCCGGCCGCGTCGGCGTCACGCTCGTCTGCCCGGGCGGGATGAACACGTCGTTCTTCGACGGCCGCGATCCGCAGTTCAAGCCGGCGGCGGACGCCTTCGAGCGCAATCAGCTCAACGATCCGCGCGAGGTCGCCGAAGCGATCGTCTTCGCGCTGACGCGCCCGAAGGGCGTCGAGGTGCGCGAGATGATCGTCACGCCGTCGCGCGAGACGTCCTGGCCGTAGCCGCTAGGCGGGGAGCGCGTCGAGCTCGGCGATGACGCGCGCCGCGGGGATCGCGAGCAGTCCGGGATCGACGCGGTCGGCGTGCGGATCGCCGGTCGTCCCGCTCCACAGCACGCGGTGATACGGCCGCGGCGGCGGGCCCCACCGGCTCGGCGCTACCGGGCCGAAGAGCACGACCGACGGCCGGCGATACGCGGTCGCGAGATGCGCGATCCCGGTATCGCCGCAAACCACGCGTGACGAGGCCGCGACCAGCGCTGCGAGCTCGCAGACGTTCGTCCGGCCGGCGTAGACGTGCGTCGGCGGAACGCTTGCCGCATCGGCGATCGCGCGCGCGGCGGGCAGCTCCGAAGCGTCGCCGGTGATGATGGCGCGCCGCCCGAGCCGGTGCTCCGCGCGCGCGACCTCGATCCAGCGCTCGACCGGCCAACGGCGCGCGACGCTCGAGGCGCCGGGATGGAGCAGCGTCGCGCCGCGCAGCCGCCGCGGGATCACGATGCGCGGCGCCGGCAGGTCGAGCTCCTGCGGATCGGCCGCGATCCCGTGCGCGCGCAGCAGCCGGCACCAGCGCTCGACTTCGTGCTCGTCGGGATCGTGCTCCGGACCGCCGGCGCTTTCCGCGACGTCGGGATGGCGGAACGCGATCAACGAACCTGCGCGCGCCTGCAGCAGCAGCCGGTGCGATTGCGGCCCTCGGCCGTGCAGGTTGATCCCGACGTCGGCATCGCTCGCGTCGGGCGGGAGCGGCGCGAGCTCGCGCGTGTCGGCGACGTCGTCGATCGCACCGCCGAGCAGCGCGGCCAGCGGAGCGAGCGCGCGCGGCGCCGCGAGGACGATGCGGTCGTTCGGGAACGCGCGCCGAATCGCGCGATAGGCCGGGACCGCGGTGAGGAAGTCGCCGAGCTTGAGCGCGCGGAGGATAACGACCCGCATCGGTCAGCTCCCCGTCGCGACGGTTCCGGCCGCGAACGCGCGGCGCAGCGCGCGGTAGACGTGCAGCGTGTCGGCCGCGACGCGCAGCCACGAGTAGCGCCCGTGCGCGCGCTCGGCACCGGCGCGCCCCATCGACTCGCGGCGCGCGACGTCGAGTCGCATCGCGTTCAGCGCGTCGGCGAGGCGCGCGGGGTTGCGCGGCGGGACGTGCAGCCCCGTGATCCCGTCGACGACGGTGTCGACGAGCCCGCCGACCGCCGAGACCACCAGCGGCTTTCCGCACGCCATCGCTTCGAGCGGAACGATGCCGAACGGTTCGTACCACGGCGTGCAGACGACGACGTCGGCAGAACGCAACAGCGCCGGAACGTCGCCGCGTTCGACCCGCCCGCGTAGGTAGACGCGCGTGCCGACGCCGCAGCGCCGCGCCAGCTCGGCGAGCCGGTTCGCTTCGGGATCGTCGACCAGCTCCGCGCTCTCGCCGCCGCCGGCGACAATGAGCTCTGCGTGCGGAACGTGTGCCAGCGCCTCGATCGCGGTGTCGATCCCTTTGCGCGGAACCAGGCGCGACAGCGTGACGATGCGCATCCGGTCGGTGCGGCGAGGTTCGGCGGGCCCACCCGGCGTGAACGCGTCGAGGTCGACGCCGCACGGGACGATCTTCACCCCCCGCGCGCGCGCGCCCATGCGCATCAGCTCGAACATCTCCGAGCTCGCGGTCGCGACGATGCGATCGGCTTCGCGGGCGATCCGCATCTCTTCGGCGATCCGTGTCGTCGGCGACGTGTCGGCGGAGCCCTGATGGCGGCGCTTCTCGGCGCCGAGCGCGTGAAACGTGTGGACGACCGGGAGGCCGAGCGGCCGCGCCGCGGCGAGCGTCGCGAGGCCGCTCATCCAGAAATGCGAGTGCACGATATCGGGCCGGTCGCGCGTCCACGCGCGGCGCAGGTGCGCCGCGAACGCGGGGAGATGATCGTAGATCGCGTCTTTGGGGATCGGAAGGGGCGGCCCCGCGTCGACGTGCTCGACGTGCACGCGCGCGCCCATCGGAACGCGCATCGGCAGCGACGGCGCGTCGCGCCGGGTGTAGACCGTCACGCTGTGCCCGAGCTGCGCGAACGAGCGTGCCAGCGCGGCGACGTGGACGTTCTGCCCGCCGGCGTCGACGCCGCCGAGCGTCGCGAGGGGACTGGCGTGCTCCGATACGAGTGCGATTCTCATGAGGTGACCTCGCAGAAGAGCGAATCCCACGCGCGCAGGAAGCGGTCGAGGCCGTAGCGTTCCAGCGCATAGGCGCGGGCGCGGCGGCCGGTCGCAGCCGCCAAGGACGGGTCGCCGGCATACTCGCGCAGCGCGGCGCACAGCCGGGCGACGTCGGTCGAAATGACGCCGCAGTCGGGCGGAACCGCCTCGACGGCTTCGGTCGTCGCCAGCGCGACGACCGGCATCCCGAGCTGCATCGCTTCGATGAGCGTGAGCCCGAGCGACGTCCAGCGCATGGGGTGAAGATAGACGCGGCGGCGCGGCAGCTCGGCGTGCAGCACCGATTGGGGCGGATCCTCGAGACCGCCGACCGCGCCGGCGCCGATCCCGAACAGATCGAGCGGGATCGACTCGGCGAACCGCGGGAGCAGATCGGTCCCCGTCACGCGGCCGCGCCGCACCGGCTCGTTGATCGCGACGGCAGCGCGCGGCAACTCGCCCGTGTACCGGTAGCCGGGATCGACGATGCCGTGCTCGATCACTCGCACCGGCGTCTTGCCGCAATCCCAGAACAGCGCGTTGAAGTGGGTCACGTGCACGATCGTCAGGTCGCCGCGGTCCGCCGCGGGATGACGCAACTCGGCGATGCGCCCTTGAGGAGCGTTGTGCTCGAGGTAGATCGCCGGAATGTCGCGCCCGGGCCGCCGCCCGAGCCATTGTTCGGCGAGCTCGATCTCGTGCGGACGCTGCAGCACGACGACGTCGACGTCGAGATCGCGCGCATCACCGGGCGCGACCTCGATCGCGTTCGCCGGCCAGTCCCAGGTGCGCGCGCGGCCGCGCCCGTCCGGGCCGCGGTCGGGGAGCGCCGGCAGATAATAGGCGTGACGGCCCTGCACGAGCGACGTCGTGTAGCTGCCGTGGACGTGCCACAGCCAGACGCGCTTCGTGGCCGCCGCCGTCGCGTCGCGTTGGGCGATCATGCCGGTACCCGCTCCCGGCGCAGCGCGGCAAGCGCGCTCAGCACGTCGTCGACGCCGACACTTTCGACGCAGGCGTGGTCGCCGCGCGGACAGACACGCGCGCGGCAGCCGCGACACGCGATCTCCTGGTCGCCGAGCAGCACGTGCTCGACCAGCCACGGCCGAAAACGCGCCGCCGGAATCGTCGGCGGAAACAGCGAGACCGTCGGCGTCCCGACGGCGGCGGCGACGTGCGCGGCGCCGGTGTTGCCGACGACGATCGCGCCGGCGTCGGCGATCACGCGCGCCAGCGTCGCGAAATCCGTTTTGCCGGCGAGGTTGACCGCGCCGGCGCCGGCGACCCATGCGCACAACGCCCGCTCGTTCGCGCCGCCGGTGACGACGACGCGCTCGCCGATCGCGCGCAGCGCCGCGACCAGGGAGCGGTTCTTGGCCGGACTCCAGGCGCGCGCGGGGACCGTCGCGCCGGGATGAACGACGACGTAGTGCCCGAGATCGGCGACCGGATTGCGCGTTCCGACGTGCATTCGCAGCCTTGTGTCGTCGTTCGCGGGGAGCGCGAACCCGGC
>DASYFS010000409.1:0-5694 GCA_036498305.1 Candidatus Elarobacter sp. | reverse complement strand
GCGACATCGCGGACGATGCTCTCCCGGCGGTCAGCTGGGTGACGCCGGACTTCCGCAGCTCGGACCATGAGACGTACGGGATCGGCGGCCGCCCGCAGAGTTCGCGAACGGATCTGGGGCCGCAGTGGGTCGCCACCGTCGTCAACGCGATCGGACGCAGTCGGCTGTGGAACGAGACCGCCGTCATCGTCATCTGGGACGACTGGGGCGGCTGGTACGATCACGTCCGGCCTCCGCAGCTCGACACGATGGGACTCGGTTTCCGCGTCCCGATGATCGTCATCTCGCCGTACGCGAAGCACGGCTACGTCTCGCACGTGCAGCACGAGTTCGGCAGCCTGCTCAAGTTCACCGAGCAGGTCTTCGGCCTTCCGAGCCTCGGCACGACCGATACGCGTGCCGACGACCTGCGCGACTGCTTCGACTTTACGAAACCGGCGGCGCCGTACGTCCCGGTAACGACGGCGCTCGGCGCCGCTGATTTCCTAGCGATGCCGGCATCGAACCTCGCGCCCGACGACGACTGAAGCGCCGGTTATCGTTTCGCGGCGGCCGCTGCCAGCGCGGCGAACTCCTCGCGTCCGAACGCTGTCCCTGCGATCCCCCAACCGCCGTCGGCGGCCTCCGAGAGCAGCACCCAGGTGCGCGCGGTTTGCGACGGATCGCCGCACGTCTCCGCGACGATACGTGTCGCGTCCGCGACGAGCTGTCGTTGACCGTCGCGCGACAGCACGCCGGGCGGCGTGATCACTTGGACGCGGACGGTGCGCGCCGAGGCGCTCGCCGCCGTCTGCACGCATGCGGCGGGGAGCGCGTGCAGATAGAAGCCGGTGTTGTTGGTATGGGTCGGCCCAGGGCTCGTCACGCCTTCGGCGCGCAGGAGCGCCGCCGTCATCTGCTCGCCCAGCGCGCGCTCGGAGCCCGCCGGGAACAGCCCCTCGGCACAATACACGTCGATCATCGGCATCAGAAACTGCCCTCGTTCGTCTGGTCCATGAGGCCACCAGTGTGCCGCACCGCGCGGCGCCGGACCACCGACAGTTTCCCGAACGCTCAGCGAAGCGCCGCGAGCGCCGTTTCCGCGATCCCGTGGAGCGTCGCCGCCGGGACGCCGCCCTTCCCCATGCTCTCGAGGCCGCGCAGGACCGCGACGAGCAAGCTCGCCTGCCGCTGTGCCTCGTCATCGTCGCCCGCCTTTCGCGACGGCTTCGATTGCCGGATCACCCCCGCGAGCACATCCTCGTACCGGCGATAGAAGCCGCTGACCATGCGGTCGATCTCGGGATCGTCGCCGGCGAGTTCCGCGATCGCCTTCGCCAGCAAACACCCGCGCTTCGAGTTCACGATCCCCTTCACCATCACGCCGACGTACGCGTGCAGCCGGCCGAGCGCCCCGGCATCGTCGCCGTGCAGCCGCGCTTCGGCGAAGGTCAGCGCGGCGACGCAATACTCGCTCAGCGCCCGCACGAACATTTCGCGCTTCGTTCCGAAGGCGCCGTACAAGCTGCCCTTGCCGAGTCCCGTCGCGCGAACGAGGTCGTCGACCGACGTGGCCGAGTAACCGCGATCCCAGAACGTGCTGCGGATTGCCGCAAGTGCTTCCTTCTCGTCGAACTCGCGAGGGCGCGCCATCTCAGCCTCGATCATAGCCGGATATTGACCGATCGGTCAATATCAAGTAGCATTCCGGAATGATCGGACCAGAACCGCTGCGGACGCTGCTGCGCACGTTCCGGACGCGCTCGGGACTCTCGCAAGAGCGGCTCGCCGAACGCGCGCAGCTGAGCGCGGATGCCGTCGCCGCGATCGAACAGGGCTTGCGGCGCGCGCCGTACCGCCACACCGTCGCCTCGCTCGCGCGAGCGCTCGAGCTCTCCGAGGCCGAGCGCGTCGCGTTCGAGCTGGCCGCCGACGCGGCGCGCCGGCGCGGGCCGCGACGCCGATCAGCGCGCGCCGGACGCTGCATGCCGCCGCGCGGCGACCTCCGCGAGGTAGAGATGCGCGAACGCGATCGCCATGCTCCCCTCACCGACTGCGGCGGCGACGCGTTTCACCGACGCTGCGCGGACGTCGCCGACACAGAAGATCCCCGGTACGGTCGTCTCGAGCAGATACGGTGGACGCTCTAAGGGCCAGCCGCCCTTCGCGCTCCCCGCCCGTCCGGTGAGCACGTAGCCCTGCTCGTCGCGGCGGAGCGCCGGGGGCAGCCACGCGGTCTCGGCGTCGGCGCCGATCAAGATGAACAATCCGGCGGCGTCACGACGCGACGTCTTGCCCGTCGTGCGATCGAGGATATCGAGTGCCTCGAGATGCTCCTCGCCGTGGGCATCCACGACTTCGGCGCAGGTCTCGACACGGATGTTCGGCTTCGTCTTCAGCTGCTCGATGAGATAGAAGGACATGCTCGCGGCAAGTGACGTCCCGCGCACCAGCAGCGTGACCGACGCGGCGTAGTCCGCGGCATTCATCGCCGCCTGCCCGGCCGAGTTGCCGCCGCCGACGAGGTACAGCGCTTTGCCGGCGACGGACCGGGCTTCACCGGGCGCCGCGCCGTAGTACACGCCGCGGCCGCGCAAGCGCTCCAGCGCCGGCAGCGGAAGGCTCCGCCAAGCGACGCCCGTCGCGAGCACGATCACCTCGCCACGCACCGTCTCGCCGCCGTCAAGGCACAGCGTACGCGTCTCGACGTCGAGCGATTCGGCCTTGCGCGTCACCACGATCTCCGCGCCCAAACGCCGGGCTTGCTGCAGCGCACGGTGCGCGAGCTCATCGCCTGAGATTCCGTAGGGGAAGCCCAGATAGTTCTCGATCCGCGAAGACGTGCCGGCCTGACCTCCCGGCGCCTCACACTCCAGCAGTATCGTCGACAGCCCTTCGGAGGCGCCGTACACCGCTGCGGCAAGACCCGCCGGGCCGCCGCCGACGATCGCCACGTCGTACGCGGCGCCGCTCGGCGCGACGCGCAGGCCCATGGCGGCGCCGACCTGGCGATGCGACGGCTGCACGAGCTCGGAACCGTCGCGCAGTCGCACGATCGGCGTCGGCTGCGGCGGCGTCGTCGTTGCCGGCTCGATCCAATCGAACTCGACGGAGTTCCGCTGTAAGAAGTCGCGCAGGTCGTGCGTGCCGTCGTCCCAGTGCGGCCCGACGACGGTCAAGCGCGGTGGCAACGTGGTTGCGGCAAACTCCTGGAGCCCGCCGAAGCGGTCGATCGCCGACGCCTCGACCGCCGCGGCAAACTCCGGCGCCGAAGCGGCGACCACGTGAAAGTCCTTCGTCTCGATCCGCATCACGCGCGACGCTTCCACCGCGCGCATGCTCACGAGAAATGGTGAGTCGAGCACGACGGGAAGCTCGCCAAACGTCTCGCCGGGCCCGCGGACGCCGATGACGCGCTCCTCGTCCGCGACGGTCTTCGTGACCTCGATCCGTCCCTCGATCAGCACGAAGAGCGCGCGATGCGTATCGCCTTCGTGCAGCACGTACTCACCGGGCTGCAGCCGCATGTCGGCACTCGTCCGCGCGAGGTAGTCCAGTTCCGCCTCGCCGAGGTCGGCGAAGATCGGAACCCCGCGGAGCTCTTCCGGGCTGAACATCCGGGCTAGTTCTTGGTCGTGCTCAGGCCGTCCCGGCTGCCGGGCTCGCAAGCACGACGACGTACCCGTCGGCGTCGCGCAACCACAGCTCGCGGTGCTCCGCGCTGGGATTGTACTTCTCCTCGATGACATCGGCGCCGATCGCGCGAGCCCGCGCGACCGCGCCGGCGTAATCGTCGATCTCGAACCAGACGAGGATGCCGTGTCCCACCGGCGCCCTGTCGGCGCCGCTGAGATTCGGATGATCCTCTTCGTCCCAGGCATGCAACTGCAGCACGAACTCGTCGCCGACGTAGATACGGCGATAGACGTGCTGATGGTCGCTGGGCGGGCTCCCGGTCGGTTCCTCGCTTCCGAGAATATGCGCGTACCACCGAGCAGACGCGAGAACGTCGCGGACGGCGAGAATCGGCTGAGCCTTCACCCTCATACGGATTCGAGCGTTCCGAACACGACGGTGATATGCGGCGCCTCCGGCACCACCAGGCTGACCGTCGCGTACTGCACCGTTCCGAGGCGCGGATGATGCAGGCGCATCGAACGTTCTTGCGTCGGCGACACGACGGTCGGCTCACGCCACAACTTCTCGAAGCTCGGGCTCTCGCGCCTGAGCTCCGCGATCAGCGCTTCGAATGCCTCGTCGCCGGTGTGCTGCGCATACTCGCTGCGGAACGAGGCGACCAGTTGACGCTCGAACGTCGGCCAGTCGGTGTGCAGCTCACGCAGCCCGCCGTTGAGAAAGCAGTGCCGTAAGGCGTTTCTGTCGTTCGGGTCCTCGCCCGGAAAGCCGAAGATCTCCGAGAGGATGCCGTTCCACACGATGACGTCCCAGCGCGCGCCGCGGATAAAGGCGGGGCCGGAAGTGTAGCCGCGCACGACATCGGCGAGCAGCGGCGGGATCGGCAGATCCCAGCGTGCGTTCTCGCGTTCGAAGAAGACGAGGCCGTTGAGATATGCGCGCTCGTCGCGGTCGAGGCGAAGCGCGCTCGCGACGCGCTCCAACGTCTCCGGCGCCATGCGGATCGGCCGGCCTTGCTCGAGCCAGGTGTACCACGTGATCCCGACGTCGGCGAGGATCGCCACCTCCTCACGACGCAAGCCGGCGACCCGGCGTCGGGTCCCGGAGGGAAGGCCGACGTCCTGCGAGGTGAGTCGGGCGCGTTTGGCGCGGAGAAACTCCGAGAGCAGGGTCCGGCGACCGGCTTCCTTCGCGCTCAACGGCGCTCGGTCTAGCATGGTGGTATCTTGTACCACCATGGCGGCTTCCTTCCCGCCGCCGGGCCGGCGTGGGACGATGGTCCGTGTCCCTGTCCGGCCGCCGTCCCCCATCGCTCGTGCTTGTTGTCGTCACCGTGATGATCGGCGTGCTGATGGGGGTGCTCGATGCCGCGATCGTCAACGTCGCGATCCCCTACGTCTCCGGTAATCTCGGTGCCGCGCCGGATCTTGCGGCGTGGGTCGCGACGGGCTACACGCTCGGGATGATGATCGTCATGCCGCTGAACGGCTGGCTAACGGCGCGCCTCGGGCAGAAGCGGTACTACCTCGGCGCCTTCGGCCTGTTCACGGTGATGTCGTGTCTATGCGGCCTCGCGCCGACGATCGAGACGCTGATCGTGTTTCGCGTGCTGCAAGGGTTCGGCGGCGGCGCGCTGCAGCCGATCGCGCTCTCGATCCTGCTCGGCTCCGCGCCGCCGAGCCGCCGCGCCGACATGGTCGCAGCGTTCAGCTTCGCATCGGTCGCGCCGTTCGCGCTCGGTCCCGTGATCGGCGGCTATCTCCTCGACAACTCCGACTGGCGGATGCTCTTCTTCTTCAAAGTCCCGCTCTGCCTGATCGGGATCGTCCTCGCCGCCATCGTGCTGGTCGACGACCGTCCCAAAGGCAAGGTCGCACCGCTGCATATCCCGAGTCTCATAGCGCTCGCAGCGATGCTGACGGCGGCCCAGTTCGTGCTTTCCACCGGACAACGCTCGGACTGGTTCGACTCGCCGCTGATCGTCGCGGCGACGGCGCTCGCGCTCGCGGCGACCGTCTACTTCATCACGGCGCAGCTGCGGGCGGCGCAACCGTTCGTGAACCTGCGCATCTTCCGCAC
>DASYFS010000408.1:0-10384 GCA_036498305.1 Candidatus Elarobacter sp. | reverse complement strand
CAGCGCGCGGTAGCCGTCCCACTTCACCTCGAACAGCCAGCGCGGGTCGTCGAACGGCGCGTCGACCAGCGTGGTGAGCATCGGCTTCGCGTCGCGCGGAAGGGGATCGGCCTTGGCCGCCTTGGCGCGCGCCGCACGCTTGACCGCGGTGCCGTCGGCGGAGGCGGCGCGGTTGCTCTTCCAGATCGGCGCGTCCTTGCGCGACGCCTGGAGCTGCGCGAGCGTCTTGCCGCTCTTCACGCTCTCGGGATGCTCTTCGATCTTCCAGTTCGGATCGGCATACTCGTCGCGGTCTTTGAAGAACAGCCACGGCTCGCCGCGCTCGCCTTCGCGCGGCTTGATCTTCACCAGCGTGAACAGACCCTTGAGCTTCTTGCCGTGGAGGACGATCTTGAGCTTCCCCTTGGCGATCTCGGCGATCGGGTCGGTCCCCTCGGCGAGCTCGTAGGTGCCGTTGTCCCACACGATGACCTCGCCGGCGCCGTAGTTCCCCTCGGGGATCACGCCTTCGAAGGTCTGATAGTCGAGCGGGTGGTCCTCGGTCTTGATCGCGAGCCGCTTCTCGAGCGGGACGAGCGTCGGCCCCTTGGCGATCGGCCACGACGGCATCACGCCGCCGGCTTCGAGCCGGAAGTCCCAGTGCAGCCGCGTCGCGCGGTGCTCTTGCACGACGAAGCGGAGCTGCTTCTTGGAAGCGCTCCGCTTGCGGCCCGAAGGTTCCGGCGTCGCCGAGAAGTCCCGCTTGCGGGCGTACTCGGCGAGCCGTTCCTGTGTCTTCTTCAGACTGCTCCTTTACGAGTCGTCGGCGTCGCGGACGTCGCGCTTGGCGCGATCGACGTCGGCGGCGACGTTGTGCCCGATCTCTTTTGCGTGGGAGGCGACCCGATCGCCCATCGGCATCGAATCGCCTTCGACGGCGCGTTTCGCCTTCTCGGCGCCCGCCTTCACGCGGTGCTTTGCCTCGTCGACGGCGTCGCGGGTATCACCCTTGATCGTCTCGAGGCGGTCGTCTTTCATTAGTGGCCGCTTCCGCCGCTGTTGGAGTTCGTCGTCGTCGACGAGTTGGTGGTCGAACCCGAGGTACCGGGCTGCGTGATCGTGGTGTTCGTGCCGTTGGTGCGTGACGTGCTGTTCTGGTTCCACGGCTGCCACACGAAGAGCGCGATCATCGCGACGACCACGATGACGGCGACCAGACTGAAGGTCGCAAGCGACCCCCCGCTCTCGCGATCGACCGTGACGTTGCGTTCTTCCATTCGTGACCTCCCGAAGAGTGAGTGCGGCTATCCGCTTACCCACACTCGGGCAGGATTTCAACGCGTCCGCGCGACGATGCGCGGCTCACACGTTGCCCGGGCGTACCACGGTGTTCCAAAACCAGCAACCCCACGCTCCCGCCGCGGCGCTCCACAGGATCAGTGCGCGCCATATCCACGCCAGGCCGTCGCGCGCCGCCAGGCCCATCAACACGAGGAGAAACGGCTCGAAGTCGAGCGCGTGGCGCATCCCGAACTGCGAGCCGCCGTTGGCGTAGTAGAGCAGCGAGGGGCCGGCGACGAGCGCGGCGGCGATCCATGCCGAGACGACGAGCCGCCGCGGGCGGCGCGCGAACAGCGCGAGCAGCAGCGCCGGGCTGGTGAACCACAGCGCCGTCCCCACGTTCGACGGGATCAGGGCGCGCTCGGCCGGATGCCACTCCGGCGGCAGCACGAAGAACGAATAGAGCTCGTCGGGGACGTTCTGCAGCGCGAACGGCGAGCCGGTCGGCGAGCCCATGAACGGGTCTTGGCGGTAGAAGATCGTGTGCCCGGAGTCCCACGGAACGTGCCAGCGCGCCTCGTTGTACGCGATCCACAGCGCGAAGAACGGGATGACCGCGAGCGCGAAGGCCGCGAGCGATCGCGGCCGCCGCTCGGCCTGGGTGAAGCCGGTCCACGTCCACCAGGCGACGACGGGCAGCGCCATCACCAGCGTGAAGCGCGAGCCCAGCGCGAGCGCGAACCAGACGGCGATCAGCACGCCCCGCCGCTTCCCCGCGAGCTCGCACAGCGCGAGCAGGCAGAACGCGACCGCCGACGTCTGCGCGCAGAACCACACGTCGCCGAGCATCGAGCACCACAACAGATCGGTGCCGAGCAGTAAAAAGACGACGAGCCACCCCGCGATCGCGTCGCGCACGCCGAGGCGCTGCAGCACTACCCACGCGGCGCCGACGGCGACGCCGCAGAGCAGGCACGCCAGGATCGTCTGGTTCGCGATCTCGCCGAACGCGGCGACGAGCGGAAGCAGCAGCAGCGCGGGGACGGGATCGTTCACGATGTACCGGTGACCGTCGAAGAGCACCGCGTCGATCATCGGCCCGGGCCACAACGGGTCGATCCACAACCGCCCGTGCAGTATCGAATCGGCGAGCAGCACGTAGTTGTCGTACGGCGTGTGGCGGCCGTGCGCGACCGCGAGCGCGACGATCGCGCCCAGCAGCCCGGCCAGCAAACCGGTCATCTTGACGTCGCCGAGCTTCACCGCGGGACGAGCTCGTAGAGGTTCGGGTTGCCGGCGACGAGCAGCCGCGGGCGCATCGCGGGGATGCCGGGCGGCGCCTCCGCCATCACGACGACTTGGCGCGTGCGCGACCAGCCGCGGATCATTGGCGCGTAGTCGGCGACGAAACCGCAGACGACGATCCGGTGCCCGAGCGTGTGGTCCACGTACGCGGTGTACGCGAGCGGCGTCGCCCAGTCCCATGGCGCGATCACGATCGCATCGTCGTGCGTCATCGCGGCGACGGTCGCGCCGACGTTCGCCGGCTCCTGATCGTCGCGCATGAGGTAGAGATCGCGGCCGGTGACGAGTTCGCGCGCGAGCGCGACGGCGAACAGCACCGCCACGAGCCGCTCGGCGATCTGCGCGCGCGCCGGCGTGACCGCGCGCAGTGCGTGCTCCGCGGCGAGCGCGGCGCCGAGCGCGACGACGGCGTAGAGCGTGAAGACGTAGCGTTCGGGATCGGCCTCGGCGCGATACGAACCGCCGAACAGCGCCGGAACGATCGCGGCGAAGAAGAGCGCAAGCGCGACGATTGGCCGGGCGACGGCGAAGAACGCGAGACCGATCAGCGCCGCAACCACGACCGACTCCGAGTAATCGGCGACGAGCTCGGGGACGAAATGTTCCGCGGTGCGGCGAATCGACGCCACGGTACCGAGCCGCATCAGCGTCGGTCCCGCGGACCATTCGGTCCCGCCGACGAGCGCACGGAACCCCGCCGGCGACGACGGATGGTGATCGTCGAAGAACGGGCGGCCCGGCGCGATTCCGAGCGTCAGCGTCGGATCGGCACGCGCGGCAGTCATCTGCGCGCTGCGCAGCGGTAAGTACGCGTACGAGACCGCGACGATCGCGAGCGCGGCGCAGATGCCGCCCAGCGCGGCGCGCGCCGGAAGGCGCCGCGCGGCGACCAGCAGCAGACCGCCGGCGAGGAGCAGCACCGTCGTGCTGTCGAGCGCGAGCGCGATGCCGCCGGTCGCGAACGCGAGCGGGACGAACCGCCGCTCGGCCCGCAATGCCCAGCGGATCCCGAATGCGATCGCGAGCAGTGCGGCGGTAAACCCGGCGGTGTGCGCGTCGGCATAGGTCGAGCGAAACCACACCGTGTGGGCGAACGCGAACAGCCATCCGGCCGGGATCGCAAAGAGCGGCCGCACCTCGAGGAGCAGCGCGATCCCGCAGATCGTCGCCGCGGCGAGCGCGACGGCGACCGCCGACAGCAGGTTGAGGCGCGCCGCGACCGAGGCGATCGGAATCGCGTGCACCCAGATCCAGCCGGCGATCGCGTAGAGCGGATAGCCCGTCGGATAGGGGATCCCGCCGACCCACGCAACGGTCTGGAGGTCGCCGGTGTCCCAAAATCCGACCGACGTCCGGACCGTCGTCACCAGCACAACGAGCGCGCCGACGAACGTCGCCGCGACAGTTTGCCGACCACTGAAACGAAGGAACAAGCGCGTGCAACTACGCCCGACCACGCAGACCGGCCTGTCGGCGGCCTCCGGCCGGCCGCGGGTCGTCATCGCGGAGCCCTTCGCCGAGCACGGCCTCGCCGTGCTGCGTGAGGCCGGGATCGAGGTCGACTCGCAGGTCGGGCGCTCGCGCGGCGAGCTCGAGGCGGCGCTCGCGGACGCCGACGGGTTGATCGTCCGCTCCGAGACGCGGGTCGACCGCGCGCTGCTCGCGCACGGCCCGAAGCTGAGCGTCGTGGCGCGCGCCGGGGTCGGGGTCGACGCGATCGACGTCGACGCCGCGACCGACGCCGGGATCATCGTCCTCAACACGCCGGGCGCGAACACGATCGCCGCGACGGAGCAGACGTTCGCGCTGATGCTCTCGCTGGCGCGGCGGACGCCGCAGGCCGTCGCGCAGCTTCGCGACGGCGTCTGGGACCGCAAGTCGCTGATCGGCGTCGAGCTCGCCGGGAAAACGCTCGGCATCGTAGGCCTCGGGCGCATCGGCGGCAACGTCGCTACCCGCGCGAAGGCGTTCGGGATGACGATTCTCGCGCACGATCCGTACATCTCTCCGGCGCGCGCCGACGCGTTCGACGCGACGCTCGTCGACCTCGAGATGCTGCTGCGCAGCAGCGACTTCGTAACGCTGCACGTTCCGCTCACCGCGCAGACACGCGGGATGATCGGCGCGGCGCAGCTCGCGCGGCTGCAGTCGCACGCGTACCTGATCAACTGCGCGCGCGGCGGCGTGATCGTCGAGCGCGATCTGCTCGAAGCGCTCGACGCCGGCACGCTCGCAGGCGCCGCGATCGACGTCGTCGCCGAAGAGCCGCCGCCGCGCGACGGGACCGGAGCCGCGCTCCACCGCCATCCGAAGGTGTTCGCGACGCCGCACCTCGGCGGCTCGACGCACGAAGCGCTGGCGCGGATCGCGACGGAGCTCGCGCAGGACGTCGCGCGCGTGCTGCTCGGCGCGCCGGCGAGCGCGGCGGTGAACGCGCCGGTCCCCGACGGCCCCGAAGCCGAACGCGTCGTCCCGTTTCTCGACGTCGCGTACCGCCTCGGACGCTTCTATCCGCAGTACACGCGCGCAGAGCGGCTGCCGCGTTTCTCGCTCGTCCTCGGCGGTGCGCTTGCCGGCGTTCCTTCCGACGCGCTTGTGCGCGCGTTTCTCAGCGGGCTGCTGCAGGCCACGACCGACCGCCGCGTCTCGGTCGTCAACGCCGAGCAGATCGCGCAGGAGCTGGGGATCGCCGTCGACGCGCGCAGCGACGCCAGCGCCTCGCCGTATGCCGCCTGGCTGCGGCTGAGCGGCGGCGACACGTCGATCACCGGCACGTCCGTCGCCGGCTCACCGCGCATCGTCGAGCTCGACGGCTACGAGATCGACGCGACGCCGGTCGGCGCGATGCTGATCACGCAGCACCGCGACGTTCCCGGGGTGATCGGGCGCGTCGGGACGATCCTCGGCGACGCGAACGTCAACATCTCGACGATGCAGGTCTCGCGCAACACCGTCGGCGGCGATGCGATCATGATCCTCTCGACCGATCGTCCTGCCGGCGAAGAGACGCTGACGGCGCTGCGCGCAGTCCCCGGGATCGGGTTCGTCTACTCGCTGGCGATCTAGTCTCAGCGGCGTCTACGGGCGAGGGGTCGGTCCCTCCGCACAGAAGGGTCAGGTGTTCAGCCACCTTCCCCAGGAGGCCTCATGGGTGTGTTCAAACCGGCTGCTGGCGTCACGGCGGCGGGGTTTCTCGCTGTCGCCGTCCTCGCGGCGGCCCCGTCTTCATCGCTCCGCAGCACGGCGGCGTCGGCTGCGACCGCCGCGACCGCGCCGTGCGTTCCGAATCGGCCGGCGCCCGGCGTGCTGCCGGTGCCGCCGACGATCGACACCGCGAAGACGCCGAAGTTCACGATCTGGGTCGACCGCGGCAAGGGCGTCGGCACGGCGCCGAACCTGACCTATCCGTATTGCTATGTCGACACCGACGGCGGAGCGACCGCGTACGTCGAAGCGCCGACGATCCGCGTCAAGCAAGGCGCGACGTTCACGATGACGCTCGTGAACCGGATCCCTCGCAGCGGCCCCGCGCCGAGCCCCGCGCCGTCGATCATCCCCGCCGACGGGGATTGCGCCTGGCTCCCGGACGACGGTCCGCTGCCGACGCCGAACCCGCAGATGACCCCTGGCGGATACTTCGAGCACGCGCGCGTTCCGCAGCACGCGATGCCGCCCTGGATGCTCGACAACGACACGAACTTCCACACCCACGGCTGGCACGTCAGCCCCTACGTCGACAACGTCTTCAAGTCGCTGGCGTACGCGGAGCCGACCGCGAACACGTGCGTCTACGTGTTCACGGTTCGCTCGTCGCAGCCGCCGGGAACCTACTGGTACCACGCGCATCTGCACGGCCTCTCCAACGCGCAGGTCGGCGGCGGCCTCGCCGGCGCGCTCATCGTCGAAACGTCCGGCGCGGCGGAGCCGCCCTCGACGCTGCTCGTGATCAAGAACGCGCCCGTCCGCGGCACGCCCGCGCCGGCGCTGAAGGCGATGGGCGGCATGGCGATGCCCGGCATGGGCGGCTCGAATCTGGAGGCGCATTATGACGCGATCGTCGGTCGCGCGCCGTTCCGCGGGCTGCGCAAACCCGCGGCCGCACCGCCGACGCCGATCGCGTTCGCCGCATTCAGCCCGCCGCCGTGGCGATCGGGCTTCCCGCTCCCTGGGCCGCAGTATTGTCCGGCGCAACCGACGACGCTCGGCGACGCCACGCTGCTCGCCGTCAACGGCGCGGCGATCCCGACCTACATTAATGGCAAGCCGATCCCGGCCATCGGGCCGCGCGTCTCGCAGATCCGCGGCACGACCCGGCGCTACCGCATCGTGAACGCGGCCGCGAACGCGTACGTCAACGTCGAGACCGTCGACGACGCCGGCAACATCATCCCGCTCGTCGTCGCGGGACGCGACGGCGTACCGGTCAACTGGAACCTCGAAACGGGCCGCATCGATCCGTCGGAGCCACCGACGGTCGTTGAGCCGAACGTCTTCGTTCCGCCGTCCGGCCGCGTCGACATCGACGTCACCGCGTTCCGGCCGCTGACGATCATCTCGGCGGAAGGGACGACCTCGGTCACGAGCAAGGACGGGACGCCGTTCTGCACGGGCTACGTCGGCTCGGCGATGTCGCGGCTCAACATCCTGCGCGTGCAGCCCTTGCTCGCCGCCGGCGCGCCGCACCTGATGGCGACTGCACCGGCGGTGCAGCAGCATCAACTGCGGTCCGCCGCCGCGGTCCTGGTGCAGAACGACGCGCCGAAGGTCACGACCTCACGCGCGATCACGTTCACGATGTACCCCGAGGGATGCTGCAACTGGAACGTGACCGAGACCGGCGTCTACGCAGGCCGCAACCCGCCGCCGTCGGTGAAGGCGCTGCCGTTCACCGAGCGGCCGTTCTGGCTCGCGCCGGGCGCGAACCCGCCCGACCCCAAGTATCCGTACGTGCCGTGGATTCGTGTCCCGCAGCACGCGGTCGAAGAGTGGTATCTGTACAATGCGACGCCCGAGATCCATGCGTTCCACATCCATCAGCTCTCGTTCGTCGCGGAGTACAGCCCGTTCGAGGCGACCAACCCGTACCAACAGGTCTTCCTCGACACGATCGCCCTGCCCGCCGCGCATATCACGCGGCCCGGCGTGACGCCGCCGGGCTCGTACCCCGTCATCACCCCGAGCCTGACGAAGATCCTGATCGACTTCCGCAACGTTGATCCCGGCGTCTTCGTCTTCCACTGCCACATGCTGTTCCACGAGGATCACGGCATGATGGGGATCGTGGAAGTCGTTCCGGGACTCAAAGCCGGGACGCCGTAGCGCGCTAGGCCGGCACCTCGGCGACGATCGTTCGCGCGGTAAAATCGCCGAACGACTCGCCGCGGTGCCGGCGCTCGCGGAACTCCGCGAACAGCGGCGCCAGCAGCGGCGCGATCTCCGCCGCACGGACTTTCTCGCGCCATAGCTTCGCCAATCGCGTCGACTGCGGGTTGCCGCCGAGGTAGAGCTGATAGCGGTCGGCGCTCTGGCCGACGATCCCGATCTCGGCGAGATACGGACGCGCGCAGCCGTTGGGGCAACCCGTCATCCGGATCACGATCGCTTCGTGCTCCAGCTGCGCAATCGCGAGCTCGGCTTCGATCGCGGTGAGGATCTCGGGGATCACGCGCTCCGACTCTGCCAACGCGAGGCCGCAGGTCGGCAGCGCCGGGCAGGCCAGCGCGCGTGCGCGCACCGGCGAGACGCGCTCGGGATCGCCGACGCCGTGCGCGCGCAGGACCGCGTCGACCTCTTCGCGCTGCTGCGCCGGAACGTCGACGATCAGCAGCTGTTGTCCCGGCGTCGCCACGAGATCGTAGCCGAGGCCGGCGATCGCGCGCAGCGCCGACTTCAGGCGCGAGTCGTCGTCGTCGCGGATGCGTCCGCTCTGCACGTGCAGGCCCAGGAACCAGCGGCCCTCGCCCTGCGCGTGCCAGCCGAACTTCGCCGGATCGTCCCACGCCGGCAGCTCGCGCCACACGCCGAATGGGAAGCCCGCGGCCTTCGCGACCTCCGCGCGGAACCAGTCGAGGCCGCGGTCGGCGATCAGATACTTCAGCCGCGCGTGCTTGCGATCGGTACGATCGCCGTAATCGCGCTGCACGATCACGATCGCGCGCACCGCGTCGATCAGCTGGTCGGGACCGACGGAACCGAGGTGGTCGGCGAGGCGCGGGAACGTCGTCGTCTTGCCGTACGTCATCCCGAGACCGCCTCCGGCGGTGATGTTGTATGCCACCAGCGTGCCGTCGTCGGCGAAGATCGGGATCACGCCGAGGTCGTTGCTGTACAGGTCGACGCTGTTGTCGCCCGGGACGGTGACGGCGATCTTGAACTTGCGCGGCAGATACGTCGCGCCGTAGATCGGCTCGTCGGCCGGGCCCGCCTCGTGGACCGACTCACCGTCCTGCCAGATCTCGAGATACGCCCCGCTGCGCGGCGCGAACTCGGCCGAGATCGCTTCGGCGGCACGCCGCACCTCGTCGTAGGCCGGATGGGCATACGGCCACGGCGGGGCGACCACGTTGCGCACGACGTCGCCGCACGTTGCCAGCGTCGAGCCGAGGTTGGCGACGATGTCGGCGATGACCGGTTTGAGGTCGTGCTTGCGGACGCCGTGGAGCTGCAGCCCCTGCCGCGTGGTGACGCGGATCGTTCCGTTCCCGTGACGATCGGCGAGCGCGTCGACCGCGCTCCACAGCCGCGCCGGAACGCGTCCGCCGGTCGCCTTGACGCGCACCATGAACTGCCACGGCTTGTCGCCGCCGTTCTCGCGCGCGGCCTTGCGCTGGTCGCGATCCTCCTGCTGATACGTTCCGTGGAACTTCAGCAGCGTGACGGACTCCTCGCTGAACCTGGTGGTCGGTTCGGCGATCTCCGCCTCGATCGCACCGCGCAGGCCGCGGCTCTCGGCTTTGACCTGCTCGACGTCGAGCTTGCTCACAACGGCTCCTGATACGAAAAACGAAAGGAGCCCCCGCCGTCCGGCGGGGGCTCCTCATAAGGGCGCGACTCGCGCGCTACCTCACAACGTGAGCGACCGCCGGGCCGAAGGACCCGTGGGACACACCGTCGCGAGACAGCAGAGGAGAAGCATGTCCGCGGACCATACCACGGCGCCGCCGGAGCGGTCAAGCGCAGGAGTCCGCACTTCCCGCTCGCAACGCGCCGCGGATGCGCGTGTATCTCGCGCGGCACGGAGAAACGACCTGGAATCGTGCCGGCCGCTATCAGGGACGGCTCGAGTCGGAGTTGTCGGAGCTGGGGCTTCGTCAGGCCGAGGCGCTGGTCGCGCCGATGGTTGCCGCCGGGGTCGGCCGCGTCGTCAGTTCGCCGATGCTGCGCTGTACCGCGACGGCGCTCCCGACGGCGGAACGCCTCGGCCTGCAGGTCGAGACCGACGAGCGGCTGATCGAGATCGCGCACGGCACCTGGGAGGGCCGGCTGCGCGAGGAGATCGCGGCGAACGATCCCGAGCGCTATCGTGCGTGGCGGAGCGATCCGGCGCACGTCGCGTTCGAGGAAGGCGAGACGATCGGCCAGGTGCGCGAACGCTGGCGTGCGTTCGCGCGCGACTTCGCTCCGAGCGCGCCCGCGCTCATCGTGACGCACGACGCGGTTGTGCGCGTCGCGCTCGCCGACGCGAAGGCACGCGAGCTGGACGCGTTCTGGGACGGCAAAGTCGAGAACGGCGCCTTCGCCGTGTTCGACGTCGACGCGAGCGGGTGGAGGCTGGCGGAGGAGCGCGTCGCGTCGCATCTCGACGGCATCCGCGCCGAGG
>DASYFS010000407.1:0-3661 GCA_036498305.1 Candidatus Elarobacter sp. | reverse complement strand
CGGCTCTCGCTGGTCCATGCGCCCCAGCTGGCGGCGTACGCGGGCTCACCGCTCCCGCTCGTCGTCGCGGCGGCCCTTGCCGCCGCCGGCGCGTTCGGCGTCGTCCGGGCGGTGCGCTCGGGAGACCGGCTCGCCGGGGCGACGCTCCTGGGCTGGCTGCTGCTCCCGTCCCCCGAGCCGTGGTACGCGACCTGGCTGGTCCCAGTCGTCGCGTTCGTCCGGCCTAGTCCGGCACGCTGGGCGCTGCTGGCCGCGAGCGTGACGGGCGCTGTCGGGTACCTTCAGGACCTGCCCGGGGGAACCGCCCTCCACGACCCGGCGTTGCTCGGAGGAGTCATGCTCGCGCTCTACGCCCTCCCCGTCCTCATCGCAGCGGCCGCCCCGGCCGGGCAAGCGCCGCCGACCCCGCCGCCCCTGGTGAGCCCGGCGCCCACGGCGCTGCCCTCCCCCGCGGCATCGCCGGCCCCGGCCGCGAGCCCGACGCCGACCCCGCTCCCCGCCGCGACGACGACGCCGAACCCGTTCACCTACGTCGTCAAGCCGAGCCCGGCTCCCGGGGGCGGCCCGCAGATCCTCGAGATCGCGCTGAACGACAAGGTGCTTCGCCCCGGCGGGCAGCTGCTGGTGCAGATCACGACGAGTCCCGAGATCACCCGGATGGTCGTGCGGACGATGGGGCGCGAGATCGGCGTCCCGCTGGCGGGGACGGGCGTGTTCTCAGGCCAGCAGACGATCCCCGGCGGCGTGCCGTCGTTCTTGCTGAACCGGACCTACCAGATCGACTTCATTGGCACGACGGCCGACGGGAAGACCGCGACCGCGACGATCCCGGTTCGCTTCGAGCGCTAGCGCGCGACCAGCTCCAGCGCGGCGACGGTCTCGCCGTGAAAGGCCGCCTGAAACGCTACGATGTCGGCGACGCCGTGGAACCGCGGATCGCTGCGCTGCTCGGTGAGCGTATAGCGCGCGCCGTCGAAGGCGAGCGTCCCGCGCGCGGCGAGGTTTCGCAGCGCCTCGCCGACGGTGCCGTCGGCGTCGCGAACAAGCTCCGGATCGACGAACGCATTGTGCGGCAGCGCGTCGCGTAAGCGAGCGACGCCGTCGCGCGCTTCGGCCGCGGTGAACGGCAGCGCAACGGCGAGCATCCACGTCGCGAGCAGCGCGCTCGTCGTCACCGGCCGCGCCGCCGCCAGCGAGGCGGCGAGCAGCTCGGGGCGCGCCGGCCGCACGACGCGGTAGAGCAGCGCGAGCCGCCGGCCGCGGAACGGATCGAACGCGATCGCCGCGAGCCACGGCTCGGAGACTGGGAGCAGATGGTCGACGATCCCTTTGAGCGGACGCATCCGCCCGTCGGTGCTGTAGAAGCCCTCCGGCGTCACGTAGAACGTCGCACCGCGCCGCACGAGGTCGACGATGCGCGCGACGTCGCCGTCGATCTCGGCGCGCAGCTCCGTCAGCAGCTCGCGGCGATACGGGTCGCGGACGTGCGCGAGCTTGACGTAGGTCTCGGTCTTCCCGAACATCCGCGCCGAGAGCAGCTCTCCGACGGTGCTCGCGCCCGGCGGGACGGCGGCGAGCGCCGGCGGCGTGAACACCTCCGTGACGGGAAGCTCCGCGTGCGCGCCCGCGAGGCTGAACGCGATGCTGCGCAGCGGCCGCGCCGACAGCTCGTTCTCGAGCGGATACATCCCGAGCGCCATGAAGAAGCCGCCCGCGTCGACCGTCCGCATGAACGGCGCGAACGCCGGCAGGCGCGCGGCGAAGAAGCCGGGCTCGTACATCCGCCGTGATGACGCGGTCAGCGTCGTCGACTGCCACGAGCCTTGCATGAACGAGCGCTCGGCGACGATCTCCGACTCGTCCTCGTGCTGGTGGTTCGCGATCAGCACCGTCGGCCCGCGCCGGAACGGCAGCCGGCCCCACTGCCGCACGCGGAAGCGCGTCGCCAGCCACGGCTGACGCGTCGCGCACACGATCGTGAGCAGCAGGATCGACCACAGCGAGGAAACCGGCCGCGCGCCGACGCGCAGCACGGTCGCGGAACCGATCGCGAACGCCGCCGCCGAGACGGCGAAGAGCGTGCGGTACCCGTCACGCGGCGTCGCGCCGTGCGCGATGATGAACGCGCCCAGCGCCGGCGCGATCGCGCCGGGCAGGTTGCTCAACATCCCCCACACGCCGAGGTCGCGCGCGACGTCGCCGAGCTGCGGGACCGCGTCGAGCGCGAGCGCCCAGCCGACGGAGAATACGCCGCCGTAGCCGAGGCCGAACAGCGCCGCGTACAAGAAGATGAAGCCGCGATCGGGCGCGATCGCGAAGCCGAGCGCCGCGATCACCATCGGCACGCCGGAGCACGCGACGACGAGCCGGCGGTCCAGCTTGTCCGAGACGGCGCCCGCGACGACGCTCGAGACGATCGCGCCGACGAGCGCGGCTCCCGCGACGAGTCCCGTGCCGAGGCTCGCATCGCGCACGCGCAGCACGTCGGAGAAGAAGTAGAGGATGTACGTCTGCAGCAGCGTCATCCCGAGGACGATCCAGCCGCGCGCGACCAGCGTGACGTTGAGGTCGTGACTGTCGCGGATCACCGCGCGGCTGCGTACTCGTTCGCGTGCGGGCGCCCGCGGGATCGCGGCGAGCGTCGGGAGCACGACCGTTACCGCCGCGGCCATCGCGAACAGCGCGAGCATTGGCGCGAGCAGCGCGGCTGCGGCTAGTCCCATCACCGTGCCGAGCAGCGTGAGCGCACCTCGCGTCCCGGCCGACGCGCCCCACGCGGCGCGCGGGACGACTTCCGGCAGCAGCGCCTGGTAGATCGACGACGCCGTCGCGATCGCGATCGCGGCGCAGACGCACCCTATCGCGATCGCCCCGACCGTATGGGAGGCCGCACTCGCCAGCAGCGCGACGGCGTCGATCCCGAGCGCGATCGCGGTCTGCGTGCGGCGGTCGCCGCCGTGGCGGCGGGCCCGATCGGAGAGCGCGCCGGCGAGCGGCGGGACGAAGACCCACACCGCCGCGACGACGCTCGCGATCAGCGCGAGCGCGCCGGTATGACTCTCGGGCGCAATCCGCAGCAGGATCGCGGGGACGACGATCGCCAGGATCGAGGCGTCCTGGAACTGGATGCCGATCCACAGCGCGTTGATCGCGAGGTGCCGGCGGATCGGGAAGCGCGCCGGCGCGCCGACGGCGTCGCTAATCGATGTCGGCCCAGGCCGCGACGGTGACGTCGACGTGCGCGTTCGGCTCGCCGGCGGCGACGTGCGCCGGCGGCAGCGCGCGGCTCGCGTCGCGCTCCATCGTCGCCGTCGAGCCGCGGGTGATGCGGAACGCGAGCTGCGCGCCGCGGTGAAGCTGCAGCGTGAGCCGGAAATGCCGCGCGTCGATGCGGTCCATCCGCACTTCGGCGGGATTCCAGTTGCTGCGATCGGTGCTGACGTAGATGTCGTCGCCCGGCGGCGTGCGTGCCGGGACGGTGACGAGGATCTGCACGGTGACGAGCGTGGTCTGGTCGGCGTCTTTCTCGGCGGCGGGCGCGAGCACGAAGGCGGTGCGCGGGATCGCGCCGGCCGGCCGCGGCGTCACGCCGGCGAGCGGCGCCGCCTGCGGCGCGACGCGGCCGTCCTCACCGAGTGCGATCGTGAGCGCGCGGCCGGGG
>DASYFS010000406.1:0-4863 GCA_036498305.1 Candidatus Elarobacter sp. | reverse complement strand
CGCCGAACCCGCCCGGCTCCCGGTAGCGGTCGACGACGCCCGGTGCGGGGCGGAAGCCCTGGCTCGGATCCTCGGCGTTCACCCGCACCTCGATCGCGTGGCCGCGGAATTCAATCTGCTCTTGCCTCAGCGAGAGCGGGCGCCCCGCCGCGACGAGGATCTGCTCGCGCACGAGGTCGATCCCGGAAATCTCCTCGGAGACCGTGTGCTCGACCTGGATGCGCGTGTTCATCTCGAGGAAGTAGAACTCGTCGCCGCTGACCAGACACTCGATCGGTCCGACGGAGTCGTACGCGATCGCACGCGCCGCCTGGATCCCCGCCGCGCGCAGTCCCTCGCGCACCGTCTCCGGGATGAGCGCCGGCGCCTCTTCCCAGAGCTTCTGGTGGCGGCGCTGCAGCGAGCAGTCGCGCTCTCCGACGTGCAGCACGGTGCCGTGCTTGTCGGCGAGGACTTGCAGCTCGACGTGCTTGGGGTTCTCGAGGTAGCGCTCGACGTAGATCGTCGGGTTGCCGAAGTACGCGCTCGCCTCGCGCTGCGCGGTCGAGAACGCGGAGGCGAGCTCGTCGACGGTGCGCGCGACCTTCAGGCCCTTGCCGCCGCCGCCGCCCGACGCTTTGAGCGCGAGCGGGAGACCATATTTCTCCGCCGCGCGCGCTGCAGCGGCGGCGTCGTCGATCGCATCGGTCCCGCCCGGAACGACCGGGACGCCGGCGGCGACCATCGCTTGGCGCGCGCGAATCTTGTCGCCCATCGCATCGATCGCATCGGGGTGCGGCCCGATCCACGCGATCCCGGCCGCGATCACGCGCCGCGCGAACGCCGCGTTCTCCGCAAAGAAGCCGTAGCCGGGATGGATCGCGTCGGCGCCGCTCGCGCGGGCGACCTCGAGCAGCGCGTCCGCGTTGAGGTACGACTGTGCGGGCGCCGCCGGCCCGAGCCGGTACGCTTCGCCGGCATAGCGGACGTGCAGCGCGTCGCGGTCGGCGTCGGAGTAGACGGCGACCGTCGCGCAGCCGAGCTCCTTCGCGCTGCGCATCACGCGGATCGCGATCTCACCACGGTTCGCAACGAGAATCTTCGCGAACGGCGCTTCAGTCATCGCCGCGTCCGACCGCCTCGAGGCGTGCGGCGCGCTTCCACCGCGACGCCGCCGCTGCCGTGGGCTTCGGCGCGGCCGACGCCGTCAGAATGCGATAGGCCGCAGCGATCGCCGCGAGCACTTCGGGAGCAGGCCGGCCGTGGCGGCGCACGTCAGCCCTTCGCAGCGTCCGGATACATCCCCATCGCGTGGTAGCCGGCGTCGACGAAGTGGACGTCGGCGGTCACCTGCGAGGCGAGGTCCGAGACCAGATAGACCGCGCAGTTGCCGACGTCGTCGATGGTGACGTTGCGCTTGAGCGGCGACGCCGCCGCGACCTTCGCGGGCATCTGCGAGAAGCCGCCGACCTGCCGCGACGACGCCGTCTTGATCGGGCCTGCCGAGATCGCGTTGACGCGAATGCCCCGCTCGCCCAGATCGAAGGCGAGATAGCGGACGATCGACTCGAGCGCGGCCTTGGCGATCCCGGCGATGTTGTAGTTCGGGACGATCTGCGTCCCTCCGAGATACGTCAGCGCGATGATCGAAGCGCCGTCGTTGAGATTCTCCTTCAGGTGCGAGACCAGCGCGATCAGCGAGTACGCGCTGATGTCGAGCGCGAGGTTGAAGCCGTCGCGCGACGTCTCGTAGACTTTCCCCGAGAGGTCTTCTTTCTTCACGAAGGCGATCGAGTGGACGAGCCCGTCGACCTTGCCGGCGTGCTGCGCGAGCGAGCGCAGCGAGGCGTCGTCGGTGACGTCGCACGGGTAGACCGCGGCGTCGCCGAAGCCGGCCGCGTGCTCGCGCACCGCGTCCTCGACGCGATCGCCCTGATAGGTCAGGATCAGCTTCGCGCCGTGCTCGTGCAGCCGGCGCGCGATCCCGCTGGCGATCGACCAGCGGTTCGCGATGCCCGTGACGATGATGGTTTTTCCGTCCAGAAGTCCCACGGAGGGGGACTGTCAGCCGTCCCGCCGGGCCAACCCTCCTTGGGCCGGCGGGCCGCGGAAGCAGGGAGCTTCCTGCCTACGGATGATTACGTTCACATGCGGATCGGGCGAGAACCGTGGTATCTCGTCGCCGGGATCTACGTGATCGCGTACGTCTGCTTGGACCTGCTCACCGGGTTCCTCCATCCGTCGCCGGGGATCTCGCCGTGGTATCCGGGCGCAGGGCTGACGGTCACGTTGTTCTACCGGTTCGGCATTCGTTATGCGCCGGCGCTGGTCGTCGCCGAAGCGGTGCGCTGGTCGATCTCGCACACGACCGTTTCGCTGCTCGCCGTCTGCATGGTCGGCGTCGCGCTGGCCGTCGTCTACGGTACCGCGGTCTGGCTGCTGCGCGATCGCTTCGGGATCGTGCTGCCGTCGAAGCGCGTGCGCGACGCGCTGTGGTTCTGCGGGCTCGGCGTCGTGCCGAGCGCGTTCGCAGCCGCGGCGTCCGTCGGCGTCCTGGTCGCGTTCGGCGAGTTCCCGGCGAGCGCGTTCTGGCCGATCGCGAAGACGTTCTGGCTCGGCGACGCGATCGGCATCCTGGCGGTCGCGCCGATCGCGGACCTGACGCTGTCGATGATCCGCGCGCAGGTTCCCTCGACGTATCGCCGGCGCATCCCGCTCGTCCCGGAGCTGATCGCGGTCGCGGCGACCGCCGCCTGTGCGGGCCTGGCCTTCGGCGTCCTCAAGGCCGACCCGGCCCGGCTGGCGGCATTCGCCGTCACCTTCGTCCCGGTTGCGCTGCTCGCGACCCGCGAAGGGCTGCGCGGTGCGATCCTCGGCGTCGCGACGTTCGACGTCACGATCGTCGCGGTCGACGCGATCACGCATCCGGGGGCGCACGTCGTCCTGTGGGGCCAGACCGATGCGCTCGTCCAGAGCATCCTCGCCTTCATCCTCGGCGCGTTCGCGACGTCGCGCACGCACTACCGCGACTTCAGCCGTTGGGTGATCGTTCACGATCTACGCACGACGCTGCCCAACCGCATCGCCTTCGACGATTGGGTCGACGGCGAGCATAGCGGTCAATTCTGGGTGGCGTGCATCGACCTCGATCATTTCAGCTCGGTCGACGCCGGGATGGACCGCGTCGCCGCCGACGCTCTACTGCGCGCCGCGGCCGAGCGGATCGCCGAAGCGGTTCCGGTGCCGGAGTTCTTCGGGCGGTTCGAGTCGGATGCGTTCGTCCTCGCGCGCGCGGGGACGCGCGACGACGCGGTGACCTACGCGCACCGCATCATCGCGGCGTTTCGCGAACCGCTTCCCGCGGCGAGTGCGGTGCTTCGCTTCAGCGTCTCGATCGGCGTCGCCGCGGGGATCGGCCGCGAGGCGCGCGCGCTGTTGACCGAGGCAATCTCGGCGATGCGCGAAGCGAAGACCGCCGGCGGCAACCAGCTCGTCGTCTTCGAGCCGCCGCCGGGGCTGGCACGCGGCGCGCGTCTCGCCGCCGAGCTGGTGCGCGCGCGCGACCACGGCGAGTTCCTCTTGCACTATCAGCCGATCCACGATCTGACCGCCGGTACGGTCGTCGGCTTCGAGGCGCTGCTGCGGTGGCAGCATCCCGAGCTCGGATTGCTGCGGCCCGGCGCGTTCCTCCCGGCGCTCAGCCGCAGCGCGCTGCTCGACGAGATCGAGGCGTGGGTCGTGCACGAAGCGGCGGCGGCGCTGGCGCGCCTGGGTGCCGGGCGCGGGCGTCGCGTTTGGATCAACCTGAGCGGCCGGGCGGCGTTCGACGACGCCTTCATCGATCAGATCCCGGCGATCGCGCGCAGCGCGGGGACGCGCGCCGATCGCCTCGTCGTCGAGGTCACCGAACAAGTCGTCGCAGCCTCTGAGCGGATCGGCGAGATCACGCGCCGCCTGTACGGACTCGGAATCGGCGTCGCCGTCGACGACTTCGGGACCGGCCACTCGAACCTCGAACGCGTCCGCGCCGCGCACGTCGACTATCTGAAGCTGGATCGCAGCTTCGTCTCCGCTGTCACGGAGAGCGAACGCGCCTACGGCGTCGCGCTCGCGATGCTCTCGGTCGCCGAACGCATCCGCGCCGCGGCCGTCGCCGAAGGACTTGAGACGGCCTCGCAGATCAACGCGTTTCGCGAGGCCGGCTGCCGGCTGGGTCAAGGCTACGCGCTCAGCGAGCCGATGGACGAAGCGGCGCTGCGCGCTTTTCTCGCCTGACGGCGCCAACGGCCGAGCGTTTCATGCCGTCTCCAAGGCATGAAGCGGATCGTACGCGGCGCGCTGTCGGCGCTGCTCGTGTTCTCGTGCGCCGCCGGTCCGGTGCTTGCCGCCGGCGAGGCCAGCGACGTCGTCGTCGAGGTCACCGATGCATCGAGCGGGGCGCCCGTCTCGCTGGCGCGCGTGCTGCTCGTCGGCGAGACCGGCGCGATCGGCTACACCGACGCGCAGGGGCACGCGCGTTTCGAGTCGGTCGCGACCGGGACGTATCGCGCCGAGGTGCGGCGGCGAGACTACACCGCCGCGCGTTCCGCGCTCTTCGACGTGGTCGCGAACCGCGCCACCACGCTCCACGTGCGGCTGGCGCGGTCCGGCGGCCTGCAGAAGATCGGCGGCGTCACCGTGACGACGTCGCCGGCGCACGCATCGCGCGAGGTCGGGCAGGACGACGCGCTGCGGCATCTCGATGGCTCGCTGCGCGATGCGCTCGGCGATCTGCCGGGACTGACCTCGAGCGGAGGCGGCGTCGGGATCGACGGTAACGATCCGTCCCAGACCGGAACGAGCGTCGACGGCGTGCCGATTCCCGGCGCGGGAAGCGATTTCGGC
>DASYFS010000405.1:0-7356 GCA_036498305.1 Candidatus Elarobacter sp. | reverse complement strand
CGAGGTAGAGCCGCGTCATCGCGCGGAGCTCTTCGATCGCTCCGGCGTCGCGCTCGGCGTCGAACGCTTTCATGACCTTCATGTTCTGCAGCAGCACGGCGGCCATGTCCGCGGCACGCGCGTCGCCGAGGTCGGGACTGCGCTCCTTCAGCAGCCGCGCGATGTGGCGCAGCATCGTGTGGTGGAACTCGCTGCGATGGACCGAGCCGTCGGGACGCACGTCGAGCAGCGCGACGATCGCGGCCTTCGTCTCGCGTACCGACGCCGTCATCGTCGCCAGCAGCGCGTCGGCGAACTGCGCGGTCGTCGACGCCCGGGACTCGATCCGCTCGAACGTCTCGTCGATCTGCTCGCGGTAGCGCGCGATCAGCGCGTCGGCCAACGCCTCTTTGCTCGGGAAGAACCGGTAAAGCGAGCCGATCGCGGCGCCGGCCCGAGCCGCGATCTCGGCCATCGTCGCCGCCTCGTACCCGCGCGCGGCGAACACCTCGGCGCCCGCCTGGAGCAGGGCGGCAACCCGCTGCTTGCCGGGCCGGCGCTGCGGAACGAGGGCGGGGCGAGACGCGGCGGCGGTCGCCGATCGAGGAGGGCTCATCCTCCTAAGAACACACCATATGCGAGGTCGGCGTCAAGTTTCGTGCTCGCAACCCCTTGCAATTTGAGGATGTCCTCAAGTATCATGCTTGAGGATATGCTCGCTTATCGATCGGGAGATCTTCTCCTCCGCCGCTTCTCCGAGCTGCTCGCCGCCGACCTCGACGACGATGCGCGGCTCTTCTACGCCCGCATGGCGGCCGACGTCGCCGCCGTGGCGGACAGCCCCGGCCGCGCGGCCCAAGCGGCCGCGCTCGTGCAGAACGTCCTCGAAGCCCTCGTCGCGGCCCCCAACCTGCAGCCCGGCTGCTGGCGCCGGCTCCATCGCGGCGTCGCCGCCCTCACCGCCGGCCTGCCCGACGGTCCGCCGGCACTCGCCCGGCTGCGGGCGTTCCTCGACGAGAACCCGGACCTGGCCGAACCGCCTTGCCCGGGGCTCGCCATCGCCCCCTTCGCCGCCGCCGGAGCCTAAGGTGCCCGAGGGGCGCCGCGACGTCACCGAGCGGGGGCTGCGGCTCGTGCTGGTCGTCGCCGGCGTGATGCTCGCGGCGCTGATGCAGACGCTCGACACCACGATCACCAACGTCGCGCTTCCGAACATTCAAGGCAACCTCGGCGCAGGTCAGGACGAGGGAACGTGGATCGTTACCGCCTACACGATCGCCGCGATCATCGTCATCCCGCTGACGCCGTGGCTGCAAGGACGGTTCGGCCGCAAGCGCTACTTCTTGGCCTCGATCGTCGGCTTCACGTTCGCCTCGCTGTTGTGCGCATGGTCGAGCAGCCTCGAGGCGCTGGTCGCGGCGCGCGTCGTGCAAGGCGCGTTCGGCGGCGGCCTGCTCGCGACGGCGCAATCGATCTTGCGCGACACCTTTCCGCCGCGTCGCCTTGGCCTGAGCCAAGGGATCTTCGCGCTCGGCGCCGTGATGGGACCGGCGCTCGGACCGCCGCTCGGCGGATTCCTCGTCGACAACGCGTCGTGGAACTGGGCGTTCGAGATCAACGTGATCCCGGGGACGATCGCGGTCGTGCTGCTCGCGCTGCTGCTGCGCGATCCCGACGCGAAACGCGACTCGCCGATCGACGTCCCGGGCCTCGCGCTGCTCGCGACGACGCTCTCGTCGCTGCAATACGTGTTGACCGAAGGCGAGCGTCACGACTGGCTCGCCGATCCCGCGGTCGCGCTCGGCATCGCGATCTGCGCCGCCTGCGCAGCCGGCTTCGTGTGGTGGGAGCTGCACGGGACCGCGACGCCGATCGTGGACCTGCGGATCCTGCGCTCGCGCACGGTCGCCGCCGGGACGATCCTCTCCGGCGTGATCGGGATCGCCGCGTTCGGCTCGTCGTACACGCTGCCGCAGCTGACGCAGGGTCAGCTCGGCTTCACGCCGACCCTCAGCGGCCTGCTCGTCCTCGTCCGCGCGCTGCCGATCCTCGCCGCGACGCTGCCGATCGTCTTTCTCGCCGCGCGGCTCGACACGCGCGTGCTGGTCGGAATCGGATTCTTGGTAACCGGCATCTCGAGCGCGATGATCGCGCAGGCGACGACGGCGGACTCGACCTTCGCGACCTTCGTCCTCCCGATGGTCCTCTCGGGGATCGGTATCGTCACGCTGTACATCCCGCTCTCGATCGCGGTGCTCGGCGCGACGACGCCGGAGCAGGGACCGAAAGCGAGCGCGTTCCTCAACCTCGCGCTGCAGCTCGGCGGCTCGGCGGGGATCGCGGTTCTGACGACGTTCGTCGACCGCCGTGAAGCCTTCCACTCGACGATCCTCGCCGGCGCCGCCACGCTCTCGTCGCTCCGGGCGCGCGGTTTCGTCGCGCCGAACCCGGCGCAGCTCGCGCACCTGATCGACGCGCAAGCGATCGTCCTCTCGTATGCGGACGCATCGTACCTCGTCGCGCTCCTCGGGGTCGTTTGCATCCCTCTCGTCTTCCTGCTGCGCCGGCCGCGAACGGCGCGCTGACGGTTCTCTCGCGGGAACGGCACTTTGCCGCTGCGCGTCGAAAGAGGGCGGGTGCCCGACCCGCGGCCCGCGTGGACGTTGGAGGATGTCATCATCACCGACGAGCTGGCACGCCGGCCATCCCGCCCACCGGACTACGCGCTCGAAGCCGAAGCGCTGCGCGTCCTCACGCACGAAGTGGCGACGTACCCCCAAGGCGCACTGCAAGCACTCGCCGAGACCGTCATCCGGGTATGCCGAGCGGATTCCGGCGGCGTGAGCGTCGTCGAGCCGGACGGCGCCGCGGGCATCGTTCGCTGGTACGCGACTGCCGGCGAGTTCGCGCAGAGCAGCGGCGGCGCGCGTGCGCGCGTGGGGAGTCCGGACGGCGACGCGATCGAAGGCGCAGCCGTCGTGCTGCTCGATCGCTGCGATCGATTTTATCCCGCGCTCAAGGACGTGAAGCCGCCGCTCTGCGAGACCCTGCTGGCGCCGTGGTTCGCCGGCGGCGAACGCGTCGGGACGCTCTGGGCGATCGCGCACCGCGACGATCGGCACTTCGACGCCGAGGACGCACGCATGCTCGCGCGCCTCGCCGGCGTCGCCGCAGCGGCGTGGCGAACGCTCGAGCATAGCGCGGAGCTGTCTGCGACGGTGGCGTCGCTGCGCGACGCGGAACGAACGATCGCCGGCGAGCTGCAGATGATGGCGCGGCTGCACGCGATGACGGGGCGCATCGTTCGGGCGAGCGACCTCGACACGCTGCTGGACGAGGTCGTCGAGGCGATGATGGAACTGCTCGGCGCCGACTTCGGCAACGTGCAGCTCTACGACGCACGCAACGACGTGCTGACGCTCAAGGCGCATCGCGGCTTCGATGACCGGTTTCTCGAGCACTTTAAAGCCGTGCGTCCGGGCGGCACGACGGCGTGCGGTCTCGCGTTCGAGAAGCGGCGAACCGTCGTTATGGAGGACGTCGAGCGCGAGCCGGCGTTCGCGCCGAATCTCGCCGCCTCGCGCGAGGCGGGCTACCGCAGCGTCGTCAGCACGCCGTTGATCGCGATCTCCGGCGAGCCGCTGGGGATGCTCTCGACCCACTTTCGCCAACCGCGCCGCTTCTCGGAACGCGATCTGCGCGTCGCGACCGTTATCGCCCGCTTCGCCGCCGACGCGATCGACCGCATCGGCACCGAGGAGGTTCTGCGGGAACGGGTCCGCGACGTCGAGCTGCGCGTCGCGGATCGGACCGCCGCGCTCGCGGGCGCGCAGACGGGGCTCGAAGCGGCGGCGCGCGAGCGCAACCGGCTCCTTCGCCGGCTCGCCTCATCGGAAGAGGCGGAGCGGCGGCGGCTTTCGCGCGAGCTGCACGACGGCGTCGGCCAGCATCTCACCGCGATCGGTCTCGGCCTCAAGACGCTGTACGACGGCGCGGAACGCGATTCGCCGGTCGCCAAGCGTGTCGCCGACCTGCAGGCGTTGGCTGCCGCGCTCGCGCGCGAGCTGCACTCGCTCGCGGTGCAGCTGCGGCCGCGCGCGCTCGACGACTTCGGCCTGGATGCCGCGCTGACGGCGTACGCCGAGGAATGGTCGCAGCGGTCGGGGATCCCGATGGACGTGCTGGTGACGGACGTCGAGCCGCGGTTGCCGGAGCTGATCGAGAGCGCTCTGTACCGCATCACGCAAGAGGCGCTGACGAACGTTGCGCGGCACAGCCGCGCGACGCACGCGAGCCTCGTCGTCGAACGGCGCGGCGACGACGTCGTGCTCGTCGTCGAAGACAATGGACTGGGCTTCGAGCCGGTGCCGAACCGCCCGACCGGGATCGGCTTGCCCGGGATCGCGGAGCGCGCCGCGCTGCTCGGCGGGACGCTGGAGATCGAGAGCCCGGCGAGCGGCGGCACGACGCTGTTCGTGCGTATCCCGACGTCGGACGGCTCGACGCCCCGCGCGCGCGGGCGCAAGCGCGGTGACGGCGATGGCTGAACCCTCGAAACTGCGGGTCATGCTCGCCGACGATCATCCGGTCGTGCGCGAAGGGTTGAAGGCGCTGATCAACGCCCAGCCCGACATGTTCGTCGTCGGCGAAGCGGACAACGGAGAGGCGGCGTGCGAAGCCGCCGCGCAGCTCCAACCCGACATCCTCGTGCTCGATCTGTCGATGCCGGCGCACGGCGGCGCCGAAGCCTCCGAGCGCATGCGCCGTGAGTTGCCGCAGGTGAAGGTGCTCGTGCTGACGGTGCACGAGGAGCGCGTCTATCTGACGCGGCTCCTGCGCGCCGGCGTTTCGGGTTACGTGCTCAAGCGCGCCGCGCCGACGGAGCTGGTGAACGCGCTGCGCGTCGTCGCCTCAGGTGCCGTCTACGTCGATCCCGCCGTCGCCGGGACGCTCGTCGAAGGCTTTCTCGACGCGGAAGCCTTCCCGGACCGCGGCCCGCACGTCGCGCTCAGCGACCGCGAACAAGCCGTGCTCGTGCGGATCGCGCGCGGATTCAGCAACAAAGAGATCGCGAGCGCGCTGAGCATCAGCGTGAAGACCGTCGAGAGCTACAAGGCACGCGTGGTCGAGAAGCTCGGCTTCCGCAGCCGCGTCGACATCGTGCGGTACGCCGCGCGCCACGGCTGGCTCTGAGACCGCCCGCGGGGATGTTCCCGGCAGACCTTGGGGGCAAACCCCCGCTATCGGGCGTCCCATGGAACGGACTACGCTGGCAGACATGGCTGGTGAGGGCGCTCTTTCGCGCCGTGCTTCGGCCGCCGGCATCGCTGACGAGCCCGGGAACCTCCTCCTCGCCGCACTCTCTACCGAGTCGGCTCAACGGCTGTTCCCCTTCCTCGAGACGGTGCGACTGAAGCTGCGGCAGGTATTAGTTCTGACGGGCGACCGGATCGAGGACGTCTACTTTCCCATCGACGCGCTGGCGTCGTCGGTCGTCCAACTCGAGAGCGGCGAGACGCTGGAAGTCGGGATCATCGGCAAGGAAGGCTTCGTCGGCGTCAACGCGCTTCTCGGCGAGCAGATCTCGACGATGACGGTCTTCGTGCAAGCCCCCGGATCTGCCGTGAAGATGAAACGGACGGACTTCGAGCACTACGTCCTCGCCTCCGACAGCGGCTTCCGCCGGCTCCTCTACCGCTACGCGAACGCGCTCTTGAGCATCGTCGCGCGCGGCGCCGCGTGCAACACCGCGCACTCCGCATCGCAGCGACTCGCGCGCTGGCTCCTCATGGCGCAGGATCGCATCGACAGCTCGACGCTGCCGCTGACGCAAGAATTTCTCTCGATCATGCTCGGCGTACGCCGCGCAACGGTCACCGAGGCGGCGCAAGTGCTGCGCGAAGCCGGCGCGATCCGCAACGGCACGGGCCGCGTCGAGGTCGTCAACCGCGATCGCCTGATCGAGGCGTCGTGCGAATGCTACGGGGCGATGAACACGCAGACCGACGCCGTCTTTCGCGACCTGCCGGTCTAACCGGCAGCCCTTCCGCAGGGCGGTTCGCCGCCGATAGCGGAGGAGTGGTCGTGCGATCCAGGTCCTCGGCACGCGTCGCCTTCGGAGCGTGCGCCCTGATCTACGGCGTCGTCTCGGTCGTTTGGCACGACTCCGCCATGTGGTCCCATCTCCGCCCGGCCGGACCGGTGGCGGCGCCGCTGCTGGCGTGGTTGCTCGCGATCGCACAAGTGCTCGCCGGTGCGGGGCTCATGATCCCGCGCACCGCCCGCGTTGCGGCCTGCGCGCTGTGCGCGGTCTATCTCTTCTTCGCGCTGGCCACCGTGCCGGGGATCGTTCGGGCACCGGCGAGCTATGCACGCTACGGCGACTTCTTCGAACAGCTCGCCGTCGCGTGCGGCGCCGCCGGGATCTTCGGCGGGACCGCGCTGCGCCGGTGGTCGCGGATCGGCTTCGCAGCGTGCACGATCTCGTTTGCACTCGCGCAGATCGTCTATCTGCGTTTCACCGCGAGCCTCGTTCCGCGGTGGCTGCCGCCCAACGGTACGTTCTGGGCGATCGCGACGACGGTCGCGTTCGCGCTCGCGGCCGTGGCGGTCCTCATCGATCGCCGAGCGCAGCTCGCGCTGCGGCTGACGGCGTTGATGCTCGCGCTGTTCGGCGTGCTGGTGTGGGTCCCGCAGGTCGCAGCCGCGCGTCCGTCCGTGACGGCTGATTGGAGCGAGCTGATCGAGACGCTGCTGATCGCTGCCTCGGCGTGGGTCCTCGCCCGGAGCACTTGACGTGCGATCGGGGTCAGAGTATATATAACCTATAGGTTATGTCTTATCCAGCTCTTACCGACGTGTTCTCGGCGCTCGCGGATCCCACCCGACGGCGGATGGTCGAGCGCCTTGCGCGCGGCCGCCGCAGCATCGGAGAGGTCGCGGCCGGATTCGAGATGTCGCAGCCGGCCCTTTCGAAGCACGTCAAAGTGCTTGAAGCCGCCGGCCTGGTGAAACGCACCGTCGCCGGCCGAGTTCACTATCTCGATCTGGCGCCCGCTGCGATGCAGTCCGCCGCGACCTGGCTCGAACGCCAACGCACGTTCTGGGAAGAGACGCTCGATCGTCTGGACAGCGTGCTGTCCGAACAGGGAGATCAACCGTGACCACCGCTACCGACACCACGCTGCGCGTCAGCCGCACGTACCCCGTCCCGCGCGAACGCGTCTTCGCCGCATGGCTCAACGCCGAGACGATGCGGCGCTTCCTCGGGCCCAAAGACGTCACGCTCGGCGAGATCACTACCGATCCGCGCGTCGGCGGCAGCTACTCCATCGTGATGAACGTCGCGGAAGGTCCGTGGACCGTGCGCGGGACGTA
>DASYFS010000404.1:0-6066 GCA_036498305.1 Candidatus Elarobacter sp. | reverse complement strand
CCGGTGTCGACGTAGTAGACCGGGATCGCCGGATCGATCTGCAGCGTCAGGTCGAGCAGCGCCATCCCCGAGGGCCCGCCGAACGAACACGCCAGCGCGATCCGGCCGCGGTACGCGCTCAGGGCGTTGTGCAGGATCGTTTCGGCGCTGTCGACGGCGCGGTCGATGCTGGTGGTACTCACGGTGTCCTTCGGGAGAGAGGCATGCGGTTGCGGGTGAAAACGACGAAGCCCCCGCCGATTCGGCGAGGGCTTCGGAACACGGTGCTCGTGCGCGCGAAAACTACGCCGGTCGAGGGGGCTCGGCGCAGAGACAGCAGCGGACCAGGGCTGCAGAAATCATGTTCGCGGACCGTACCACGTCGCCGGGCGTCGCGTCAACCGCTTCCGTTCCGCCGGAACCGGGCGAACAGATCGCGGGCGAAGCTCTGCGCGGCGGCCTTGGCGTCGTCGTAAATGCGGGCGGCATCGTCGATCTGCATCTGGCGCCCGTGACGGTAGTAGTACGAGACGCCCTCGCCGACGACGACGGTGCCGGCGTAGCCGATCGCCGCCTTGATGAAGATCCCGCCGACCGGGATGAACCCCGACAGCTCGCGCGCCAGCGCGCGCCAGCCGAAGCCCCCGCCGACGATCGGGAGCAGCTCCCAGATCTGGTTGAGGTCGGGATCGCGGCCGTAGGTCGCGCCGATGTTGAGCATCAGCGTCATCTGAATCCCGGTGATCGCCATCATGTCGCCGGCCGAGGCGAAGGCGCCCAGCACGACGCCGAGGATCGGGACGTGGTCGACCACGGCGCTCGCGCCGGCGACCTTGAGCGCGTTGAGCGCCGCGTCGCGGGTCAGCTTGGCGGAGACGGTCTCGCGCAGCGCCGGGAGCTGCCGCCCGACGGCGACCTCGATCCCTTTGCAGCAGTCGATCAGGTGCGGGAGAAACCGTCCGTGCAGCGTCTCCGGCGCGATGCGGTCGACGACGTACTCCTCGACCGCTCCCGGAGCCGGCGCGGAGACGGGGCCGCTCACCGCGGTCGCGGCGGGGTCGACCGTCAGGAACAGCACCGGCAGGTTGAGGGCAAGAAAACGCTGCAGCGGCATCGCGGCGCGGTCGCCGGGCCGGCCGCAGCAGATCACCGCGCGGGCATCGGTCGTGTCGACGGCATGGTCGCCGGCCAGGGTCTCGATCGCGGCCGCCGCTTCGGGCGGGATCGTGTCGCCGGGCTGGCCCGCGAGGAGGACGCTGCGCAGCGCGCTGGTCAGCGCCGGGTCGCCGCAGAGGAAGAACTTGAACGGGCGCCGCGCGCCCGCGTGGACCGCGCCGACGTTGAGCGAAGACCGCAGGCGCTCGAAAACAGCCGCCGCCGTAGTGGGGTTCACACTCGCCCCTTACCCCGGAGCGGCCGTTTGAGTTACGTCCGGCCCATCGCTTCCTTGTCAGGATCGTCCGTGTAGTCGAGGTAGATCAGGCCGAGGAAGATCTCCAGCGACTGCGCGTACATCCCGCGCGCGTTGGCGAGGTCGACGATGCTCTTCCCGGTCGCCTTCGACTCGGCGAGGACCGCCTGCGGCGCGGCGTTCGTGTCGGCGCCGACGATCACCGCGGCGGCGACCTGGCCCGGGGTCAGATCCTGACGCGCCAGGTCGGCGTACTGTACGCCGGTGGTGTGGAAGCGCACGTCGAGGGCATGTTGGAAGGTCGCGTAGCGGTCGGGAGATTCTTGCAGGCCCAGCATGTCGATCCGCGTCTCGAGCTGACGGCAGCGCGCCATGTTGAAGAGCTGCGAGGCCTGGGTCGCGCCCACCGCCGACTTGTTCAGCGAGTCGACGGCCTTCGAGACCAGCGGCTCGATGCGTTTGTAGTCGAGTGCCTGGAGGTCGCCGGTGCCGTCGAAGCCGATGTGGTTGAGCTCGCGGATCAGGTTGTCGAGGTCCCCGGCGCCGACGTCGAGCAGCGCGAGCGACGCGCGCGCGGCGTCGACGCCGCGCAGCATGTCACCGTCGTCCGCGGCGATCGCGTCGAAGATTCGCGGATACGACGAGAACGTCGAGAGCGCTTGCGGCGGCGGCGCGTCGAGCTTGAGCGGCGCGGCCATCTCGGTGAAGATGTCGGCGTTTTCCTTCAGCAGCCCGCCCTGCTTGTTGCGTTCGAGCGAGCCGACGCCGGCGATCGTCTCCGAGGACTTGTCCATCGCGGTCTGGATCGACTTCGACATCGTCGTGACGTTGTGCATCAGCGTCTCGAGCCGCGAGTTCTTGCGCGGCTGTACCTGGCCGAGCCACGGCGGCATCCCGTAGATGACGTTCTGCACGCGCGTCGTGACCTGCTTGACCTGATCGAGCCCTTGCTGGCGCCGTGTCGCGATCGCCGCCGCGGCCTGCGTCTCGTTCGCCTGCGCCGTCGCGAGCTGGTCGCGCAGCGGCTTGAGGTCGGGGTGGAGCAGGTCGAGCCGCTTCTCGGCGTCGCGCAGACCCTTGATGCGCACCTGCGCGAGCGCCTTGGCCTGCGGCGAGACCTTTTCGGCGGCGGCGGAGAGGTTCTGCTCGCCTTTGGAGACCTGGCCGAGCGCGAGCTGCGCTTCGCCGAGGTTGAAGCGCGCCGTCGAGTCGTCGGGATGCTTCGCGAGCAGCTCGGAAAACTTGCGCGACGCGATCGCGTAGCGCGCGGTGTCGAGATCGTGCGTCGCCTGCGCGAGCCGCTGTTCGTCGGTGCGGGTCTCGGGGTTCAGCCCCGGATCGCCGCGCAGGTTGGCGAGCCGCTTGTCCGTCCCCGGATGATCTTGGAGGTACTTGTCGAGGACGTTGTGGCTCTCTTTTTCTTGCGCCCCGAGATGCGACATGAACGAGATCGCGGCGTCGGGATCGAAGCCGGCGCGCGTCATCAGCAGCACGCCGTACTTGTCGGCCTCGTTCTCGTCGTCGCGCGAGATGCGCGCCAGCGCGCCGGCCTGGAGCAGCTGGCCGAAGCGGTACAGGAACGGCGAGAATAGCGAGGCGATGCCGAAGATCACGTTGAGGATCGACGCCTTATTGTTCGCGGTTATCGCGTGGCGCCGCTCGATGTGCCCCGTCTCGTGGCCGAGCACCGCGGCGAGCTCGTCGTCGGACTGCACGAAGTCGAGCGTCCCTTCGTTGACGTAGACGTAGCCGCCCAGCGTCGAGAACGCGTTGATGTTCGGATCGTCGATGATCTTGATCGAGTAGGGGATGTCCTTGCGCGCCGTCTGCGCCCACAGCTTGTTCGTGACGTCGTTGATCCACTGGTTCAGCAGCGGGTCGGTGACGATCACGCTCGAGTCCGTGATCTGCTTGTCGTATTCCTTACCGATCTGGATCTCGGTCGAAGTCGGCAGCGCGAGCGCGGGTGCCGGGATGCTGGCACTCAGCATCGCTACGGTAAGCGCGATGACGACGAAGCGGCGGAATAGCATGGCGTGCCTTCCTCGGAGAGCCGGAACCGGGCGGCGCCGGAGTCTGGCATTTCGCCGGGACCCCGTGACTCTCCACCGAGTACCAGAGATTTCTGAGGATTGCTTGTGGACAACCGAACGTTCTTGTGAGCGTCGTGTGGAACGCGCAGGGGCGGTTTTCCGGCCGTCGGAACGGCGGCGGATCATGAACGTGCAGGGCTCCTCATGAGCACCGTACGCGGCCGCGGCCGCAACCTCGAGATCGCCGTCGATCGGCCGCTGACCGACGCCGTCGACGAATTGCGGGAGCATTTCGGCGCCCGCGCCGACTTCTACCGAGGAAGCCGAGCGATCGCCGACCTCGGTGGGCTCGAGCCTGCGGCGGTCGAGCTCGCGGCCCTGCGCGACGCCCTGGCCGACTTCGGGATCACGCTCGACGGCGTCAGCGGCGGCGAGCCGCTCGCGCCGCTCGTCGCCGAGCTCGGCCTGGCCTATCTCGGCGCTGCCCGCGCCGACGACGTGGCTGCGCTCCCGCGCCGGCGTCCCTCGGCGCGCGAGATCAAGCTTTCCGAGGAGGCGCGCTCGCTGGTCGCCGACTTCGCCGGGGCCCGTGCGGACCTCGCGCGCCGCCGCCAGACCGGCGTCCACATGAACGGCGCCGCAACGGCGGTCGCCTCAGCCGCGGTCGCGATCCCGCAGCCGCCGCGTCCCGTGCCTGTCGGAGTCTCCACGCTGTACCACCGTGGGACGCTGCGCGGCGGCCAGGCGCTGCACAATCTCGGCAACTTGGTCGTCATCGGCGACGTCAACCCCGGTGCGGAGCTGGTCGCGAGCGGCGACATCGTCGTCTTCGGCGCGCTGCGCGGCGTCGCGCACGCGGGCGCGCAAGGCGACCGCGGCGCGCGCGTCATCGCGCTCGAGCTCTCGCCGACGCAGCTGCGGATCGCGACCGTGATCGCGACCAGCGGCGACGACCGCGCCAAGCGCGGCCCCGAGCACGCGTCAATTGTCGACGAGCGGATCGTCGTCGTCCCGTTCGCGGAAGCGGACCTGCGCAAGGAGTCACTATGAGCAACGCCCGTCGCATCGTCTTCACTTCGGGAAAAGGCGGTGTTGGGAAGACGACGACCACCGCAAATGTCGGTGCCGCGCTGGCGATGCGCGGGAAGCGCGTCGTGCTCGTCGATGCCGATATCGGGCTGCGCAACCTCGACCTCGTGCTGGGCGTCGAGAAGCGGATCGTGTTCGATCTCGTCGAGGTCGTCGAAGGGCGCTGTCAGCTGCGCCAGGCGCTGATCCGCGACAAACGGCTCGAGAATCTCTCCGTGCTGCCCGCGGCGCAGACGCGCGACAAGACCGCGATCACCGAGCTGCAATTCGCCGGCATCGTCGAGCAGCTCGGCGAGATGGCCGACTACGTGCTGATCGACTGTCCGGCGGGGATCGAGCACGGCTTTCGCAACGCGATCGCGGGCGCGACCGAGGCGATCGTGGTGACGACGCCCGAGGTCAGCGCGATCCGCGACGCCGATCGCGTCATCGGGAAGCTCAACGAGCGCGGCCTGCCGCTGCGGCTGATCGTCAACCGCATCCGGCCGGAGATGGTGCGCAACGGCGACATGCTCTCGGTCGAGGACGTGACGGAGATCCTCTCGGCGGAACTGCTCGGGATCGTCCCCGACGACGAAGAGATCATCGACACGACGAACAAAGGCGAGCCGATCGCGCTCAACGGCGAGTCGCGGCTGGGCGCGATCTACGCGAAGATCGCGCGCCGCCTTGAAGGCGAGCTCGTTCCCTTCACGACCCTGACGGCGCCGGGCTTCTTCGAGCGCATCTTCGGAATGGCGGGCTGACGATGGTGAACAACGTGAACGTGCTTCCCGACGAGGCGCCGGCGGTCGCCGCGATCCCGCGCAAGCGCGGCCGTGCAATCGTCATCACCAGCGGCAAAGGCGGGGTCGGCAAGACGACGACGACGGCCAACATCGGTGCGGCGCTCGCCGCCGGCGGCGCGAGCGTCGTTCTCGTCGACGCCGACGTCGGGCTGCGCAACCTCGACATCGTGCTCGGGCTCGAATCGCGCGTCCGCCATCACGTCCTCGACGTCCTCGACGGCGACGTCACCCTCGACGACGCGCTCGTCACCGACAAGCGCGTCCCCTCGCTGCGCCTGCTCGCCGCCTCGCAGACGCGCGAGAAGGACGACGTCGACACGGCCGCCTTCGGCGATCTGATCGGGACGCTGCGCGATCGTTTCGACTACGTGCTGATCGATTGTCCGGCGGGGATCGAGAAGGGCTTCACCAACGCGATCGTCGCCGCCGACGAGGCGATCGTCGTCTGCACCCCCGAGGTCGCGGCGGTCCGCGACGCCGATCGCGTCGTCGGCCTGCTGGGCGACGGCCGCAAGGTCTCGCTGGTCGTCAACCGGCTGCGCCCGGCGCTGGTGAAAAAAGGCAAGATGCTCTCGGTCGACGACGTCAACGACATCCTGCACCTGCCGCTGCTCGGCGTGATCGCCGACGCGCCCGACGTGATCGTCTCGACCAACCGCGGTGAACCGGTCGCGCTCGATCCCGCCTCGTCGGTCGGCGAAGCGTACCGCGCGATCGCGCAGCGCATCACCGGCGCGCTCACCGCCGCGCCGGAGATTCCGCGCGA
>DASYFS010000403.1:0-3261 GCA_036498305.1 Candidatus Elarobacter sp. | reverse complement strand
GCTGCGTGATCCGGCCTGGATTTGCGCGCGGATAGATGACGACGAGCCGATTGCGCGCGAAGGTGCGCGGCGTACCGTCGAGCAGTCCGGCGTCGGCGGCCGCGCGCATTTGTGCCTGGTCCGCCGACGCAAAGACGTCGGCCGGAGCGCCTTGGCGCAGCTGCGCGGCGAGCGTATCGGAGCCGCCGAACGAGAACGTCACCGCGAGCCCCGTCCGCTTCGTGAACTCGGGCTGCGCCGCGCCGAACGCTTCGCGAAGCGACGCGGCGGCGTAGACGACGACCGGCGCGTCGGCGCGGGCCGGCGGCGTCGACGCGAGCGCCATCGCGAGCGCGCCGATGAGGCTGAGCGATCGCAGTCGGGTCATGCGATCAGGATACGGCGCGCAGCTTGGGGACCTCTGCCTCCGTCGTCGGAACGATCGTCGTCGTCAGCGTGCGGCCGTTCCAGCGGTGCAGTGCGAACGCCGGCTGCTCGACTCGTACCACATACGCGCCGGACGGCGCCCGGTCGACGACGAGCTGGTGCGCGGTGCTGGGCGCCGTCGAGGCGACGCTGCCGCCGAACGGGACCTCGGCGGCGCGGTGAATGTGTCCCGCGATGAGCCGCACGACCTGCGGGTGGCCGGCGATCACCGCGGCGAGCGCGTCGCGGCCGCGCAGAGGGTGTGCGTCGACCGGCGGGATCCCGACGTCGAACGGCGGGTGGTGCATCGCGACGATCGTCGGCGTCGCCGCGGCTTCGGCGAGCCGTTCGTCGAGCCAGCGCAGCTTCGCGCCGTCGAGCTCGCCACCGGGCTTACGTCCGCGCGTCGTGTCCAGCACGACCAGCCGCACCGGCCGGGACTCGACGACGTAGTGGAGGGGACCGCGCCGCGGCAGGTACGCGTGGGCCGCGAACTCCTCGCGCAGGCCGTCGTGGTCGTCGTGGTTCCCCGCGACTAAAAAGCATGGCACGGCGAGCTCGGCAAGGATCGCGTGGAGGCGGCGGTACTCCTTGCGCTTCCCGCGGTCGACCAGATCGCCGGTCGCGACGACGTAATCGGGCCTGGGCTCCAGCCGGTTGATCGCCGCGACCGCCCGCCGCAGCTCGCGGGCGGTGCGGATCATGTGATGAACGAGGTCGCCCTTGCGGCGGACGTGGGTGTCCGTGATCTGCGCGATCAGCATGCCGTCAGGATGTACGCGCCCTGTGCCTACTGGGTGGCACGGAGACCTGCTCGCCTACCCCGAGAGCGCCCAGGATCGCCCCACGCGTCGCGTCCTCGCCGACGCTGCCGGTGAAGACGATCTCGGCCGGCGCGCCGGCGAGGACGACCACCCGGTCGGCGAGCGCGAGCGCGTCCTCCACGTCGTGCGTGACGAGGATCGCCGAGGCGCGGGTGAACTCGAGGATCTCGCTGACCGCGGCCCGCAGCTCGATGCGCCGCAGCGCGTCGAGCGCGGCGAACGGCTCGTCGAGGAGCAGCAGCTGCGGATCGCGGACGAGCGCGCGCGCCAGCGCGGCGCGCTGCGCCATCCCGCCGGAGAGCTCTTTGGGCAGCCGCGCCTTCGCCGCGGACAGCCCGACCAGCGCGAGGACGTTCGCGACCCGCGCGCGCTCCGCGGCGTTGCGCGCGCCGAACGCGACGTTGCGCTCGACGGTGAGCCACGGGAACAGCCGCGGTTCCTGAAAGACGACGCCGATCTCGCCGGTCGTCGCGATCGTGCCGGCGTCGGCGCGTTCGAGCCCGGCGATGCAGCGCAGCAGCGTCGACTTCCCGCAGCCGCTCGCGCCGAGGATCGCGACGCGCTCGCCGCGCGCGACGTCGAGGTCGAGGTCATCGAAGACGAGATGCTCGCCGTACGCCTTGCGGAGATGCCGAATGCGGGCCGACGAGGTCACGCGGGCACCGTGTCGGTCCAGCCGACGAGCCGCTTCTCGAGCGCGCGCATCCCCGTCTCCGAGAGCTTCCCGCAGGCCGCGAACAAGAGAATGGCGACCAGGATCTCGTCGGTCCGCGTCGTCTGCTGTCCGTCGGTCAGCAGAAAGCCGATCCCGCTGGTCGCCGCGAGCAGCTCGGCCGCGACGAGGAAAAGCCACGCCTGGGTGAGCCCGATCCGCGCGCCGACCAGCAGCTGCGGCAAGGTCGCCGGGACGAGGACGCGCACGATCAGCGCGCCGCGCGAGAGCCCGAAGGATGTTCCGACCTCGACGAGCTTACGGTCGACGCCGCGGATCCCGGCGACGAGCGCGATGTAGATCGGGAAGAACGCCCCGATCGCGACCAGCGTGATCTTCGCCGCCTCCCCGATCCCCAACCACAACAAGATCAGCGGGACCCATGCCAGCGAAGGGACCGCGCGGATTGCCTGCAGCGTCGGGTCGAGCGCGCGCTCGACGGCGCGCGAACCGCCGACGAGCGAGCCGAGGACGAGCGCGAGTACCAGCGCGATCGCGAAGCCGGCCGCGACGCGCGCGATGCTGATCGCGAGGTCGCGCCACAGCGCCCCGCTGATCGCGAGCTGCTGCAACTCGATCGCGACGTCGTGCGGCGAGGGGAACTGATACGACTTCACCCAGCCGCTGCCCGTCGCGATCGCCCAGAGCGCGACGAGCAGGCCCGGGAAGGCGAACCTAGCCACGCAGCGCGAGCGAGGCCGGCTTCGCGTCCGCCAGCGACGCCGCCGCGGCCTCGAGATCGGCGCCGGGCTTCGCGAGGTTCTCGCTGCGCACGAACGTTACCACGCCGGCAACAGCGTCGTGGAACGCCCGATCGGGGACGCCGCTCCCCGGATACTTCGTGCGCTCGCGAAGCTGAAGCTGCGCGACGCGCGGCTCGACCTTCGAGGCCTCGGCGAGCAGCGACGCGGTCTCGTCGACGTGCTCGGCCGCGTACTTACGCGCCCGTGCGTACTGCTTGAGCACGATCTCGACGACGTCGGGATGCGCGGCCAGGAAGTCTTCGCGCGCGTTGAGCGAGCCGTACGTGTTGAACGCGACGTTGCGGTAGAGCAGCCGCGATCCCGCGTCGAGCTGCGACGCCGCCATGTGCGGATCGAGTCCGGCCCACGCGTCGACCTGGCCGCGCTCGAGCGCGATGCGGCCGTCGGGATGCTGCAGCGGAACGATCTCGACGTCGTTCTGCGTCAACCCGACCGTCTGCAGCGAGCGCAGCAGGAAGAACCACGGATCGGTCCCGCGGGTCGCCGCGATCTTCTTCCCTTTGAGATCGCGCAATGACTTCAGCGGCGAGTCTTTGCCGACGACGATCGCCGTCCA
>DASYFS010000402.1:0-2210 GCA_036498305.1 Candidatus Elarobacter sp. | reverse complement strand
CGACCCCGACGACGCGGCGCACGTCGCGACCTACGGACCGCGCTAGGCAATGTGCGAAGCCGCAGCGGAGGCGGCGTTTCCCGGCCGCACGCTGCAGGTCCGCGCCGGCTTCATCGTCGGCCCGCACGACGTCAGCGATCGTTTTCTCTCGTGGTTCGACCGGCTGCGGCGCGGGACGCCGGCGATCGTCCCCGGTGACCCCGCGACGCCGGTTCAGATCGTCGACGTCGCGGACCTGGCAGCGTGGATCCTCCGCGGGGCGCGGCGCGGACTTGCCGGCGCGTTCAACGCCACCGGTCCGGCGCGGCCGTACGCGCTCATCGACGTCGTGCACGCGGCCGCGCACGCCGTCGGCTCGCGTTCGCGCCTCGTCTGCGTCCCGAGCGACGTGTTGCTCGCAGCCGGCGTCGAGCCGTGGAGCGAGCTGCCGTACTGGCTCGATCCGCCCGACCGCGTGCTGATGCGGGCCGGCGTCGGCAAGGCACTCGCGTCGGGCTTGACGCTGCGACCGCTGCGCGAGACGTGCGCGGCGATCGCGGCGTGGTCGGCGACCGCGACGCACGAGCGCCGGATCGCGCTCGCTCCGCAGAAAGAAGCACAAGCGATCGCCGCCTACGACCGACGCGGCGGCTGAGGGGTACGAGTATCGCGCGGAGGAAGCGCGCATGAGTACCGCCGTCGCCGTCGCCTCGCTTCTCGACCACGCCGCGAACGCCGCCGCTGCGCACGCGCGCGCACCGTATCGGGCGCTCCTCGACCGGATCGGCGACGCGCAGCTGGTGCTGATCGGCGAGGCGTCGCACGGGACGCACGAGTTCTACCGGGAGCGCGCCGAGATCACGCGGCGGCTCATCGAGGAGAAGGGCTTCGCCGCGGTCGCAGTCGAGGCGGACTGGCCCGACGCGCTTCGCGTGAATCGCTACGTTCACGGCCGCGGCGAGGACGGCGACGCCGCCGACGCGCTCGGCGGCTTCAAGCGGTTCCCGACGTGGATGTGGCGCAACGCCGACGTCGTCGACTTCATCGGCTGGCTGCGCGAGCGAAACGACCGCCGCAGCGCCCCGGCCAAGGCCGGGTTCTACGGGCTGGATCTCTATAGTCTGCATAGCTCCGTCCAAGCGGTGATCGGCTATCTCGACCGCGTCGATCCCGACGCTGCTCGTCGAGCGCGGCAGTACTACGGCTGCTTCGACGACGTCACGGATCCGCAGAGCTACGGCTACGGCGTGGCGCTCGGGATGACGGCGTCGTGCCACGACGCCGTCCTGCGCGCGCTGACCGATCTGCAGCGCAACGCGCAGTCGTACCTCCAACTCGACGGCACCGTCGCCGAGGACGAGTACTTCTACGCCGAGCAGAATGCGCGCGTCGCGCGCGACGCCGAGGAGTACTATCGCGTGATGCTCGATCGCCGCGAGTCGTCGTGGAACTTGCGCGACCGGCACATGTTCGAGACGCTCGAAGCGCTCGCCGCGCATCTGCGCAGACACCGCGAGACGGACAAGATCGTCGTGTGGGCGCACAACTCACACGTCGGAAATGCGCGCGCGACGGAGATGAGCGACCGCGGCGAATTCAACATCGGCGAGCTCGTACGGCGCCGGCACGGCGACCACGCCGTCCTGGTGGGGTTCACCACCCACAGCGGAACGGTCAGCGCCGCGTCCGACTGGGATGCGCCGGTCGAGCGCAAGCGGGTTCTCCCCGCGCTGGCCGACAGCTACGAAGCGCTCTTCCATCGCACCGGGGTGCCGGGGTTCATGCTGACGTTCGACGACCCGCGGATCCGCGCGTCGTGCGCGGGACCGCTGCTCGAGCGCGCGATCGGCGTCATCTATCGCCCCGAGACGGAGCGCTTGAGCCACTACTTCCGCTCGCGCTTGCCGGACCAGTTCGACGCTGTGATCCACGTCGATCGAACGCGCGCGGTGGAGCCGCTCGAACGCACCGCCGGTTGGGAAGCGGGTGAAGCGCCGGAGACGTATCCGAGCGGTTTGTGAGGGCGAGTCTGCCTACCGCGACCCGGCGCCGGCCCCGCTCGCAAGCGGCGCGCGCGCCTCGTGCCATGCCGTCACGGATTGATAGCGGCGTCCGAGCGCGAACGCCGGTGCGACGTCGCCCGGCGCGATGATCTGCATCCCGAGCGGCATCCCGTTCGAACCGAAACCGATCGGCACCGCGACGGCGGCGAGGCCGAAGCCGCTGGCCGG
>DASYFS010000401.1:0-1688 GCA_036498305.1 Candidatus Elarobacter sp. | reverse complement strand
CAGCGAGGGTCGGCCTAGACCGCCAGGAGCTTCGCTTCGGGGACGACTGCGTCGATCGCCGACGTGTCGTACGCGGCGATCGCGTACTCCGCCAGCATCCTCTGAGCGTTGAAATGCGAGCCGTTAAACGCGATCGCCCCGCGCATCACCATGAGATACGCCTCGTGGTCCTTCGCGTACGCGGGGAGGATCCGGCGCTGCAGCATCGTGTAGAGCTCGTGCGCCGCCCAACCGTCGTCGTCGCCGGTCGCCGCGTCGATCGACCAGCCGCCCACGCCGTCCGGCGCTGCTTCGCACCACCAGCCGTCGACGACCGAGAGGCTCGGCACGCCGTTGAGCGCGGCCTTCATCCCGCTCGTACCCGACGCTTCGAGCGGCGGGCGCGGCGTGTTCAGCCACAGGTCGACGCCGGCGGTGAGCGCGGCGCCCCACGTCATGTCGTAGCCTTCGACGAAGACGATGTCGACGATCCCCGCCAGCTCGCGGCCGGTGCGGACGATGCGGGCGATCTGCTCTTTGCCGTCGGCGTCTTTGGGATGCGCCTTTCCGGCGAAGACGAGTTGCAGGCCGCCGTGCTGCTGCGCGAGCGCCGCGAGGCGCGCGCGATCGCGCAGGATGAGGTCGTTGCGCTTGTACGCGGTCGAGCGGCGCGCGCAGCCGATGGTGAAGCGTTCGGGATCGAGCTGTCGTCCCGATGCGTGCTCGATGCGCAAGAAGAGCTCGCGCTTCGCCGCGCCGTGGGCCGCGGCGATCTCGCCGAGCGGGATCCCGATCGCTTGGCGCAGCGCGAAGTTGTCGCGCCGCCAGCCCGGGATGCGGCGGTCGAACAGGTCGCGAAACGCCGGGGCCGCCCACGTCGCGCCGTGGACGCCGTTGGTGATCGAGTCGATGCGCATCCCCGGGAACATCGTGCGCGCCACCTCGCCGTGGCGCATCGCGACCGCGTTGGCGTAGCGGCTCGTGCGCAGCGCGAGCCAGCTCATGTTCAGCGTGTCGTCGTGGAGCAGGCCGGCGTGCCGCAGCGTCGCGACCCGATCGGGGCCGAGCACCATCTCGGCGAGATCGAGGCCGAAGCGGTCGTGGCCGGCGGCGACGGGCGTGTGCGTTGTGAAGACGCAGCGCTCGCGGACGTACGCGAGGTCGTGCTCGGGGCCGTAGCCGGAGAGGCGAGCGCGTTCGAGCAGCGCGAGGGCGAGCAGAGCCGCGTGTCCCTCGTTCAAATGATAGGTCGCTACGCGGTCCTCGCCGAGCGCGCGCAGCATCCCGGGCGTCGCTAGGCCCAGCAGCGCTTCTTGCTCCAAACGATAGCGCGCGTCGCCGCCGTACAGCGTGCGCGTCAGCGCGCGCGCCTCGGCGTCATTCTCCTCGCGGTCGGTGTCGAGGAAGTAGACGGGGACGAGATGGCCGTCGCAGCCGACGACCGCGTACCGCCACGCGCCGACAACGACCGGCCGGCCCGAGATCGTCACCGTGATCGCGGTCGGAAGCCGTTCGAGCCCGTCCTCGGGACGCCACGGCTGCGGCTCCTCGCGCTGGCGTCCGGCCTCGTCGAGCCGCTGGCGGAAGTAGCCGTCGCGATAGAGCAGCGTCACGCCGGCCATCGGGTATCCCCCGTCGGCGGCGGCGCGAATCATGTCGCCGGCCAGCACCCCGAGACCGCCGCTATAGGTTGCCACGTCCGAGGCAAC
>DASYFS010000400.1:0-1771 GCA_036498305.1 Candidatus Elarobacter sp. | reverse complement strand
AGCGCGCGGTCATGGGTTCGCTCGAGCGCTCGCGGGAGCGCGGACTGTCACGCGGCTTGACCAACTACGGCGACCGGGACTTCTCGCTCTACCTGCGGCGCGCGTTCGCAAAGTCGATGGGGTACTCCGACGCGATGCTGGCCAAACCGATCGTCGGCATCGCGACCGCCGGCGGCGGGTTCAACAACTGCCATCGCACGACGCCCGAGCTGGTCAACGCCGTCTCGCGCGGCGTGCTTGCCGCGGGTGGACTGCCGCTGGAGTTCCCGACGATCTCGCTTGGCGAACCGTACCTCTCGCCGACGAGCCTCGTCTTCCGCAACCTCATGGCGATGGACGTCGAAGAGATGATTCGCGCGCAGCCGATGGACGCGGTCGTGCTGATCGGCGGCTGCGACAAGACGCTCCCGGCGCAGCTCATGGGCGCGATCTCCGCGAACAAACCGGCGATAGCACTGGTCGTCGGCCCGATGATGACCGGCAGTTTCGAAGGGGCGCGGCTCGGCGCATGCACCGACTGCCGCGCGTGGTGGGCGCGCTATCGCGCCGGCGAGCTCGACGACGAGCGCATCCGCGCGCTCGAATCGAATCTCGCCACGACCGCGGGGACGTGTGCGGTGATGGGAACGGCGAGCACGATGGCGTGCGTCGTCGAAGCGCTCGGCATGAGCCTGCCGGGCTCGGCGACGCCGCCCGCCGTTCACGCCGAGCGGCTGCGGATGGCAGAGGCGAGCGGTGCCCGCGCGGTCGCGCTCGCCGCCGAAGAACTCACGCCGGACAAAGTCGTCACTCGCGAGAGCGTGGAGAACGCGCTGCGCGTCCTGTTCGCGATCGGCGGGTCAACAAACGGCGCGATCCACCTTACCGCGATCGCGGGCCGTGCCGGGATCCCGCTCACGCTCGACCATTTCAACGAGGTCAGCGCGACGACGCCGGTGCTGGTCAACCTCAAGCCGGTCGGCGAGCACTACATGGAGCAGTTTCACGCTGCCGGCGGCGTCGGCGCGCTGCTGCGCGAACTGCAGCCGCTCCTTCACCCGGGGACGCGTTCGATCGCCGGTGAGAGCCTCGGCGATCGCATCGCGCGCACGCCCGCCTACGTCGACCGCACGGTGATCCGCAGCGCGCAGCAGCCGCTGTTCGAGCGCGATGCGCTCGTCGCGCTGTTCGGCAACCTCGCGCCGAACGGCGCGATTCTCAAAGCGGCCGCCGCCGACGCGCGCCTGCTCGAACACGAGGGCCGCGCGGTCGTCTTCCGCGATCTCGCCGATCTCGCCGCGCGGATCGACAGCCCGGATCTCGACGTGGAGGCCGACGACGTCCTCGTGCTGCAAAACGCGGGCCCGATCGGCGCCGGGATGCCGGAAGCCGGCTATCTCCCGATCCCGAAGAAACTGCTCGCGCGCGGCGTGCGCGACATGCTGCGCATCAGCGACGCGCGCATGAGCGGCACCGCGTACGGCGCCGTCGTCCTGCACATCTCACCCGAAGCTGCGGCCGGCGGCCCGCTCGCCGCGGTTCGTACCGGTGACCGCATCCGCGTCAGCGCGAAGCACAAGACGTTGGACGTTCTGGTCAGCGACGAGGAGATCGCGACGCGCCTCGCCGGCCATCGACGGCCGGCGGCGCCGTCGCGCGGCTACCTCAAGCTGTACGCGGAGCACATCCTCGGTCCGGAGCGCGGATGTGATTTCGATTTCCTCGTGGAGAGCGTAAACCAGGTTTGAGGTAACGATAAGGCGCGCTTAATCGGCGCCGCGCACACTCGGGC
>DASYFS010000399.1:0-11105 GCA_036498305.1 Candidatus Elarobacter sp. | reverse complement strand
AGCGGCTCGTCGCCGCGTGGGACGCGCCGGTGTATACCGTGTGGTCGCATCGCAGCGCGAACGCGCTGGTTCGAGTTCCGCCGGCGTTCGGTAACGAGCCGCCGCTGGTCGAGGTGCGCAGTCCGGACTCGTCGTGCAATCCGTATCTGGCGATGGCGGTGCTGGTGGAGTCGATCGCCGAGGGGATCCGGTCGCGGTCGCTGCCGGGGGATCCGTTCACCGGGTCGACCTACGAGTTGTCGCAGCGGTATCGCGATGAGCACGGGATCCGAATGCTGCCGCGGTCGCTGCGGCAGGCGATCACGGCGCTCGACGAAGACGTTGTCGTGCGCGGGGCGCTCGGGGACCATATCTATCATGCGTTCCGGGATGCGAAGATGGCGGAGTACGAGCGGTACCGTAAGGCCGTGCATCCTTGGGAGCGCAACGAGTACCTGCGGGTCTTCTAACGCCGCCGTCATCCCGAGCTTGTCGAGGGACCCTCGTCGTCGGGCCGAGCGTAGTCGAGGGCCGACCCCTCATCTTGACGGTCGAGATGACGGCTTGCGCTTCGACTTCGCTCAGCGCAATGACGAGGGTCCCTCGACAAGCTCGGGATGACCAAGGGTGGCTTCTCGACGTAACACCTCCCACGCGAGCGCCACATCCTCACGGGTCGTGCGTTCGTTGCCGATCGCGACGCGCAGCACGAGCCGGCCGCGCAGCCGGGTCGTCGAGATGAACACTTCGCCGCTCGCGTTCACGGCGTCGGCGATCGCCTGATTTCGCGCGTCCGTCGCATCCGCCGGCTCTGCCGGATCAGGCACGTGCCGGAAACAGACGGCCGAGAGCGGATGCGGTGCCGCGATCTCCCAACCCGGCTCGGCATCGATCCACGCCGCCAGCTCCTGCGCCAGCGCGATGTGTGCGCGCAGCTTTTCCTGCATCCCGCGCACGCCGAACGACCGCAGCACGAACCACAGCTTGAGCGCGCGGAAACGCCGGCCGAGCTGCAGCCCGTAGTCCATGTAGTTGTGGACGTCGGTCTCCGGCGTCATCAGGATGTCGATCACCAGCGAGAAGGTGCGGCGCAGCAGCTCCGGATCGCGGACGTAGAGCACCGACAGATCGACGGGGACGAACATCCACTTGTGCGGGTTGACGACGATCGAGTCGGCGTCGTGCGCGCCGTCGAGCAGCCAGCGGAACTCCGGCAGGATCGCCGCCGGACCGCCGTACGCAGCGTCGACGTGCAGCCACACGCCGCGCCGGCGCGTAACGGCGCGGATCGCCGCGACCGGATCGGTCGAGGTCGTCGACGTCGTACCGACCGTCGCGACGACGCACATCGGCACGCGGCCCGCGGCGAGGTCCGCATCGATCGCGGCGGCGAGCGCCTCGGGGACCATCGCGAAGTCGGCGTCGATCGGGATCTTCACCACGTTCTCGCGCCCGATGCCGAGCGCGATCGCGCCCTTCTCGATGTGCGAGTGCGTCTGGTCGGTGACGTAGACGCGCAGCGCCGGCAGATCGGCGCGGCCGGCCATCCCGCGCGCGCGGATGTCGACGTCGAGCGCTTCGCGCGCCGCGGCGAGCGCGGTGAACCCCGCGATCGACGCCGTGTCGTAGACGATCCCGTGGAACGCCGGTGGGAGGCCGAGCATCTGCCGCAGCCACCCGAGCGTCACGTCTTCGAGCTCGGTCGCGGCGGGCGAGGTGCGCCACAGCATCGCGTTGACGTCGAGCGCCGCGGCGAGCGTCTCGGCGAGGACCGCGATCTGCGCCGCGCTGATCGCGAAGTAGGCGAAGAAGCGCGGGTGGTTCCAATGCGTGATCCCCGGGATCACGTGCTGCTCGAAGTCGGCGAAGATCCGGTCGAACGGCTCGCCGTCGAGCGGGGGCTCGGCCGGGAGCGCGCGCACCAGGTCGCCCGGCTCGGCGCGCGAGAGCACCGGATAGCGGCGCGTCTCGCGGTAGTAGTCCTCGACCCAGGCGGAGACGCGTTCGAACGCGGCGCGGAAATCGAATTCGGGCACGCTGCGACTTTGGGCGGGCGGGGAGGCGTTCCCGCCCCGCGAATCCCCGGGGTCCGATGAAGTACCGCACCCTCCCCAACAGCGACGTGACCGTCAGCGAAGTCGGCTTCGGGTTGTGGACCACCGCGACCGGGTGGTGGGGCGACAAGACCGACGACGACGCCGTGGCGCTGCTGCACGAAGCGCTGGATCTCGGGATCACGACGTACGACGCGGCCGACACCTACGGCGACGGCCGCAGCGAGGTCCAGCTCGCGAAGGCCTTCGCGCCGCGCCGCGAGCGCGTCGTCTACGCGACGAAGTTCGGCTACGATTGGGAAGGTCACTCCGGCGATCGCAAGGGTCAGAACGAGATCGAGCAAGACTTCTCCGCCGCGCACGTGCGCAAGGCGCTCGAAGGCTCGCTGCGCCGGCTGGAGACGGACTACATCGACGTCTGGCAGATGCACAACGCGCGGATGGAACAGATCCGCGACGGCGAGCTGCAGGCGCTGCTCGAGACGTTCCGCCGCGAAGGCAAGATCCGCAGCTGGGGGATCGCGCTCGGACCGGCGATCGGCTGGCTGTGGGAAGGCATCGAAGCGGCGCGCCGCAACGTGCCGATGGTTCAGATGATCTGGAACCTGCTCGAGAAGTTCCCCGGCGACGAGATGGTCGCCGCCGCCGATCACTTCAAGAGCGACACGACGTACTTCATCCGCGTCCCGCACTCGTCGGGGATGCTCGAAGGGAAGTACACCAAGGATACGGTCTTCCCGCCGACCGATCACCGGTCGCACCGGCCGCGCCAGTGGCTGATCAACGGGGTCCAAAAGGTCGAGACGCTGCGCTTTCTCGAGGAGCCCGGCCGCACGCTCGGTCAGGCCGCGATCCAGTGGCTGCTCGCCGAGAAGCGCGTGATGACCGTCCTCCCGAACATCTACGATGCCGAGCAGCTGCGCGAGTTCGCCGCCGCCGTCGACACGCCGGAGCTCTCGCCCGCCGAGCTGGCGCGGATCGAAGAGCTGCGCGCGACGAACTTCGGCGTCGGGCCAGAGCAGAATCGCTACAAGGGTACGATGGAAGCGCCCCCCGAGATCGAGGCGGCGCTCACGAACGCATGACGATGACGACCCGAGAGCAGATCCACACCACCGCCGCGCCCGCGGCGATCGGCCCGTACAGCCAGGCGATCAGCGCCGGCGGCTTCCTCTTCACGTCGGGACAGATCGCGCTCGACCCGCTCACCGGCGAGCTCGCCGGCGACGACGTCGAGGCGCAGACGCGACAAGTCACCGCGAACCTCGCCGCCGTCCTCGCCGCAGCCGGCCTCACCTTCGCCGACGTCGTGAAGACGACGATCTATCTCGTCGACATGGCGGACTTCGCGAAGGTCAACGCCGTCTACGGCGAGCTTTTCGACGGCGGCGTTCCGCCGGCGCGCTCGACGGTCGCCGTCGCGGGGCTGCCGCGCGGGGCGCGCGTGGAGATCGACGCGATCGCGCAGCTGCGCGCTTAGCGCTTCCCCCAACCGAAGAGGCGGTCGACGACGGTCGTCAGGGTCGCGTAGAAACCTTTGTGGGTGGGCGTCGTCGCGAGCGACGGATCGGCGGTCCCGCTGAAGTTGTAGCCGAAACCCAGACGCGTCTGATTGCCGAGCCGGTAGCCGCCCTCGGCGGCGAACGCGGTCGCCTTCGCGCCGTCGATGCCGAGAACGTTCGACTGCCGCACCTCGGCGCCGGCGTCGAAGCGCGCGCCGACCTTCTGGTCAACCCGCAGGCCGACCAGCGAGCTGTGCGCCGCGTAGTACGAGTCGCCGTCGAGCTTGTAGGCGTAGCGGCCGGCGACCTCGGTGCGGCTTCCAAAGCGCAGCACCTGCTCGAGCGAGAGCACGCCGCTCTTCGTGTTGTCGAGCGACGAGGTTCCGTCGCGGCGCTCGTACTGCAGCAGCGTCACGCCGTTGTCGCTGCGTGACGGACGCCACGCCAGCCCCACCCGCTCGTCCGAGCTGCTCGATCCGAACGTGCGCGCGTCGTCGATCGACGAGAAGAGCGAGAGGTCGGGCGAGATCGCGCCGATCGCGCCGAGCGTCAGCGAGACGCCGCCGCCCGCGCCGGTGCGGACCTGCGTCGAGCCGGAGGCGCGGAACTTCTGCGCTGCGTCGGCGTAGCTGAACGAGAGGCCGTACAGGTTGAAGCCGGCGCCGCTGCTCTGCGCGCCGACCGAGATCCCGTGCTGGTAGAACGCGTCGCCGCCGAAGCGCCCGATCTTGTAGTGCTCGCGCACCCCCATCGTCGCGAACACGTCGCCGCCGTTCGCCGCGTGGTCGATCTCGTAGGCGGTGTCGATGCTGGTCGACGCGCTGAGGTTGCGCGAGAAGCCGAACTCGGTCGCGTGCGTCCCGCCGGTCAGCGCGGTCAGCCCTTGCGTCGACGACGCGAAGCTGGCCGCCGGCGACGCGCTCCAGCGCTCGCGCAGGTAAGCGTGTCCGCTCTTGCCGAGCTCGTAGTTGATCTGCGCGTCGGTCTGCGTCGGCTGTACGGTGTTGGTGCCGCCGATCGTCTGCAGCCGCTCGGCACTGACGTCGAGCTTCGACGACGCGCGCCAGTCGAGGCCCAGCGACGCCTGGGTCGAGCTCTCGGCCGGCAGCGGCGTGTACGCTACGACCGTCGGCGTCGCGCTCGCGCCCGGGAGCGGTATGCTCGTCGTCGTCGCCGGACCGCCGTTCGACTGGGTGGCGACGCGCCGTTCGAGGCCGGCGTTGAGCGTGAGGCGCCGTCCGAGCGCGCGCCGCAGGCGCAGCGCGGCGTCGAGCTGCGCGTTGCTCCCGCCACCGCCGTAGCCGGTGTTCGCCTGATAGCCGGCGTCGAACGAGAGCTCGCCTTTTGCATGGTCGTACTTGTGCGCGTAGGTGAACCGCTCGTTGAGCAGCCCCGGCGTCGAGGCGCCGCCGAACGGATCGTCGTAGCCGGCGTCCGTGCGTTCGAAGAGGAGCGCGACGCGATCGTTGCCGGTGGTGCGGTTGTAGTTCGCGCGCCATGCGCTGCCGCCGGTGCCGACCGGCAGCGACCCGTCGGTCTGGAGCAGCGCGCCGCGGCTCGATGCGTGCACGATCGACCAGCCGCCGCCGGTGATCACGCCGCTGAGGTCCTGCGTCGCGAGGGTGACGTTGCCGGCGCCCGAGGTGTCGTTGACGTAGCCGACGCCGAGCTTCACCGCGTGGGTCGCGCCGAATGCCGACTCGGCCCGGCCGCCGATCGTCTTCGCCGCGTTGCCCGGCGCGTTGAACTCGTAAGTGATGATGATCTGGTGGGGGTTGAACGCTTCGTCGAACGGGAGCGGCACCTCGATGAAGCGCAGCTGGCCCGTCGCGTACTCGAGCGTGTAGTCGATGCCGCGCCCCAGCGGCTGCTGTGCGATGATCGCGCCGGTGCGCGCGTCGACGGTCGCCAGGATCACCGACTCGGAGCCGACGACGATGTCCGAACGCAGCACGATCCCCAATGCCAGGCCGCTCGGCGCGAAGACGCGGCGATCGTACCCGATGTCGTTGCGGGCGGCGAACAACGTCATGCGCCGCGTGCTGCCGTTGAGGTCGAGCTTCATCCCGTCGACCAGCTGGTCGAAGGCGCCGATCGTGCCGTTCCCGCTCCCGGTGACGGCGCGGAACTCGCCCCACATCGCCGTCGCGCGGCCGCTGTCGAGGCGTGCGAAGAGATGGTCGCGCGAGAGCGCGTCGTCGCGCCGGGTCGAGGCGTCGCCGGTGACCTGATACGGCTTGTCGTCGGGATCGCCGTTGTACGCGCCGCCGTACGCCGAGGTGCGCTGCAGCGTGTTGGCGGTGTCGTAGGCGAAGGTTGCGAGCGATTTGCCGACCGCGCCGGTGCCGAAGACGGCGATGCGGCCGCGCCGCGTGTTCGTTCCGTCGGGATCGCCGTCGGGCTGGTTCGGGATGCCGGGGACCGCGCCGGTGCCGCCGGTGATCAATCCGTTGACGAACGGCTTGCGGAGGTTCGGGCTCAGGAAGAACCGTGCGTCGCCACGCGCTTCGTCGCTCTCGCCGCGGATGACGACCTCGCCGGGCGTCAGGCCCGGGAGAAGCGGAACGGCGGCGGTGCCGTCGTCGCCGAGCCGCACTTCGATCGTCTGACGTACGGTCGGCGGCAGCCGCGGATCCGGTGACGACGAGGCGAGCGGGAGCGGCGAGGCGGCCGCCGCGGTTGCGGCGACGGCGACGTGCGGCGGGTCGAGGTGCGCGTCGCCGCTGACGACGACGAGCCGCACCGTCGAGCCGGCGGCGGCATGATGGCCGTAGGCGTCGCGCCCGACGACGCGCAGCTCGTCGGCGCTCGCGCCGTCGGCACGGAGCGGGCCGCTCGCCGTGAGCGTCAGCGACGCGACGGGACCGGGGCCGTAGACGCGGTGCACGGTCGGGCCGCCGCGCAGACCGCCGGCGCCGAGCGGCGCGAGCTCGATCTCGTTGGGTCCCGGCCGCAGGTCGACGCCGTAGTAGGTGTAGGTCGTCTCGCCGGTCTTGTTGTCGACGGTGCGCTTTCCGATGCGCGAGAACGGGACGATCTTCTCGTTCACGCGCAGCTCGACGCCGGCGCCGCGCACGGTGCCGACGGTGACCTTCGCCGCGAGCGAATCGGCGACGCCGCCGTCGGCCGGCTCGATCAGCTTCGCGGCGAGGTTCTCGGTCGCGGTGAACGTCAAGTTGGTGAGGTCGCCGCCTTGCGGGCCTTTCGGCGCTTCCGTCGTCTGCGCATCCGGCTGCGGCGAGGCATCGGGCGACGCGCTTGGCTCGGGGCTGACGTCCGGCGACGCGGCGACGTCGGCTGCGGCGTCATCGGCGTACGCGCCGCGGATCTCGCCGGCGGGATTCACGTCGACGGTCGAGAGGACGAGTCCGGCGATCGCGAAGGCGATGCCGAACCGCCGCAGGCGCGGGCGCCACGTCATGACGCGGGCTCCACGGCGAAGTTGACGTCCTGCATCAGGCCGCTGTCGAAGAGACCGTGAACGAGCCGCTGCAGGCTCTTCGGCGAGTCGTAGGCGCGATCGGCGAACGGCCGCACCGTCGCGGGCAGCGTCGTATCGTCGACGCGCAGGACGTGCTGGCCGGGGTGAACCGACGGGAACGTATAGCGCCCATAGCGGTCGGTGGTCACCGACTCGCCGTCTTCGAGATAGATCCGCACGCCGCCGACGCCGGTGTCGCCCTCGCGGAAGCGCCCGCTCCCGCGGCGGTCGACGAAGACGCGTCCGGTGAGGACGATGCGGTTGCCGAGCGCTCCGGCGACGACGCGCGTGTCGGCACTCGCCGACGCGGCGGCATGCGTACCGGAGACGGAGAGCGCGTCGACCGAGACGACGTTGACGAGCGTCGAGCCTTCGGCGGCGTTCGGCAGGACGACGGCGGCGTAGGTGATCGCGTGCGACTGCGTGAGGTCCGCGAGCGTCCAGGTCAGCACGCGTCCGGCGCGCACCGGCTCGGCCGGAACGTTGTCGATCCGCGCGGTCCCGGGCGCGTACGCGACGCCGGCCGGGAGCGTGTCGACGACCTTGGTGGTCCCGAACGACGAGCCGCTCGCCGCGACCGCGACCGTGTACACCAGACGATCGCCGCCCGAGGCGACGTCGCGGTCGACGGTTTTCGAGACGGTGACCGGATGCGGCGCGAACATCGGCAGGTTGCCGAGCAGGCCGAAGACCTCGGAGAGCGAGACGGCGTTCGCCGTCAGCGCGAACCCGCCGGGGACGGCGAGCTGCTGGTCGTCGACGTTCTTGAGGGTCGCGCTGTAGAGCATCCCGCTCGCGTCCGGCGCGACGGTGACCTGAATGCGGCGGTCCTTGTAGTTCGGCGCGCTGATGTCGAGCTCGTACACCGCGGGCGAGGCCGCCGTTCCGAGCTCTGCCTGCGTGAACGCGAAGCTGTACGCGCCGTCGGAGCCGGTCGCGTACGGGTTGGCGTTGTTGAGGTTCGGCGGCAACCCGGTCGCCGGGACGCCGATCAGCAGGTCCTGCGGCGCACGGTACAGCGACGACGATCCCGTCCCGGTCTTCGGCAGCGCGACGATCTGCTTCGTATTCCAATCGCGCAGCGTCAGCGTCGCTCCGGCGACCGGCGATCCGCCGCCGGCGTAGCCGTCGTAGCAGATGTTCGCCAAGCCGATCAGCACGCTGGCGGGCGTCGTCGCGACCTGCGACACGCCGTCGGCCTGCAGCGTCGCGACGTTGACGAACGTCGCGCCGGCGATGTTGCCCGCCGCGACGACGGCATCGAACGTAACGACGTCGGAGGCGCCGATCGGCATCGTGCCGATCTTGACGCTCAGCGTCTGACCGCTCAGCGTCGCGGCCGAGGCGACGTTCGTCCCGTTGAGCGCGACGGTCTTGGGCAGCGGCGTCAGGCCGGCGGGCACCGCGTCGACGAGCACGGTGTTGGTCGCCGGCGAGCCGCCGTAGTTCTTGAAGGCGATCGAGTACGTCACCGTCTCGCCCGGCTGTCCGCTGTGCGTGCGGACGTTGTCCACAAGCTTGGTGACGAGCGTGTTCGGCCCCTCGACCCCGCCGATCGACGCTTGCGGCTGCGCGACCGCGAAGGCGCGGCCGCCGTCGCTGACCAGGCCGTTCGAGGTCTGCGTGTTCGTCGAACGTGCCGCAAGCGTCACCGGGAACGCCGTTCCGACGGCGACGCCCGTCGTCACGACCCCGACGACGACTTTGACCGACTCGCCTGGCCCGAGCGTCGGCGACGTCGTCGTGCCGACGATGACCGGCGTCGAGCCGGAAGGCGTGAGAAACGCGACCGACGCGATCGTTCCCGCGCCGGATTGCACTTGCCCGACCGTGTACGCGTCGGCGTAGTTGCCGGCGTTCGTGATCGTGAAGGTGCGAGTGATTTGCGTTCCCACCGGGTAGCCCTCGGACGCCGGATCGACCGCCGTCTCTTTGGGCGAGACGGCGATCGCGCCGACCTTGCTCACCGTCACGGTGACGGTGTTCGATTGGGTTCCGTAGACCGCGCCGCCGGCGCCGTCGTAGATCGCCGTCACCGTGTTGCTGATGACAAGGCCCGCCGCGGACGAGGCATCGGCGCCGTCCGTCGCCGCAGCGACGAAGACGGCGACGATGCCGATCGTGCGCGCGAGGCGCACGAAGCCGTCCGGGGCGAGCATCAGGTGGCTACTTGATCTGGACCTTGAACGACACGTTGTACGAGACGCCCGCTGCGAGCGCGGCGATCGTGTCCGTGAACTTCGTGGCGCCCGGGGCGCCAGGTCCTGGCGTGTACGCGAACGTCTGAGACGGCGCGGTGTCGACCGGAGCCGCGTACAGCCCGTTCGAGTTCGTCGCCCAGGTGTTCGCGTACGTTGTGGTGCCCGAGCCGCCCGACGCGTTGCCGTCCTCGGTGATCACGAGGTTGGTCGCGTTGAGCGTGACGCAGTTCGTTCCGCCGCTCGGGGCGACGTTGGTGTAGGCGATCGTGTACTGCACGCAATCGCCCGGGTTGACGTTGAGCGCGCCCGGCGTAAACGTCGTGGCGGTCGCACACGGCTGACCAGACGCGACTCCTAACGACTTGACCAGCTTCACGTACCCGCCGACGAACATCTCGTCGACCGTGATGTTGGTCTTGGTGTTGTCGTTGACCGACGTCGCGGTGATCGCGTCGCCGTACGCCGCGTAGGCGTTGAACGTCGTCGCGCTGCCCGGCGGCGTGTAGAGCACGCGGTAGTTCTGCGAGCCGCCCGACGGGACGCACACCGAGGTGATCAGCGTCCCCGCGGTAACGGCGGCGCACGACCCGCTCGCCACCTGACCGGCGCTGGTGAACGTCACCGTCCAGCCCGCCGGAAGGGCGGTCAAGCCGGTGCCGGTCGCGGCGGTGAGGTTGAACGTGTCGTCCTTGTTGCCGTTGTTCTGGACCGTGTTCGTGAACGTGTACACGGCCGCGCTCGCCGGGACGCTGACCGTCGAGCCGTTGACGGCCGCGAGGATCGTCCCGCCGTCGGTGTACGACACCGCGGTGTAGTCGGTGTTCGTCGTGCTGTCGGGGCCGGTCGCGGCGGGGAAGCCGCTCGGACCGTTGAGGACCGCGCTGCTCGAGGGCGAGGCGCCGGAGCTGACCTGCGCGGAGCCGGTCAGCGTGCCGTTGGTGTTCGCGATCGCCGGCGCCGTCTGCGCCGCCGTCGCGCCCGCGTTGTTCTGCACGCTCTGGAACGTGATCGCCGGCCCTTCGATGTAGCCGCTCTGGTCGGCGTAGATCGAGTCGACGACGTTCGTGATCGCGCTCGGGTTCGCGCCGCCGGTCGCCGTCGAGCCGTTGATCGTGTAGGTGAACGCCGCCTGCGCCTGGCCGGCGGTGACGCTCCCCTGCGACGAGCCGGGGTTCGACGCGCCGAACGATCCGGTGATCGCCGACGACGGGATGAAGATGCCGACGTAGACCGCCCCGGCCGACGTCGTGGTCCAGGTGGTGCCGTCGGTCGAGTAGATGAAGGTCGCGCCCGTCGGCTGGGTGACCCAGCTCGGGGTTCCGCTCAGGGTCAGCTGTGTCGCGTTGTACGACGGCAGCTTGTCGGTGAGGCTGACGCCGTTGCCGGTGATCCCCGCACCCGCCGGCAGGCCGGCGCGGTTGACCGCGACCATCGCGCGGGAGCCGCCGTTGTTCGCGCGCACCGTGTATTGCACCGTCGGCGCCGCCACCGTGCCGCCGACCGTCGCGATCTTCTGCACGTCCATGCGGGCGTCGGCGACGATAGGATCGGTGTACTGGCCGACCGACGTGGCCGAAGTCTGCACGCTCGTGCCGCCGCCGGCCGGCTGCGTGACCCAGCTCGGGGTCCCGCTCAGGGTCAGCTGTGTCGCGTTGTACGACGGCAGCTTGTCGGTGAGGATGACGCCGTTGCCGGTGATCCCGGCACCCGCCGGCAGGCCGGCGCGGTTGACGGCGACCATCGCGCGTGAGCCACCGTTGTTGGCGCGCACGGTATATTGCACCGTCGGCGCCGGGACCGTGCCGCCGACCGTCGCGATCTTCTGCACGTCCATGCGGGCGTCGGCCACGATGGGATCGGTGTACTGGCCGACCGACGTGGCCGAAGT
>DASYFS010000398.1:0-1574 GCA_036498305.1 Candidatus Elarobacter sp. | reverse complement strand
GGCGGCGGCGATGCGCGCCCTCGACGCGATCGTCGAGGCGGCGCGCGCCGCAGGGTTCGTGATCGCGATCGCGATCGTCGACGCGCACGGCGACCTCGTCGCGGCGCGCCGGATGGACGGCGCGCGGCCGCGTTGGATGCGCGCCTCGGTCCGCAAGGCGTACACTGCGGCGGTGATGGACCGCGACACCGAGGACTTTCACCGCGAGATCGTGGCGCGCGCGCTGCAGATCGCGTACTACGGCGACGCGCAGCTGACCGGGCTGCGCGGCGGGATCGTCGTTCCGGCTGCCGATGGTACGACGCTCGCGGGGATCGGCGTCACCGGGAAGACGCAAGGCCGCGACGCCGACCTCGCGCGCGCCGGCCTGGCGGCGTTCGGCGCCGTTTAGCGCGCCGCGGCGCGTCTGGCCGGCGGACGCCGGCGCGCGGCGGTGGGCCGCGCCGGTACGGACGCGCGGTCGCTCGGCGGCGCGAAGAACGCCTCGTGCGCTTCGACGGCGCGGCGCGCGCGTTCGACCGAGCCGGAACCGATCGCTTCGACAAGCTCGACGTGCGCGGTCAGATTCTCGGCGGCATTTGCGACCCGTTCGCGGTCGGGCGCGACGACGCCGGGGCCCGGCTCGTTGGCATCGAGCAGCGTCACGTAGAGGTTGGCGAGGACACGGTTGCGGCAGCACTCGGCGATGCGCCGGTGCAACTCCCAGTTCTGGTGGAGGTAGGCCGTCTGATCGTTCGTGCTGCTTTCCATCGCCTTGAGCAGCCGGCGCAGGTCAGCCAGATCGGCACGCGTTCGCGAGCGCGTCGCGTCGACGGTGATCGCCTCTTCGAGGGCGTGACGGACCTCGGCGCAGTCCTTGAGCGTCCCGCCTTCGGGAAAGCCGGAGAGCAGGTGCCGAAGCCGGTCGCTCGAGGTCGGCATGGTGGCGAACAGGCCGCCGCCGGGGCCGGTGCGTGAGGTGACATAACCCCGCTGCTGGAGGATCCGCAGCGTCTCGTTGAGCGTTCCGTATGCCACGTCGTAGCGCCGGCGCAGGTCGTCCTTGGTCCCGAGCCGCTCGCCGCTGCGGACTTTTCCCGCGACGATCGCATGCTCGATCTCATCGGCCAGTGCGGCGGCCCTGCTACTGATCACACGCTCACTTTCGTCCTGCGGGCTGGGACTTCCGGCCCGTTAACGCGCGGGCCGGGCGGGGATATGTCGTACGCTATGAGCGATATCGAAACGGAAGGCGGATCGATCCGCTACGACTCTTCGACGACGGCGGACGCCGATCGGGACGACCGGCACTCGCTGCAGACGTACGTCAGCGACATGCTGGCGCTCGAACGGCACATCGACCAGCCGCTCAAGGCACAGCTCGGCATCGCCGAACGCTACCCGGACGCCAAGGCCGCCGTCTCGCAGATGTTCGCGCTCTGCCAGAACCACGTGACGGCGCTGACGGAGTGCCTCGCCAGCCTGGGCGGCCACGAAGCGAGCCCTATCAAGTCGGCCTGGAGCACCCTGCTCGGCTTCGGCGCGGCGGCGATCGACAGCGCACGCAAAACGAAAGTCTCCAAGTCGCTCCGCGA
>DASYFS010000397.1:0-13570 GCA_036498305.1 Candidatus Elarobacter sp. | reverse complement strand
CGGGCCGACGCGCTCGCCGCGCGGCTGATCCGGCAGCACTTCGCCCTTGTAGATCCAGACCTTGACGCCGATGCGGCCGAAGGTGGTGAAGGCTTCGACATGGGCATAGTCGATATCCGCGCGCAGCGTGTGCAGCGGCACCTTGCCGTCGTGGTTGCGCTCGGTGCGAGCGATCTCGGCGCCGCCGAGGCGGCCCGACACTTGAACCTTCACGCCGCGCGCGCCGGCCTTCATGGTGCGCATGATCGCCTGCTTCATGGCGCGGCGGAACGCGATGCGCTTCTCGAGCTGGTCGACGATGTTCTGACCGACGAGGCGCGCGTCCAGCTCGATCGTCTGGATCTCGACGACGTTGACCTGGACTTGCTTGCCGGTGAGCTTCTCGAGGTTGCGGCGGATCTCGTCGATCCCGACGCCGCGCTTCCCGATGATGATCCCGGGCTTGCCGGTGTTGATGATGATCCGAGCCTGGTTGGCACGGCGCTCGATCTCGACGCGCGAGATCGCGGCGGCGCGCGTCATCCGTCCGAAGTATTTCCGGATGGCGACGTCTTCGTGCAGCCAGCTGACGTAGTTCTTTTTCTCGAACCAGCGGCTGTCCCACGTGCGGGTGATCCCGAGGCGAAGGCCGACGGGGTGAATCTTCTGACCCATATTACTCCGTGGCCCCCGCGGCAGCAGCGGCCGGCTGTTTCTTGCGACGCGAGGTCGACTTCGGCTTCGTCGTCGCGGCTTGCGCCTGACGCTGCGTGCGGGTCTTGAGCGCGATCGACGCGCCGGCGCGCTGCTTCGGCAGATGCTTCGGCGGCTGCGGTCCGACCGCGATCGTGACGTGCGAGAGCTTCTTACGCTTGAACGCCGCGCGGCCTTGGGCGCGCGGATCGAGGCGCTTCGTGATCCCGCCGGCGGGGCCGCCGTCGACGGTGATGCGCGTGACGTAGAGCCCGTCCGAGCTCATGTCGTGGTTGTTCTCCGCGTTCGCGACCGCGCTCTTGAGCAGCTTCGCGATCGGCTCCGAAGCGAAGACGCCCGAGAACTGCAGCAGGACCAGCGCTTCGCGCACGGTCTTGCCGCGGATCGCGTCGGCGACGCGGCGGAGCTTGCGCGGACCGACCCGCGCGAACTTGAGGTGGGCGAGCGCTTCGGCGCGCTCGGCGGTCGTCGCGGTCGCCATCAGCTCACCTTGGCCTTGTCGCCGGCGTGGCCTTTGAACGTGCGCGTCGGCGAGAACTCGCCGAGCTTGTGCCCGACCATGTTCTCGGTGACGAACACGGGGATGTGCGCCCGGCCGTTGTGGACCGAGATCGTATGACCGACCATCGCCGGGACGATCGTCGAAGCGCGCGACCAGGTCTTGATGACCCGCTTCTCGCGCGTCGAGTTCATCTTCTCGACCTTGGTGATGAGATGGTCCGCAACGTAGGGACCCTTTTTCAGTGAACGACCCATGTTACTTGCTCTTCCGCTTGCGGACGATCATCTTGGTGGTGCGCTTGTTGCGGCGCGTCTTCTTGCCCATCGTCATCTGACCCCAAGGCGTGGTCGGCGGGCGGCCCGAGGTCGAGCGCGCCTCACCACCGCCGTGCGGGTGGTCGACGGGGTTCATCGCGATGCCGCGCACCGACGGGCGCTTCCCGAGGTGACGCTGGCGGCCGGCTTTCCCGATGATCTCGTTCTCGTGATCGAGATTGCCGAGCTGGCCGATCGTCGCGCGGCAGACGACCAGGATGCGGCGAACTTCGCCCGACGGCATGCGGACCTGGGCGTACTCGCCTTCCTTTGCCATCAGCTGCGCGGCGCCACCGGCGGCACGCACGAGCTTCCCGCCTTCGCCGGGCGAGAGCTCGATGTTGTGGATGACCGTGCCGAGCGGGATGTTCGTGAGCGGGAGCGCGTTGCCGACCTTGATGTCGGCCGCCGAGCCCGATTCGACCACATCGCCGACCTTGAGCAGCGCGGGCGCCAGGATGTAGCGCTTCTCGCCGTCGCGGTAGTGGAGCAGCGCCAGGCGCGTCGTGCGGTTGGGATCGTACTCGATCGCCGCGACCTTCGCCGGGATGCCGTCCTTGGTGCGCTTGAAGTCGACGATGCGGTACTGCTTACGGTAGCCGCCGCCTTTGTGGCGCGTCGTGATGTGGCCGTTGTTGTTGCGGCCCGAGTGCTTCTTCTTGACCTCGAGCAGACGGCGCTCCGGCGCCTTCTTCGTGATCTCGCTGAAGTCGGCGGTGGTGATGAAGCGGCGCGCGGCGCTGGTCGGTTTGTACTTTTTAACGGCCATCGTTATTGCTCGAAATAGTTGACGCCGCCCAGCTGGATCTTCTGTCCAGGGGCGAGGGTGACGATAGCCTTCTTCCAATCCGACTGGGTGCCGGACGAACGGCGGCCGCGGCGAGCGAAGTTCTTCTTCTTGCCCATCACGTTGACGGTGTTGATCTTCACGACCGTCACGCCGAAGATCTCCGACACGGCGGCCTTGATCATCGTCTTGGTCGCGTGCGGGTTCACTTCGAAGCTGTACTGCTGAGCCACCGTTCCGGCCATCGACTTTTCAGTGATGAGCGGCGCGATGATGACGTCTCTGGCGTCCATCTACTTGGTCTCCCCGGAGAACTTCGCCGAGAGGGCGTCGTGCGCGGCGGTGGTGACGACGAGGCGCGCGTAGCCCACGACGTCTTTGACGTCGAGCTCGCCGGTGTGCGTGACCGTGACCTGCTGCAGGTTGCGGCCGGTGCGGCGCAGCGGGGTGCCGACCGTCGCCAGCTCGTCGGTCGCGAACACGACGAGCGTGCGCGCGCCGGTCTTTGCCGCCTTCGGCGTGCCGAAGAGCATCGAGGCGAGCGCCTTCGTCTTGGTGAGGTCGAACTTGGCGGTGTCGAGCACCGTCACGTTCCCCGTCTGGTACTTGTCGGCGAGCGCGGCGATCATCGCGGCGCGGCGCTCTTTCTTGTTGAGCGAGGTGACATACGAGCGCGGCTGCGGGCCGAACACGACGCCGCCGTGCGCCCACTGCGGCGAACGGATCGAACCCTGACGGGCGCGGCCGGTCCCCTTCTGCTTCCACGGCTTCTTGCCGCCGCCGCGAACTTCGTCGCGCTTCTTGGTGGAGTGCGTCCCGGAGCGGCGGTTCGCCAGCTCGCGGAAGACGGCGCGGAAGACGGCGTTCGCCTTGCCGGCGACCTCGCCGCTGAACGCGGCGGGCGTCTCGACGTCGCGGACGCTCTTCCCGGTGGCGTCGATGACCTGCGGCATTACGCGCCCACCTTCGTCTTCACGGACAACTGCACGATGACGAGGCCGTTCTTCGGCCCCGGCACCGGACCGCGGACGAGGAGCAGGTTCCGCTCCGCGTCGGCGCGGACCACTTCGAGATTCTGATGGGTGATGCGGTCGACGCCGTAGTGACCGGGACGGCGGCTGCCGCGGGGGGTGTGGCCCGAGTTCGTGTCGCCGTTCGAACCCGGCTGGCGGTGGATCATCGAACCGTGGCTCGCGCCGCCGCCGCTGAAGTTCCAGCGCTTGATGCCACCGGCGAAGCCGTGGCCCTTCGAGATCCCTTGCACGTCGACGCGATCGCCGGCGGCGAAGCCGTCGACGGTGATCGTCGCGCCGAGCTCGACGCTGTCGATTCCCGTGCGGAACTCGCGGATGTCGCGCTTGGGCGCGATCCCGGCCTTCTTATAATGTCCCTGCAGCGCTTTGCTCAGGCGTGAGGGCTTCACGTCGCCGAACGCCAGCGCGACGGCTTCGTAGCCGTCGGTTTCCTTCGTCTTTTTTTGAATCACGGTACACGGGCCAGCTTGAATCACGGTGACCGGAACGCTCCGGCCGTCGTCCGTGAACACGCTCGTCATCCCGACCTTCCGGCCGATGATGTTCTTCACGTTGATCGTTCCTTTTGGGAAATCCACGGATCCTGGCGTATCACTTACACCTTTCGTCGTGCACGCCAAAACGGCGCCCACGACGCGGACCACAACCGCCACAGTTTACAGGAATGCTGCAAGAGCGTCAAGCGCGGCGCGGCGCGCGAGGCCCCGGCGATCCACGGCCCCTGGCGTTCGGCAGAGCAGGCATGGTAGGATCGGCCTATGACCGTAGCGCCGGCGACGAGCGTGACGATCCCCAGCACCGGGGTCGTGCGGTCGCTCGCGCTGCCGCCGCATATCGCCGCCGTGACGCCGACCGACCGGGACGGCGACGGCGACAACGACCTCGGGACGGTCGTCGACACCTTCGCCTGAGTGCCGATCGATCTGGCCGTCGCCCTCGACGCGGTGGTCGCGGCCGTTTCCGACGATGAGCCGCGCGTCCTGGTCCGCGCGCCAGGCGGCGAGCTTCCGGCCGACGCGCTCCCCGCCGGATCGTTCGACCCCGACGGCGACCGGACGCTCGACGCCGGCCTGCGCCGCTGGGTGACCGAGCAGGCGGGCCTCGATCTGGGCCACCTCGAGCAGCTCTACACGTTCGGCGACCGCGGGCGCGACGCGCGTCGCCGCGTCCTCTCGGTCGCCTACCTGGCGTTCGTCCACGAGCGGGCGCCGCACGTCGCAGGCGTGCGCTGGCATCCCTGGTACCGGTATTTTCCCTGGGAAGACTGGCGTGCCGGCCGCCCGCCGATCGTCGACGAGACGATCGCGCCGGCGGTCGCCGCGTGGGTCGCCGCGGCGCCGGATGCCGAGATGACGCGGCGCCGCGAGCTGCGGGCTCGGCGGGCGGTCGGGACGAGCGGCAAGGCGTGGAACGGCGAGCTCGCGCTCGAGCGCTACGAGCTGTTCTGGGAGGCGGGCCTCGTCGCCGAGTCTCGGAATCCGGGGCCGGTTCTCCTCGGCGAGCGGATGGCGTTCGACCACCGACGGATCGTGGCGACTGCGCTCGGGCGGATCCGCGGCGCGCTCCAATACCGCCCGCTCGTCTTCGAGCTGCTGCCACCCGATTTCACCCTCGCCGAGCTTCAGGCCACCCTCGAGGCGCTCGCCGGCCGGCGCCTCCACGGACCGAACCTGCGCCGGCTCGTCGAAGAAGCCGCGCTGGTCGAGCCGACCGGCGCGGTCCGCCGGACCGCCGGGCGGCCTGCCAAGCTCTATCGCTTCCGCGCGGCGGTCATCGCCGAGCGCCCGCGGGCCGGGATCGCCTTCCGCTAACTGCAACCGGAGGCTTTTTCTCATAGTCAGAAAAAGCACGAGATCGGCGGCCGAGAGCCGCGACTCGACCCGAGGTCCCGATGATCGACACCCTCCCCTTCACCCCTGAGATCGAAGCGCGCACGCGGCCGATCTACGAGCGCGCCCAGGCGGTGATCCCCGCGGCCGAGTGGCCGCTGTACGCGCCCTACGTCGACGCGATCAACCGGCTCAAGCGCGAGCGCAACGCCGTGATCCTGGCGCACAACTATCAGACGCCGGAGATCTTTCACGGCGTCGCCGACATCGTGGGCGACTCGCTGCAGCTCGCGCGCGAAGCGCAGCGCGCGGACGCCGACGTCATCCTCGTCAGCGGCGTCCACTTCATGGGCGAGACGGCGAAGATCCTCAACCCCAGCCGCACCGTCATCGTCCCCGACGAACGCGCCGGCTGTTCGCTCGCCGAGTCGATCACCGCCGAGGACGTGCGCGGGCTGCGCGCGCGCTACCCGGGCGTGCCGATCGTCACCTACGTCAACACCAGCGCCGCGGTGAAGGCGGAGTCCGACGTGTGCTGCACGAGCTCGAACGCGGTGCAGATCGTCGAGTCACTGGGCGTACCGCGGGTCATCATGATCCCCGACGAGTTTCTGGCGAGTTACGTCGCCGCGCAGACCTCGGTCGAGATCATCTCGTGGAAGGGCCACTGCGAAGTCCACGAGCGTTTCCGCGCGCTCGACGTCGAGCGGCTGCGCGAAGGCGAAGACGGGCTGCTGGTGATCGCGCATCCCGAATGCCCGCCCGACGTGATCGCGGCCGCCGACTTCGCCGGCTCGACGAAGGCGATGATCGACTTCGTCCGCGACCGCGCGCCGCAGCGGGTCGTGCTGCTGACCGAGTGCTCGATGAGCGACAACGTCGCCGCCGAGTTCCCCAACGTCGCGTTCGTGCGGCCGTGCAATCTGTGCCCGCACATGAAGCGCAACACGCTCCCGAAGATCCTCCGCTCGCTCGAGACGCTGCAGGACGAGATCGTCGTCGACGAAGCGGTGCGCGTGCGCGCGCTGGCGGCCGTCGAACGGATGCTGGCCGTCGCGTAATGCTCACGCTCCTGGTCGACGACCTCGTGCGCACCGCGCTGCACGAGGACCTCGGTCGCGCCGGCGACCTCACCACCGAGGCGATCGTCCCGGCCGGCCGCCGCGGCGAGGCAAAGCTTGTCGCCCGCGAGCCCGGCGTAATCTCGGGGACGCTCGTGGTCGAGCGCGTCTTCGCGCTCCTCGATGCGCGGGTCGACGTGCGGCTCGCGGTCGAAGACGGCGCGCAGGTCGATCGCGGGACGCTCGTCGCGACGATCGCCGGACCGTTGCGCGCGATCCTCACCGGCGAACGGACGGCGCTCAACTTCATCTCGCACCTCAGCGGGATCGCAACCGCGACAGCGCGCCTGGTCGAGCTCGTCGCCGGGACCCGCGCGACGATCGTCGATACGCGCAAGACGACGCCGGGCCTGCGCGCGCTCGAGAAAGCCGCGGTCCGCGACGGCGGCGGCGCGAACCACCGCTTCGGCCTCGACGATGCGATCCTCATCAAGGACAACCACGTCGCGATCGCGGGCGGGATCGCCGCCGCGATCGAGGCGGCGCGTGCGCGTGCTGGACATCTGGTGAAGATCGAGGTCGAGGTCGACACGCCGGCGCAGCTCGACGAGGCGCTCGCGGCGCGCGCCGACATCGTACTGCTCGACAACTTCAGCCCCGAACAGCTCCGCATCGCCGTCGCGCGGACGGCCGGCCGCGCGCTGCTCGAGGCGTCGGGGCGGATCGATGCGACGACCGTTCGAGCGGTCGCCGAGTCGGGCGTCGATCTGATCTCCTCGGGTGCGCTGACGCACAGCGCGCACATCCTCGACCTGGGCCTCGATATCGGGGAATAACGTGAGGATGAGCAAGCAACTGTTCCTCATTCTCGCTTTGGTGCCGACGGTGGGCCTGAGCGCCGCCTCGGCGGCGTCGCAGCCCGCGACGATCCACGGCGTCGTCTACGCCTGCGAGACGCGCCAACCGCTGGCGAACGCTCACGTGACGCTGCGCGGGGTCGACGACGGGAGCACGTACCGCCTCGTTTCCGACGCCGCCGGACGCTTCACGCAGGTCGGTGTCATGCCGGGCCGCTGGAACGTCCAGGCCGGCCGCGGTGCCGACACGGCGTTCGCGTCGACGCGCCAGGCGCTGCTCGAGGACGGCGACAACCTGTCGATGGTGATCGGCGTGCGCACGCAGGGCTCGATGCGCCGCGTCAGCAGCGACGCCAAGGTCGTCCACACCGACTGCGACGCGTTCCGCGTCCCGCAGGCGCCGACGACCGCCGACCGCTACATCATCCACTAGGGGCCCGGGCGCGCGCACGAGGGGCGTGCGCGCACCCCCCGAAACGGCCCGCATGAGCACCACCGCGAGCCACGACACGCCTCGCGCCCGCGTCCCGGCGCCGAACCCGAACGACTTTCTCGGGGTCGACGCGCTGCTGACCGACGACGAGCGCCTGATCCGCGATACGGTTCGGGCGTTCGTCCGCGCGCGCGTGCTCCCGAACATCGCGCAGTGGTTCGAAGACCACACGTTCCCGCACGAGATCGCGAAGGAGCTCGGCGATCTCGGACTGCTCGGCATGCACCTGCAGGGGTACGGCTGCGCCGGGACGAGCGCCGTCGCGTACGGCCTCGCGTGCCTCGAGCTCGAAGCCGGCGATTCGGGATTCCGCTCGTTCGTCTCGGTGCAAGGCTCGCTTGCGATGTTCGCGCTGTGGGCGCACGGCTCCGAGGACCAGAAGAACGAGTGGCTTCCGCGGATGGCGGCGGGTGAGGCGATCGGGTGCTTCGGCCTCACCGAGTGGGACTTCGGCAGTGATCCGAGCGGGATGCGCACGACGGCGCGGCGCGACGGCGGCGACTACGTCCTCAACGGCTCCAAAGCGTGGATCACCAACGGCGGCGTCGCCGACGTCGCTATCGTGTGGGCGCGCACGCAATCCGACAACGGGAGCGGCGACACGATCCGCGGCTTCGTCATCCCGCGCGGCACCAAAGGGTTCTCGACGCGGAACATCGAGAAAAAGCTCTCGCTGCGCGCCTCGATCACCTCGGAGCTGATCCTCGAAGAGTGCCGCCTGCCGGCGTCGGCGATGCTGCCGAACGTCAGCGGTCTGCGCGGCCCGCTCTCATGCCTGAACGAAGCGCGCTACGGCATCGTGTGGGGCGCGCTCGGCGCGGCCCGCGCGTGCTACGAGTCCGCGCTCGAGTACGCGAAGACGCGCGTTCAGTTCTCCAAGCCGATCGCCGCCTTCCAGCTCACCCAAGAGAAGCTCGTCAACATGCTGCTCGAGCTCAACAAAGGACTGCTGACGGCGTACCACATCGGCCGGCTCAAGGATCAAGGCAAAGCGCACCCCGCGCACGTCTCGTTCGGGAAGCTCAACAACGTCCGCGAGTCGCTGGCGATCTGTCGCGAGGCGCGCACGATCCTCGGCGCAAGCGGGATCACGCTCGAGTATCCGGTGATCCGGCACATGAACAACCTCGAGAGCGTCCTCACCTACGAGGGGACGAGCGAGGTCCACACCTTGATCCTCGGGCAGCTCATCACCGGCGAGAACGCGTTCAGCTAAGCCGGCTCGTTACGTCTCTCATGAAATCGGCCGGATAGCGGCGCATCAGCTTCTCCAGTATCCGCTCCTTTTGACCGCGATAGACCAGATACTCGAAGTCGATCCAGATGGCGACGCCGGATCGCTCCCGCAAGACGGCCGCCACAGGCTGCAGCCGTTTCCACACGCGCGGCGCCATGTCGTAATACGCTCCGAACAGCACATCGTCCAGAACGCCGTTATTGAGCAGGCGCGCGACGTTTTGATAATGCACGCCAAGCGTGATGAGCCGCTGATCGATCTCGGGCGTCGTGACGGCAAGCAGCGTTGCGGGATCGCTGACATCCAACGAGTTGAGGAACCGGCGCGCCTCGAGCGCCTCGGCTGATTGCTGCCAGGTCATGAACTCGTTGTAGGACAGTAATTGATTCGCGAGACGCATGTGCCGCAGTTGGCGCACCGCCGCGAACGCTGCGACGAGGACGATGATCGCGCTTGCAAACGACGCGAGCGCGCCAAGAGCCTCCCAAGACATACACGGGCCTCCCGATGAAGTGCGGCGGAGCTATTCGGAGCGAATGTCGGAGATCCGCAGATGCGTCCCCGGGTGGATTCCGGCGCGCGCGGACTCCCCCGCCGCCAGCTCGATCACGTAGCGGCCGACACCCTGGCGGCGCGCGACCCGATCGTCGGGCGTGTTCGGCTTCGTCGCCGGGACGTTCTTCGCGATGGCGGTGACAACGCCGTCGCCGCGCACCCACACCATGTCGAGCGGCGTGATCGTGTCCTTCATCCAGAAGTCGCGGACCGCGTCGCCGTCCGCAAACGCGAAGATCATCCCCTGCGCGCCGGGCACTCGGCGCACGCCCATCAGCCCGTGTTCGCGGCGCGCTGCGGTGTCGGCGACGGCGAGTCGCAGCGTCGCCTTCGGCGCGTGCACGACGAGCGTGCTGCAGGAACGGGGCTCAAGCGGCACGGCGTGACACCACGACGACGTGAGGGCGGCGACGAGCAGCAGCGGCTGCGCGATCACCGCTTCAGCACGCGCGCGAGCTTGTCGAACAATCCGTTGATCGCGCGCTCGTGCTGCTCTTCGACGCGCCGCCACATCAGCCGGCCCTGCTCGTCGTCGAGCGTCGCGGTGAAGCGGTGGCGGAGGATGACGCGGCGTCCCTGGTGCTCGAGCGCGAAGGTATGCGTCCCGTCGACGCCCTCGTTGTCGACGCGCCACACGATCGACTTCTCGGGATCGAACGACTCGAGGACCGCGTGCAGGCCGAGATGCCACTCCTCGGTGACGCCGGGCGTCAGCGGCCCCGCGCTGCGAATGAACGGCTGTGAGGCGAAGGGCCAGATCGCGTCCTGCGATGTCCCCATCTCGGTGAGCAGCTGATAGATCCGCCGCGGCGTACCGCTGAACGTGCGCTCGTACGTGACGTCGATCGGCGTCGGCATACGCGTCTGCTTCTCAGGCGCGGATGCGAACACCGCTCGGCCTACGTCGGCAGCGTGAGCTCGATGTACGAGCCGAAGCCCGGGAGATACTCGGCGCGGACCGCGCTCCCCAGCCGGCCGATGATGAACAGGCCGCGCCCGCTCTCGGCGAACTGGTCGGCGGGGAGGTGCTCGTCCCAGCGGAAGCCCGGGCCGCGGTCGAGCGCGGCGAGCCGGAAGCGGCCGTCGCTGCGGCGCAGCGCGACGTCGACCGGACCCGGCGTGTAGCGCGCGACGTTCCCGATCAGCTCGCCGAAGATCGTCTCGCAGGCGTCGCGCGCCCGCTCGCCGACCCCGGCCTCGACGAGCCGGCGGACGAAGGCGCCGCGCGCGGCCTGCGCCCGACGCGGGCGGGCCGCGTCGAACGTCCAGTCGGCGCCGCGGCCGACGCGCAGCGCGAGGATCGCGATGTCGTCGCCGGGCTCGTCGGGGACGATCAGCGCGCTCAGCAGCGCCGCCGGCTCCGAGCAGATCGCGAACGCGGGGTGCGCCAGCGCCGAAGCGACGCGCTCTTCCCCTTCGGCGATGTCGCGGGTGGTCTCGATCAAGCCGTCGGTGAACGCGACGAGCAGGTCGCCCGAGTGCAGCGTGCGCTCTTCGTTACGCTGCTCCGCAAGCGCGCCCAAGCCGAGCGGAACCCCAGGTGCCTCGATACGCGTCAGCGTCCCGTCGGCTTCGCGCAGGAACGGTGCCGGATGGCCGGCGTTGGCGTGCGTCAGCAGCCCCGCGTGCGGGTCGAACGTGGCGACGAAGGCGGTGACGAAGATGTCGGGATGCTCGCGGCGCAGCACGGCGTCGGCGACCGAGAGCGACCAGGTGGGATCGGCGTCGACCGCGCCGAGGGCGCGGAAGGTCTGCCGCATCTTGCCCATCGGCACCGCCGCGTCGAGCCCGCGCCCCGCGACGTCGCCGACCGAGAACGCGATCGTCCCGTTCTCGAGCGCGAAGGCGTCGTACCAGTCGCCGCCGATCGTGAGGTCGCGCGTCCCGGCGGTGTAGATGGCGTCGAATGCGATCCCGTCGGTGCGTGGGAGCGCCGGCGGGAGGAAGGCCGACTGCAGCGTACGCGCCACCTGGCTCTGCCGCTCGTACAGCCGCGCGTTCGCAACGGCGATCGAGGCACGCTGCGCGATCAGCGTCGCAAGCTGCTGGTCCTCATCGGTGAAGGAGCGGTCGGTCTCCGACAAGGCCAGGCTGAGCACGCCGAGCGGTTCGGTCTTGTCGCCGAGCGGGACGTACAGGATCGCCCGCAGGGCGAGCGCTTTCGCCTCGGCGCGCTGCGCCGGATCGTCGATCGCATCGTACATCTCGGGGACGATCGGGTCGATGCGGACCGGGATCCCGGTCGTCGCGACGATCGTCCCCGCATCGTCGTCGCGTGAGGGATAGCGGCGCATGTAGTCTTTGATGACGCGCACGCGGCTGGGGTCGCGATGCGCGATCGCGACGGGCTGGAGGCGCCCCGCCGCATCGAAGATGCTGACGCCGCACCAATCGGCGACGTGTGCGGCGACGACGTCGGCGAGCCGCTGCAGCGCGACCGCCGCGTCGAGCGTCTCCGAGAACGCCAGGCTCGCCTCGACGACGATCCGCAGCGCGTCCTCCGCGCGTTTGCGCGCGTCGATATCGGTCGCGGTTCCGATCCAGCTGGTGATCTTCCCGTTGCCGTCGCGCACGGGGACGGACCGGTTGAGAAACCAGCGATACGCGCCGTCGAAGCGGCGCAGCCGGTACTGCGTCTCGAACGGCTCCCCGCTCGCGAGCGCGTTCCTCCACCCGTCGAGCATCGGAAGGACGTCCTCGGGATGGACGATCGTCGTCCAGCCCTCGCCGAGAACCTCGTCGCTGGGCTGGCCGGTGTAGGCGACGTGCTTGTCGTTCACCCACAGCACGCGGCCGGCGGCGTCCGTAATCCCGGTGAGCTGCGGCATCGCGTCGGCGATCGTGCGGGCGCGCGACTCGGCGGCGATCAGCGCCTCGCGCGCTCGCCGCTCCGCGTCGACGTCGATCGCGGTACCCAGCCACGCCTCGCCGACCGGGATCGCGCGCAGCAGAAACCAATGGTGGTCGCCGTCGCGCAGCCGGATCCGGCAGTCGACCGCGAATGGCGCTTTCTGCTCGCGCGCCGTCTCCCATGCGTCCTTGAGGACCGCGCGGTCGTCGGGGTGGAGGCGTTCGTAGAACGTGTCCTTGTCCGCATATCGCTCACCGGAACCGATCAGCCCGAGCCACGCCGCGTTGAAGTACGCGAACCGTTCGGCCGGCGTCGTGACCCACGCGGGGTCCGGCAGCACATCGAGCGTCGCGAGATCGACCGGTGGAAGGCCCTCGATGGGGATCCTCTCCGGCGAGCGCATCCTCGTCATTCTACCCCGCTCGACAAAAAAGGAACCCCGGCGAGTGCCGAGGTTCCGTGGCTTTACCGTGCGAGCGAGGCTTACGCCTTGAGCTCGATGTCGACGCCGGCCGGAAGGTCGAGGTGCATCAGCGCGTCCATCGTCTTCGGTGACGCCTGAAGGATGTCGATGAGGCGCTTGTGCGTGCGCATCTCGAAGTGCTCGCGCGACTTCTTGTCGACGTGCGGGGAACGGTTGACGCAGAACCGGTTGATCTCCGTGGGGAGGGGAACCGGACCGCTCACGAACGCGCCCGTGCGCTTCGCCGTGTCGACGATGCGCTCCGCGGACTGATCGAGGACGCGGTGATCGTATGCCTTAAGTCGGATGCGAATCTTCTGCTTTGCCATTGTGCTTGGTGCCTTACCGGTTAGTCGGAGACGTTGGTGACGACGCCGGCGCCGACGGTGCGGCCGCCCTCGCGGATCGCGAAGCGGAGGCCCTCTTCACACGCGATCGGCGTGATCAACTCGACGTCCATCGTGATGTTGTCGCCGGGCATGACCATCTCGACGCCCTCGGGGAGCTTGATGGTGCCGGTGACGTCGGTCGTGCGGAAATAGAACTGCGGGCGGTAGTTCGCGAAGAACGGCGTGTGGCGGCCGCCCTCTTCCTTGGCGATGACGTAGACCTCGGCCTTGAACTTCTTGTGCGGCTTGATCGAGCCCGGCTTGGCGAGAACCTGGCCGCGCTCGATGTCGTTACGCTCCACGCCGCGCAGCAGCACGCCGACGTTGTCGCCGGCGATGCCCGCATCGAGCAGCTTGCGGAACATCTCGATACCCGTGACGACCGTCTTGCGCGGCGGCGTCTCGACGAGACCGACGATCTCGACTTCCTCACCGACCTTGACCTGACCGCGCTCGACGCGGCCGGTGCCGACCGTGCCGCGGCCGGTGATCGTGAAGACGTCTT
>DASYFS010000396.1:0-1938 GCA_036498305.1 Candidatus Elarobacter sp. | reverse complement strand
GATCAACGCCCCCGCATACCGCATGAACGTCGGCCACAACAACCCCAACTCAAACGACAGGATCGTCCCCGACACCGCTCCGACCGCGAACAGAATCGCCATCCCCTTCGCCCACGACCGCGCCAGATCGTAGTACACGCGCCGCCCCGTCCGCAGCCAAGCCCCCTCGGCAATAAACACGAGCAGCGGCAACCCCACCCCGAGCGCCGCAAACACGATATGGAACGCCAACGAGGTCCCCATCTGAGCCCGCGCCGCAAGCAGCTGATCCATAATTCAGAGTGTACGCCGATATCGCGCCGGCCCCGCGGACGTCCGTCGGCTTGCTGCTACCGCAGTAGCACGGCTAGGCTCCGCCCTAAGCCCGGACCTCACCCCGCCGCAACACCAAGGTAACGCTCCCGGCAACCAAGAGCACCAATGCCGCAATGTAAAACAGCGCGACATCGGCCGCGGGCCACTCGACGCGAAGCCCCTCCCCAGTCCAGTAGACGCCGAATGCCGACACCATCACCCCGACGACGTATTTCATCGCGTTCTCGGGAACTTGGGACAGCGGTCGATGAACGAGCAGCCCGACGATGACGACCGCGACGAACGCCGCGAGCGCGCCGCCTGCCGCCGCGCCGAGCGTTTGCGCGGTGCCGCTGCCGAGGGCGAGCACGATCGCGACGACCTCGACGCCTTCGGTCAGCACGCCGGTAAAGGCGGTGGCAAACGCCTCGCGCGGCGATTCCGCTTCGACCTTCGCCGTCTGTTTGGCGAACGCGACGCTCTCGTTGCGCTGCGCCATCTTGCCGGCGGCGCGCAAGATCGCTTTGCGCAGCCACGTGTAGCCGACATAGAGCGCGATCAGGCCGACGACGAGCTTGACGTAGGGGATCGCAACCAGCGCCGGCAGGCGCGGGCCTGCGATCCAGACCACGATCGCCAGAACGAGGAACGCGGCAAGGGCTGCGCCGAGCGCACGCCCCCAACCGCGGGTGATGCCGACCGCGAGGACGATCGTCAGCGCTTCGACCGCTTCGACGCCGGAGGCGAGGAAGGCGGTGACGGCGAGCGCCCAAAGGTGCGGCGTGAGGGTCATCGGGTGTCGTGCGGCGGGGGTGCGTGCGGTCCCTTCACCGCGTGCCACAGGATGTCGTTGAGCTCGGCCGGGTCGACCGCGTCGGCGACGTCGAAGCGCATCTTCGCGCTGTCCGCGGCACGGTAGGCCGTTGCGCCGTTCTTGGTGTGAACGTCGTATTTCGCCGGCACCGCGTCGAACGGCGCGACGTTCGCCGTCGCGGTAAACGCCGCCGAGAGCGGCGGCGCTCCGGCGTCGTACGCCGACATCGGCGGCAGGTTCAGCAGAATCTCCATCGTGCGCAGCACCGAGGCTTGCGTGTATGCCGCATGCTGCACTCCGCCAGCCGCGTAAGGCGAGGCGAGGTAGAACGTCGAGCGCTGCTCGTCCACGTGATCGGGGCCGTTCTGCGCGTCGTCCTCGACGACGAAGATTGCGCTGCTCTTCCAGTCGGGCGAATGCGAGATCGCCTCGACCAGCTTGCCGACGGCGAGATCGTTGTCGGCGACCATCCCTTGCGGTGTGACCTGACCGGCGCGCGTCCCCGCGGTGTGATCGCGCGGAAAGCGGACGATCTCGAGCTGCGGCAGCGTTCCGTTCTTCTCGTAGACGTCGAACTCGCGCTTCCACTCCTCGAAGCGCGCGACGTCCTCGACGCTCATGTCGAAGGTCGCGTAGTTGCGGTCGGTGTGGGTGAGCAGGCCGCGATCCATCGAGCCGACCGGCGTCGGCTTGCTGGCGCCCGCGGTGACGAACTCGCCGTAGTTGCGGAACGTCACGTGATGCCCCAGCGCGTCGTTCCAGAGATAGCGTCCGTGCGGAACGGCTGCCTCGGCGCCGTCCTCGAAGTCGTAGAACGGCCGGCGGCTGGC
>DASYFS010000395.1:0-3548 GCA_036498305.1 Candidatus Elarobacter sp. | reverse complement strand
CTGGCGTATCTCCGCTCGCGCGGGATCGCGAACCCCGCGCTGCCGCACCGCGCGGTAAAAACCGATCGCTACGCCGCCGAGAACGGGATCGTCGTCGACGTCGGCACGGTCGTCTCGCGATACGGATCGCGCATCCGCACGGACGACCTCGTGAACGCGACGATCGCGGGCGAGCTCGCCGCGCTGCACGACCCGTACTCGGTGCTCTTCCCGCCGGCGGCGTACAAGAAGTTCGTCGGCTTCCTCGACGGCAAGGCGGTCGCCGGAATCGGCGCCGAGCTCGACGTCGACCCGCAGACGCACGTCGTGCGCATCGCCGACGTCTTCCCCGGCAGCCCCGCCGAAGGCGCGGGACTCCGCGCCGGCGACACAATCGTGACGATCGACGGCACGGCACCGCCGAACGGTTCGCCGGCCGACGTGGCCGCGGTGCTGCGCGGCGCGCCAGGGACGACGGTGCGTATCGCGATCGCGCGCGACGGCGCGACGCTCCCGCCGGTGGCAATCGTCCGCCGCGCGATCGCGCCGCCCGACGTCACCGGGCGAATGCTCGCGCAGAACGTCGGCTACGTGCGGCTGCGCTCGTTCGGGTCGCAATCGGCGAAGCAGCTCGACGCCGCGCTGGCGAAACTGCGCGACGGAGGCGCGCGTGCCTACGTGCTCGATCTGCGCGCGAACGGCGGCGGCTACCGCGACGACGCGATCGCAATCGCTTCGCACTTCGTTCACGGCACGATCGTCACGACGCAGGAGCGAACGGGCGCCCCGAACCCGTTCGCGGCGAAGGCGGCGACGCCGCTGCTCGGCGCACCGCTCGCGGTTCTGGTCGACGGCGATACCGCCTCGGCCGCCGAGATCGTCGCCGCCGCGGTGCAGGACGGGCACGCCGGAACGCTCGTCGGCACGAAGACCTTCGGCAAAGGCCTAGTGCAGGAGACGTACGCGCTCCCCGACGGCGGCGCGATCAAGCTGACGACGGCGCGCTATCGCACCCCGGCCGGGCGCGACATCGACCGCGTCGGCATCGCACCGGACGTCGTCGTCGATGAGCCCTCCGACGCGCACCCCGGCGAACCGGGCCGCGATCCGCAGCTCGACCGCGCGCTCGCGCTGCTCGCCGCGGGGCAGCAGTAAGCCTAGGTCGCTTCGGGCCGAGGCGTCTTGCGCGCGAGCCGCAGCACCGACTCGTCGGCGCCGAGCGCCGCGATCTGCGCGATCGGGTGCCAGGCGACGTCGTGCGACTCGTCGCTGACGGCGATCGGCTCGCCGGAATTGGCCTCGAGCAGAAAGCGAACGTCGAAGTGTTCGTGCGCCGCCTCCGCGCCGCGGGCCGGGATGCGGTGGATGTCGACGTCGTAGATTGCGCCGTCGACGAACCGGAGCGCGGCCAGCCCCGACTCCTCGCGTGCTTCGCGCAGCGCGGCGGCGCGGAGATCGACCTCGCCGTCGACGTGACCGCCAAGCTGAAGCCAACGCCCGAGCTTGCGGTGGTGGGTGAGGAGCGTCCGCGTGCGCGAGCGATCGACGATCCACGTCGACGCCGTCACGTGCCCCGCGACGCGGGTGCGCTCGAACGCATCGGCGTCGTCGGCGACGAGCGCGACGAGGCGGTCACGCATCGCCGCCTCGCGTGCATCGGCGGGCCGGTAGGCACGAAGCTCCGCGACGAGATCGTCGCGGGCGCTCACCCCAGCTCCGTCTCGCTGACGAGGATCCCGTCCTCGTCGGCATAGAGATGCTGCCCCGGGACGAACAGCACGCCGCCGACAGCGACCGGGACGTCGACCGCGCCGATGCGGTGCTTCGTGCTCTTTACCGGATTGCTCCCCAGCGCTTTGATCCCGATCGGCAGCGTCCGCAGGGCCGCAACGTCGCGCACGGCGGCATTGATCACCAGGCCGTTCCAGCCGTTCTCGACGGCGAGGCCTGCGATGACGTCGCCGACGAGCGCGCGGCGCAACGAGCCGCCGCCGTCGATCACCAGCACCGCCCCGCCGCCCGGCGTCGAAAGCACCTCGCGGACGAGCGCGTTGTCCTCGAGCGTCGCAACCGTGCGGATCGGGCCGTGAAACGACCCCACGCCGCCGAAGGAGCGAAATTGCGTCTCGCAGCCGCGAACGCGGTCGCCATGGGCGTCGACGAGATCGGCGGTGCTGATGTTCATTTGGCCGCAAACTCCGCGTCGTAGGCGGCGACGAGCGCGTCGTACTGACCCTTGACGGTACGGGCCTCCTCTTCTTGGGCGGCGGTCGGCGCTTGGAACGAGGTCGAGAGCCGGCCGATCAGGTCGAGCAGCCGTTCGCGGACGTGCGGCGGCGTTCGCAGGTCCTCGATGTTCCGCGCGTCGAGCGTGATCCGCGCGCGGAATGCGCGCAGCGTGGTGGCCTGCGCCGGCGTCGCGTGCTTGAGCCGCTTGTCGATCGCGTTCAGCATCGTGTCGACGCGGTCGAGCTGCGCGTTCTCGGCGACCAGGAAGTCGTGCCGGCGAATCGCCTCGTCGGCGAGCGCGGTATCGCGCGGATCGGCTTTCACGACGAGCGGCTGCGTCTGCGTCACGCCGTCGACCGTGAGCCGAACGGCGTACGAGCCGGGCAGGGCCTCGGCACCGGTCTCCGGGCCGCGGTTCTGCTCGAAGGTCGACGTCCAGCGGACCGGACCGTCCTCGGAGAGATCCCACGCCGCGCGATTCATCCCGGCGTGCTTCGTGATGCGCTTCGCCGGCAAATGGCGAACGACGGCGCCCTTCGCGTCGAGGATTGCGATCTGCACCTTCTTCGCGGCGCGCGGGAGGTAGTAGGTGATCGGGCTGCCGTAGGGCCGGTTCGCGCCGACGAACTCGCCGGACGGCAGCGTTCCGTCAAGGAACGCGTTGACGGGCGGGGCGCGGAACGTGCGGTAGGCGTCGCGCGGCACGTACAGCGTCGCGGCCGTCGCCTGCGTGCGGGCCCATTCGCGCAGCGGCCGCAGATCGTCGAGGATCCACACGCCGCGGCCGTGGGAGGCGACGACGAGATCGCGAGCGTCGGGCTGAATCGCCAGATCGTAGATCGCGGTCGCCGGCATGTTGAGGCGCAGCGCATGCCACCGCACACCGCGGTCGAACGAGACGAAGACGCCGCGCTGCGTCCCCGCGTACAGCAGGTTGCGATCCGTCGGGTCCTCACGAATCACGCGCACGAAGAGCGAGCGCGGAAGATCTCCGGAGATGGAGCGCCAGCTCGCGCCGTAGTCATCCGTCGCGAACAGATGCGGCGCGTCGTCGCCGAGCATGTGACGGTCAACCGCGGCGTACGCGGTACCGGCTGCTCCATGGCCGGGCTCGATCGTGTAGACCCGCCCCCACGGCGGGACGCCGGGCGGCGTGACGTTCTTCCACGTCGCGGCGTTGTCGCGCGTAAGGTGCACGAGCCCGTCGTCCGTCCCGACCCAGATCTGCCCCGGGGCAGCTTTCTGCGGTGCGACCGAAAGGATCGTGTCGTACATCTCGGCGCCGGAGGCGTCCTGGTCGATCGGGCCGCCGGAGACGCCTTGCCGCGTCTTGTCGTTGC
>DASYFS010000394.1:0-3513 GCA_036498305.1 Candidatus Elarobacter sp. | reverse complement strand
CGGATCCCGAGTTCCCGTTCCTCGGCGTGCACTTCACGCCGCGGATGGACGGTTCGATTTGGCTCGGGCCGAACGCGGTGCTCGCGTTCGCGCGCGAAGGGTACGACTTCCTCACCATCCGGCCGGCCGAGCTGTGGGACGCCGTGACGTATCCCGGCTTTTTCAAGCTGGCCAGCAAGTATTGGAAGATGGGCGCGGGCGAGATGTATCGCGACGTCGTCCGCTCGGCGTACGTAAAGGCGCTGCAGCGGTACATCCCCGAGCTGCAGCCGGAAGATTGTCTCCCCGGCCCGTCCGGCGTTCGCGCGCAGGCGATGGCGGCCGACGGTTCGCTCGTCGACGACTTCGTGTTCGACGGCTCCGACGGCGTCGTGCACGTCCGCAACGCGCCGTCCCCCGCCGCGACGTCGTCGCTGGCGATCGGGAAGTACATCGCCGACGACGCCGGCGTTCGCTTCGGTCTGTCGACGACGTCGATCGCGGTCTGACGTGCGCGATTTCGTCGAGATCGAATGGGTGGCCGAGCATCGCGCCGACCCGCGGGTGCGCTGCATCGACGCGCGCAGCGTCCCGCACGGCGGCCAGGTCGCGATGCCGTCGGGGCGCGAGCAGTTCGCTGCCGGCCACATCCCGGGCGCCGTCCATCTCGACTATGCCGACGACCTGGGCGATCCCGCGACGCCGTACGCCGCGCGCGTCGCGCCGCCCGGGCGTTTCGCCCAGGTGATGGGCGAGCACGGGATCGGCGACGACACGATCGTCGTCGCATACGACGCCGGGACGATCCCGTTCGCGGCACGCATGGTGTGGATGCTGCGCTACTACGGGCACGACGACGCCTACGTCCTGGCCGGCGGCTTTCCGGCCTGGACCGCCGCCGGGTATCCGATCTCGACTCGGACGGATCCCGTGACGCCTGCGGTTTTCACGCCGCGCGTTTCGCCGCGGCTGCGCGCGAGCCGGGACGACGTCCTTGCGATCGCCGAAGGGCGCAGCCCCGCGCAGCTCATCGAGACCCAGCGCGATCAGACCTACGCGCAACGCGACCGCGACATCAAAGGCGCGGTGCGGATCAGCGGCAACCTGCTCCTCGAGGACGCGCGCGGCGGTCGCGTCGCCGATGCAGCGACGCTCGAGCGCTTGGTGCGCGACGCCGGGCTCGATCCGCACTCGCGCACGATCGTGTCGTGCGGCAGCGGCGTCTCCGCATCGGGCGCATGGCTCGCCTTACGCGCAGCCGGGTTCGACGACGTGGCCGTCTATGACGGCTCGTGGATGGAATGGGAGCACGACGGTCTCCCGACCGTCGCGAAGCAGAACCGCTAGGCCGACGTCTCGACCGCGAGCGGGCGCGCGCGCACGCGATCGCGTCCCGCCGACTTCGCCTCGTAGAGCGCCTGATCGGCCGTCTCGACCAGACGGTCGGAGGTGAGCGCGTGCGCCGGGACGCACGACGCGACGCCGAAGCTCATCGTGACGTGCGGTGCCGCGTCGCTCTTCTCGTGCCGCAGCCGCAGGGCGCGCACCGCCTCCGCGAGCTGCTCGGCGACGACGACCGCACCGTCGATGTCGGTCTCGGGGAGCAGCACGACGAACTCTTCGCCGCCGAACCGCGCGACGACGTCGGCCGGCCGGCTGACGGCGCCGGCGAGCGCGCCCGCGACGGCGCGCAGACACGCATCGCCTTCGTGGTGCCCGTACGTGTCGTTGTAGCGCTTGAAGAAGTCGACGTCGGAGATCACCAGCGCGAGCGGCTTCGCGCTGCGCAGGCCGCGCTGCCACTCGAGCTCCAGCGAGCGGTCGAAGGTGCGCCGGTTCGCGATCCCGGTCAAGCCGTCGGACGACGAGAGGGTGACGAGCTCGCGGTTGACCTGCTGGAGCTGGCGGCTCATCTCGAGCAGCCGCGACTGCATCTCGGTGATGCGCCGCATCGCGTTGAGCTTCGCCTTGAGCACGACCGGGCCGACCGGCTTTGCGATGTAGTCGTCGCCGCCGGCCTCGATCCCGAGCGCGACGTCATCGTCGCCGACGCGGCCGCTCAGGAAGATGATCGGGACCCACCGCTCCTCGGCGTTCTTGCGCATCTCGCGCGCGACCGCGTAGCCGTTCATCTCGGGCATCTCGACGTCGAGCAGCACGATGTCGGGGTTCTCGCTGCGGTAGAGCGCCAGCGCCGTCTTCCCGTCGGGGGCTTGCACGACCGGGTGTCCCATCTCGGTCAGATACCAGGCCGTCAGCTCGCGCGCGACCTTGGAATCGTCGACCAAGAGAACCTTCATCGCAACGTCTTACGCGTCGGGGCGCGCGAAGGCGACGATCTGATCGGCTTCGCGGTGGTTGGACCAGAATCGCTCGCCGTCGAAGGCGAGCGCGCGCGCGCGGAACGGGACGATCGCGAGATCTTCGCAGATCGGCGTATCGCCGCGCGCGTCGACGCGGGTCAGCCAGTAGTCGCCGTTCTCTTCGTCGTCGGTCGTCAGCACGTAGAACCGGCCGCCGACGATCGTCTGACCGCAGATGCCGTGCGGGACCGGGATCTCGCGAATCACCGCGCCGCGTTCGTCGACGGCGATGATCTTCTGGTTGTACCACTGGCTGATGTAGAGCCAGTCGCCGTCGTACGAGAGCTGCGAGCCGGTGTCGTCGGGCGCGCGGAACGAGCCGTCTTTCTTGAAGCCGTGACCGGGGACGAAGCGCCGGACGTAACGGTTGTCCTCATCGGTTTCGCCGACGATGACGCGCAGCTCGTCGCCGACGACCGTCATCCCCCAGGGCTTGCCCGGCGCCGCCGCTTCGTCGCGCGAGACCCACGTGTGCGGGTCGATCGTGTACAAGCGCGACGTCGCGATCGAGCCCATCCAGAGCCGCTCGCCGTCGTGCGCGATCGACTGCGGCTTCGGCGCGGGCGAGGGTAGGCGCATGAGCTCGGTGACGGTATCCACGCCGGACCGCTTCGGAGACGACGGGCCGAGCCCCCGCAGGTGAGGGTCAGCAGCCTCGCCAGAGCTCGTACGCGATGAGCCGCTCGCCTTCGAAGACGGCGGTGCCCTGTTCGATACACGACGCGCCGCCTTGAATGGACAACGGACGAACGTAGGCCGCGGCCCAGCGACGGGTCAACGGCGACCGCAGCAGTCGCGCGGGGCGTCCGAGCTTGCGGTAGACGACGTCGGCCGCGTCGCCGATGCGAACGCCACTCGCGGGGACCATCCGCCGCAAGTCGCCGCTCGCGACCCCGGCCGGCGGGGTCGCATCGATGCGGGTAAGGACCTCACGCTTGTACGAACAGCAGCCCTCCCGGTAAAAAACGAGATGATGCCGAGGATCGGCTTGGACGTGCCAGTCATCCTTACCGACGGTGAAGCCGAAGTCGGTCGCAGGGACCGGCGCGTTCCAACCGCCCGGGAACGCTTCGCGGCGAGTGACGACGCGCGCCGCGGCGCGATCGTGATCGTAGAGATCAGGATGATGGAAGAACGGATCGTTCGCGCGGGTGCCGTCCCGGAGCCAATC
>DASYFS010000393.1:0-7301 GCA_036498305.1 Candidatus Elarobacter sp. | reverse complement strand
GATCACGGTGACCAGCGGGATCAGCGCGTTCTTCAGCCCGTGCTTGAGGATGACGGCGGTCCGCGAGACGCCCTTCGCTGCGGCGGTGCGCATGTAGTCCGTGCGCAGCACTTCCAGCATCGAGCTGCGCATGAAGCGGCTGTACTGCGCGATGAACAGCAGCGAGAGCACGAGAGCGGGCAAAATGATGTGCCGCAATCGGTCACTGAGGATCCACACGTCGCTGTTGTCCGCGACCCCGGCCGACGGCAGCTTGATCTCATAGCCGAACGGAAGCGGGATCCCGTAGACGCTGAACAGCAGCTGCATCATCAGCGCGAACCAGAACACCGGCATCGACTGCCCGAAGAACGCGAAGGTCGTGATCAGCCAGTCGATCCACGAGTACTGCCGCACCGCGCTGACGATCCCGAACGTCACGCCGATCCCGATCGACAACAGGAACGCGACGCTCATCAGCTCGAGCGTCGCCGGGAGGCGGTCGAGGATCGCCTGCGCGACGGACTCCGAGTTGGAGGTCGAGTAGCCGAAGTCGCCGGTGAGGACGCGGCCCAGCCAGTGCAGATATTGGATCGGCGGCGGCTGGTCGAGCCCGAGGTTGTGCTTGAGGCGCTCGATGTCGGCTTGGGTGATGTGCGGGTTCTGGAGGTACGGCGTCAGCGGACCGCCCGGCGCCGCTTGCAAGATCGAAAACAGCACGATCGAGACGAGCAGCAGCAGCGGAATGTTCTGGAGCGTTCGGCGGACGACGTAGGTGAACAGGGTGAGGACCTCCCGGGGAAACGAACCATCGGCGGTTCCGGCCGTGAAGCTTTCTTTCCTAGGCGGCGGTCGCCGATCGGATCCCGAGCACGGCACGCGCCTGATCCGGGGTCGCGACCTCGCGCCCGAGCTCGGCGGCGAGCCGGGCGACCCGCGCGACCAGCTCCTCGTTGCGCGCCAGCCGGCCGCGGCTGTAGTAGAGGTTGTCCTCGAGGCCGACGCGGACGTGGCCGCCCATCGCGATCGCGACCGCCGCGAGCGCCAACTGCTGGCGCCCGATCCCCGCGGCGCTCCACGTGCACCCTGCCGGGAGCGCGCGCACGCAGTCGACGAGGTTCTCGACGGTCCCCTCGAGCGCGCCCGGGACGCCCAAGACGAAGTCGACGTGCGCCGGCAGCCGGATCGCGCCTTCGGCGGCGAGGCGCTTCGCGTTGGCGAGGTGGCCCAGGTCGAAGATCTCGAGCTCCGGGATCACGCCGTGGCGCGCGATCTCCGCCGCGATCCCGCGCATGATCGGGAAGCTATTCTCGAAGATGTCGTCGCCGAAGTTGACCGACCCGCACGTCAGCGTCGCCATCTCGGGCCGCAGCTGCAGCGGCGCGGCGCGTTCCTCGGGGGTCATCCCGATCGCGCCGCCGGTCGAGAACTGGACGATCAGATCGCTGCTCGCGCGGATCGCGTCGTACGCCGCGCGGAAGCGCTCGACGTCGTGGGTGTTCGTCCCGTCGTCGTTGCGGCAGTGGACGTGGACGATGCTCGCTCCCGCGTCGCGCACCGCCTTCGCCGTCTCGCCGAGCTGCGCCGGGGTGACGGGCAGGTAGGGCGTCTGATCGGGCATGACCTCGCCGCCGACCGGGGCGACGGTGATGATGAGCGGGTCCACGCCGACGCCTTCGCGGCCCGGCGCGGAATCTATTGCCCCGACGACGGGAAGGTGACCCGTTCGACCTTGCGGGCGGGACCCAGGACCAGGCGAGCCGGCGCGGTGCCGTCGCCCACGGCGACCGCCGCAACCGGGGCGAGGCCGACGGGCGCCGTTTCCTCGTCGATCTTGACCGTGGCATTCGGCGCGATCGCGGCGAGCGGGAACGTGAAGAGGCCGTGCTCGTCGGCGGTGGCGACGGTCCCGCCGGGTTCTAGGATCAGCGAGACGCCGGCGAGCGTCGCGTCGCGCGGGATCGTCGACGCCGGCGCGTCGATGACGACGCGGCCGGTGATCGCGCGCAGCGGCCACAGGGGAAGCGCCGCCTCGCGGGTTGCGGTCGTGTCGATCGCGGTCTCCGGCGAGCCGAGCGTCCCGTCGAGGCTGTCGAGCCGCACGAAGTGCGCGCCCGGCACGACGTCGACGCGGATCCCGCTCGCATCGCCGTCCTTGGTGCGGAAACCGTCGACGTAGAGCACGAGCTGGCGCGGGACGCCGCCGTCGGCGCGCACGATCAGCGGCACCGTCGCGGCGTGCGCGCTGCGGTGCGGCGGCGCGAAGCCGGCGACGAGGCTGACCTTGATGACCGGCCGCGCGGAGCCTTCCGGCGACACCGTCGCTTCGAGGTCGAGGCCGCGCACGATCGGCATCGCGAGGCCGATGACCGGCGACGTCCAGTGCTGCGCGCCGATGCGGCCCGCGTCGAGCCCGCCGAGCAATTGCACGCCGCGGTTCGTGCGCCGCGCGAGCAGCGTGACGTCGTGATCGTTCTGCGTGTCCGCCGTCGCGTTCAGCTCGACCGCGACGCCGTGCAGTGCCCCCGCCGCGTGCCCTTCGTACTCCATCTGCCCGGGCGTGCGCGAGAGCGAGAGCTGCGCGTTGGCGTTCGCGCTCGCGTACGACGTGGAGACCCCAACGTACTCGCGCGCGACGGTGATCGCGCCGCCGAGATGCGACCCGTGCGCGACGAAGCCCACGAACGGCGACGACGGGACGCCGTGACCGGCTGAGAAGCCGGCGCGAAACGTCAGCGCCTTCGAGAGATCGTAGGCGCCGTCGGCGATCAGCGGCGCGTCACCGGGCTGCAGCGGAAGGCCGCCGCTCGCGGCGGTCGCCGTCAGCTCTCCGTAGAGACGGCCCTTCGTGCGCGCGTACGCGCCCATCCCGATCCCGCGGCTCCCCGCGAACACCTCGTCGCTGAACGACCCCCAGCTCGTCGTGTGCGAGTAGCGCCGCCCGACGATGACCTGATCGACGTTGCCGCCCGGCGCGCGCAGCGCCTCGATGAAGTCGGTCCGCTCGCCGCGCGTGTTCGTCACCGCGGCGACCGTGCGGCCGTCACGCAGACGGCGGCCGGCGACGACGCCGATGCGATCGTAGCGAATGCCGACGCCGATGAGACCGGGATCGCGGAAGACCGATCCGATCAGCGGATCGTTCGCACTTCCGACGGTGACGTTGCGCTCGACGGTCCCCATCGTGACCGAACCGCTGGCGGGGTTCCCGTCGTCGGTGAGCGAGAGCCCGCTGCGGACTGAGCCGACGGTCTGCAGCGACAAGCCCACGCTGCGATTCTGGCCGCTCTGCACGAGCGTCACCGTCACGCTGTTGCCGCCTTGGATCCCGTGCGGCAGCGGCGTCGGCGACGGGCTCGGCGTCGGCGACGGCTTCTTGGGCGGCTTCTTCTGCTCGACGACTGCGACCGTCGCGTCGATGGTCGTGGTGGAAACCGCGAGCTTGCGGCCGTGCACCGACGCGCGCACGTCGAACAGGCCCGGCAGATCGTCGGTCGCGACGTAGAGACGCCGCTCGATCTCGAGCGGCGGATGCTGCAGCGTCAGCGCGGCGACGCCGCGTTCGGTGACGTCGAGCGATCCGGGCTTGAGCAGAAACGTTCGCCCGTCGCCGCGCAGCCGCCAGCCGCCGTCGCCGCGGTCGAGCGTCCACCCGAGCGCGCTCGCCAGCGGGAGCAACGGAACGACCAGCGTCGTCCCGTGCCGCTGCGCCTGCACCGTTCCGGTCTCGCGATCGTCGAGCACAAACGAGAGCGGGACGCTTGCAGCCAGCGCGTTCGTCGCGACCAGAGAGCAGACCGTGAGCGCGCCCATCGCGAACGCCGCGAGCGCCGCGAGGGCGCGCGTCAAAACGCGGTGCCGCCGAACGAGAACCCGGCGATCGATGTCCAGCTGTCGGCGATCAGCATCCGATCATCCAGCGCGAACGTGATCTTGATCGTCGTCGTCTGATTGTTGATCTTCGGGTTGAGCGTTCCGCACGCCGCCGACGCGCCGCCGGGGACGAGCGTCGCGCTGCCGTTGTTGAACCAGCCCGAGCCGCCGGTGTCGGTGCACGTCACGGTGATCAGCGCGAGGTTGAGCGTCGCTCCGCCCGATCCGGTCGGATTGACGGGGCTGTTGATCCACAGCGACCCGCCGCCGCCGTTCTTCGTCGTGACGGTGATGCTCGCGGTGAGCGGCGCGCCCGCGGCGAGCGCGGCCGACGTGTTGTCGTTCGAGGTGAAGCTCACCGGGCTGCCGCCGGTGACGGTGATCGTGATCCCGGCCGCCGCCGCCGAGGCCGCCTGCGGCGCCGCGAGCGCAACACCGAACGCCGCGAGCGTAACGATCAGCGGCCACAGCGCCCGGCGCATCGTCAGTGGATCCGGAACTCCGTCGACCCGGTCAGCACGACGTCGGTCCCATAATCGATCGTCAGCTCGGCACGGTAGTCGCCCGGCGGGAGGTTCTTGATCTCTTCGTTCATGACGCGCGTCGCGCCGGGAAAGATCGTCGGCGTCGCGAGATCGCGGTCCTGGACGACGCGGCCGCCCTGCTCGATCAACAGACGCGCGCTGACGCGGGCGTAGGCGTTGCCGTCGTTCTGCATCCGCGCGCTCAGCACGGCGCCGCTGGTGCCCGACTGCGTGACGCGCATCGCCTTGAGGCCGAGGTGGGCTTTCGGCGAGCCGACCGTCTCGTAGACGAAGACGGTCCCGGCCGGACCGACGCCGGCCTTCCCGGTCGACGCGCCGCGAATCAAAAAGCCGCCCCAATAGACGCCGGCAGTCGCCGGAAACGATGCCGGCAGGCGCATCGTGAGCGGGAACTCGCGCTTCTGGCCCGGGGCCAGGACGAACGAATAACTCGGCACGGAAAGATACCGGGTGATGCTGTGCGGGTTGGCGAGGTCGGTCTGCCGGAACTGGAGGTTGCCGTCGGTGGTGACGGTCCAGTCGATCGGCTCGATCGACACCTTCTCGTTATCGGTCCCGCCGTTGCTGACCGTGACCGTGATCGCGCTGCTGGCCCCCGGGGCGACGTGCAGCTCCTGAACGAGCGGCTCGACGGTCAGCGAAAGTCCGGCGCTCGCGGGCTGGGCGAGAAGGCCGAACGCGGCCGCGGCGGTGACGAGCACCGCCGCGAGCCGCACACCCGGAAGGCTCACGGGAGTTAGGTTGCGCTCGCGGTGACCGAGAACCCGCTCAGCGCCGCGTACGTGTCGGCGATGACCGAGGTGTCGTCGAGGAAGAGCGAGAGCAGCAGGCCGACCGCGGCGGACGAGCCGGTGCCGGCGTTGTTGTACTTCGCGCACTGAACGCTGCCGCTCGCGACGAGCGCGGTCTCGCTGGCGAGCCCGCTCGGCGTCGCGTTGACGCCCGCGTTGCCGCTTCCGGCGGCGCAGGTGGCCTGGAGCGAGGCGATCGCGATCGTCGCAGCGCCGGTACCCGTCAGCGGACCGGCCGGCGAGGCGATCGAGATGATCCCGGTGCCGGCCTTGGTGGTGCGGATCGTGCCGGTGATGTTGCCGGCGGCCGGGATCGAGCCGTTCTCGTTCGCGGCGAGGTGGGCGTTCGTGTTGTCGCTGCTGGTGAACGTGTAGGCCGTCGTGGCGAGGTTGACGGTCGCGATCGTGTTGACGTTCGCGGCGACGGTGAACGACGACGAGGCGAACGACGGGGCGGCCGAGACGGCGATGAGGGCGGCGGTGGCGATGGCGGTGAGGGCGGACTTGCGGAGCACGATTCAGATCCTTCCGAGCGGTGGAGGGTGCCCCGCAAAAATCCGTGGTGTCGGGGGCTCGCTCGGAGTCTACGTCGACCGCGGAATTGTCCGCAATATCGCTTTCGATGACTTGACGGCGCGCTAACCGCGCCCCAACAATGTTCGTCGCGCTTGACCGCGGCGATACGCGCGGCTTACAGTTCGGCCGACTTTCCTCGCAGCGGCCGAATCTTTATCGCAGCGGCCGGATCGCTCACCCTTCGGTCACGTCGGCGTCTCCCGCGAGCAGATACTGCGGCTGCTGACGGAACCGATACCGCCCGGACGGCTCGCGCTCGAAGACCCAGATCAGATCGAAGCGGTCGTCGGGCCAGTGCGCGGGGATCGTCTCCGGATGCGCCGCGAGCGCCGTCGCAATCCGCGTTATGCGGTTATGCTCCCAGCAGATCAGCACTCGTCCTTGCAGGCGTAGGACGGCGGCGACCAGCGCATCCTCCTCGTCGAGCTTGTGCGAGTGGTCGGGTGTGATTGCGAGCCGCGCCGCGAGCGGCGTGATCGTCTCGTACGGCCGCGAATGATCGGAGCCTTCGCCCTCGGCCGGCGGCGAGAGGATCGCGTTCGGTCGCATCCCGTCGGCGGCGAAGAGATGGGCCAGCGCCCCCGCCCGCTGCCAGCCCCGCACGATCAGCGAGTGCGCGTGCGGGCTGCCGTCCTCTTTCACCCCTTCGGGCGGCGGCCCGCTCGGCGGCGGTTTCTCGCCGTGGCGAATTATGAGGATCTGGTCGGGTCCGTCATTCATCCGCCCGACTTCAGCATGGGCGGGTGCGAGCCCCCGAGAAGCGGCGGGCAATGATCGCGAGCGGGCAGCGGACGTGGCCGACGCGGGCCGTTGCGCGCTCGGCGCGTGCGATGGTGGCCTCGCCGCATCCGCAGGCGACGGCGGCCGGGATCGACGTGCTGCGGCGCGGTGGGAACGCCGTCGACGCGGCGATCGCGACGAACGCGGTGCTCACCGTCGTCTATCCGGCCAGCTGCGGCATCGGCGGCGATGCGTTCTGGGTCGTGCACGATCCGCGCCGTCCCGCGACCGTCTCGTACAACGGCAGCGGCCGCACGCCGCGCGCCGCGGCCCTCGACCGGCTTCCGGGCGGCGTGCTGCCGCAGCGCGGTGCGCTCAGCGTCACCGTCCCCGGTGCGGTGCGCTCGTGGGAAGACGTCGCGGCGGCGCACGGAACGCGCGGCCTCGACGAGCTCCTCGCGCCCGCCGAAGCGCTGGCGCGCGACGGTTTCGTCGCGACCGACGTCGTCGCGAGCTACATCGCGTTGAACGAGCCGATGCTGCGCGGCGACGCCGACGCGACGCGCATCTTTCTGCGCAGCGGGGTCCCGCGCGCCGGCGACCTGCTATACAACGCCGACCTTGCCGAGACGCTGCGCGCGATTCGCCGCGGCGGCGCCGACGCGTTCTACACCGGCGACACCGCGGAGCGGATCGTCCGCACGCTCAACCGGCTCGGCAACCTGATGACCGCGGACGATCTCGCGACGCACCGCACCGAACCAACGACGCCGCTGCGCCTGGGGTGGAACGGCGGCGAGCTGCTCGCGCATCCGCC
>DASYFS010000392.1:0-6908 GCA_036498305.1 Candidatus Elarobacter sp. | reverse complement strand
CGAGCACGATCGTCGCGTAGCGTTCGGGGTGTGCCGGCGCGTTGAGGTCGATGAGGTCACAGGCATCGCCGTGCATGATGCATGCCGAGATCGCCGAGCGTACCCGCGCGACGATCGCGCTCGCGCCGTCAGGGACACGGGAGTCCGGGCGGGGTGGCGGTTCCCCATAGGCGATCGCGATCGTCGCCACGCGACGCGCGCCCAGCAGCACCGGGGCGAAGCGCGTCACGAAGATGCCGAATTGCTTGGTCGGCGCGAAACGCGCGGGCGGCGGGACGGGTCCGACGTCCGGTATCGACCGCGTCGACGGGTCGAGCGCGGCATCCCAATTGTATGCGGCGTTCGAGAACGGCGCTTCCCAGCCGGGTTCGGCGTGCGTATCCTGCATTGGGAAGTCGATGATCCCTTTGACGCCGAGCGCGAGCAATTCGTCGAGCGCGAGCGTCGTGTTACGCGGATCGGCGGGACGCGGCGTCGGATCTTCGGCGCCGGCGAGCCAGCCGGCTTGGAACTCGCTCTGCGCGAGCGGGCCGCGCCGGTTGGTCGCGAGCAGCAGCGTCGAAAAGTCGAGTTCGACGCGATCGTGGAGACCGAGCGAGTATGCCTCGCTCTGGTACCAGTTTCCCATCGTCCACTCCGGCGATGACGACGGGACGCGCATCTGGTAGGTGTTGATGAACGTCGGCGTAAGCGGCCCAACGACGTCGCGGACCTGGGCTTCGAGCCAGGCGAGATAGCGGTGCAGGTTCGGCGCCGGATAGGTCTGATTGTCGATGTACGCGCCTTGGTCGTCGTCGAGCTGGACCGCGATCACCCGATCGGCGTACGGGCGGAACTCCTCGAGCGCCCGATGCAGCCAGCGCGATGCGTAGCGCAGATGCGTCGGGTTGCGCATCCACTCGGCGGCCGCATCGTCGCTGTTTGCGTTCTGCAGCGTCGCCGTCGCCGGATAGCGACCTTCGAAGACGTCGTGCCTCGGCATGGCGTACTCAGGACGCGTGAGCAGCCATGCCGGATAGCCGCCGTTGCGCCATTCATTGCGGATCACCGGACCCGGCCGCACGATGAAGTGAAAGCCGAGCTCTGCGCCTAGCCGGAGTACCTCGCCCAGGTTGCGGCGCGGATCGCTCGTGCCGGAGAAATCGAAGTGGTCGTCGGACTGCTCGTGCCAGTTCCACGGAACGTACAGGTCGAGCGTGTTGGCGCCGAGCTCGCGCATGGCGAGCATCGAGTTTCGCCATTGATCGCGCGGGATGCGTTCGTAGAAAAACGCGCCGCCCCAAAAGAAGAAGGGGTGGCCGTCGACTTCCAGCACCGCCTCGCCGTCACGCTGCACGATCGCGGCATGGCCGAACGTCGGCTCCGCATTCGCGGGGCAGAAGGCGCCGAGCGTGAGCACGCCGAGCGCAGCCGCCGCGATACCGTATCGGGCGGCGAAACGCAGGCATGCGGAAAGGCTCATTGGAACGCCATTCGCCGTCCTATGAACGAACTCTCGCGCCTGCTCGACCTCCGCGGCACGCTGCACATCAACCTGATCGACAGCCTCGCGCTCCACGGGAACCCGCTCGGCGACCCTTCGACGCGAAAGCTCGCGGTGTACACGCCGCCGGGATACGACCCGGAAGGCTCGACCGCGTATCCGGTGCTCTACGTCCTGCACGGCTTCACCGGCGACGTCGCAGCGCTCGTCGCCGGCCGCGCGTGGGAGACCAACGTCGTCCAGTGGATCGACCGGCTGATCGTGGGGAAGAAGATGCCGCCGGCGATCCTCGCCGTGGTCGACGGCTTCACGCGCCTGGGCGGCTCGCAGTACCTCGACTCGATCCACAACGGCGCTTACGGAACGTATGTCGTGCGCGACGTCGTCGGCTACGTCGACGCGGAGTACCATACGATTCGCCGCGAGGGCGGCCGCGCGGTGCTCGGCAAGTCGTCCGGCGGCTTCGGCGCGCTGCACCTCACGATGGCCTACCCCGGGACGTTCGCGGCGTTCGCCTCGCACAGCGGCGACACGTACTTCCGCTACGCGAGCGTGCCGTCGTTCCCGACGGCGCAGCGGACGCTGGAGTCGTTCGACGGCTCGATCGAGGCGTTCGTCGAGGAATTCGAGCGCCGTCCGAAACGGCCGCAGCACTTCTACTCGACGATCGAGATGATCGCGTACGCGGCGGCCTACTCACCCGCCGCGGCGCAGCGGTTCGCGATCGATCTCCCGTTCGACCTCAAGACCGGAGAGTTGCGCGACGACGTTTTCGCGCGCTGGCTCGCGTACGACCCGTGCGAACGGGTCGAAAAGGAAACAGCCGCACTGGAACGCCTGCGGCTCAGGTATCTGGATTGCGGGCGCCGTGACGAGTACGGTCTCGACATCGGCGCCCGCGTGTTCACCAGCCGGTGTCGCGAGCTCGGCATGACGGTGCGTCATGAGGAGTTCGACGACGACCACCGCAACGTCGGCTACCGGTACGAGATCTCGCTCCCGGCGCTGACCGACGTTTTGGATCGGGCGTGAGCGCCGCTAGTGCGGCTGCTGACCACCCTGGCCGCGCATCGCGCCGCGCAGCTCGCGCATCTTGTCGGGACTGACCCCGACCTGAAGCAGGAAGCGTCCCGCGGTGCTCTTGTGGCCGGCATGCGCGCCCGGAGCGCCGTTGGGAGGCGCGCCGTTCGGGCCGGGGCCGCTCATCGCGCGCTGCGGCATCGCGCTGTGGATCGTCGACATCATCTTGGTGCGCTCGCCGAGGACCGCGGTCGTTTCGGCAGGCGAGAGGGCGGCGTCGATCTGCTGCGTGGCAGCGCGCAGGTCCGTCTGCTGACCGTTGTTCACGGAATCAATGATGGCTTGCACCTTCGCACGCGTCGCGGGCGAGAGGTCGTTGAACGCGGCCGTTTTTGCGTCGGCACGCGCCTGGAGAACTGCGGGGGGAGGACCCCCGGCCGTGTCGGCACCCTGTTGAGCGCACGCGGCAAGCGGAAGGCCGGTCGCCACGAGGAGGGCGAGCACGGAGAGGGGCTTCGTCATGGCCTCACCCTACTGCATGGCGCCCAAGCAGAGGCTGGGAAAACGGTGAGGCGTCGATGAGAACCGCTCCCTCAGGTGCGCGCCGTCTGTGTTGCCGTTGAGGTCGAGCGGGTGGCTTTCCCTTGCTCGAGGAGCTTCATGAACTCGCGGTTGAACGCGGGGATGTCGTCGGGTTTGCGGCTGGTGACGAGGTTTCCGTCGACGCAGACTTCCTGATCGACCCAGCTTGCGCCGGCGTTGCGCAGGTCGGTCTTGATCGAAGGCCAGCTCGTCAGCTTGCGGCCGCGCGCGATCTCCGTCTCCACGAGCATCCACGGTGCGTGACAGATGACCGCCAGCGGTTTCTCGGCATCGTCGAATGCGGTGGTGATCTCTTGCGCCGCAGGGATCGCGCGGATGTAGTCGGCGTTGAGCGCGCCGCCGGGGAGCAGCAGCCCGTCGTACTTGTCGACGTCGACCTCGTTGAAGGTCATCGTGGCCTCGACGCTGTCGGCGGGGTCGTGGTGCTTGAACGCGCGAACGGGACCGCGCTTCTCGGAGATGATGTCGACGACGGCACCGGCGCCGCGCAGCGCCGCGACCGGCTCGACGAGCTCCGCACGTTCGAAGCCTTCCGTTGCCAAGACGGCAATATGAACATTGCTCAGATCAGCCATAACGCGGAGATGGTGCCCGCGATCCCGTTCGCTCTCACGCAGCGCCGGGTCGGCCGCGCGGCGAGTCGGCGGCCTATGCGGTCGGCGCGCCGTCGCTTTGCGTCGCCGGAACGGCGTTGTCGCCGTGCCGGGCTGCGAGGCCGGCAAGCTCGATCGTCGCATCCAACGCTTGGCGCAGGTCGGCGATCAGGTCGTGCGCGCTCTCGATGCCGACCGAGAGGCGCAGCAGCCCGTCGGTGATGCCGCGGCGGTCGCGCTCGTCCTTCGGGATCGAGCCGTGCGTCATGCGGGCGGGATGATTGATAAGCGACTCGACGCCGCCGAGGCTCTCGGCAAGCGAGAAGAGCTTCGTTCGCTTGGCGACCTCGAGCGCGCGCCGTTCCGGACCGCGCAACGTGAGCGAGATGATCCCGCCGAAGCCGCGCATCTGCTTCCGGGCGAGCTCGTGCTGTGGATGGCTCGGAAGCCCCGGGTAGAGCACCTGCGCGACGTCGTCGCGCTCGGTGAGAAACGTCGCGATCGCGTGCGCGTTCGCGGCGTGCTCGCGCATCCGCAACGCCAGCGTCTTCGCGCCGCGCGAGATCAAGAACGCCTCGAACGGGCTGAGGTTCGCGCCGAGCGTCTTCTGAAGAAAGCGCAGCTGCTCGTCGATCGCCGGATCGTTCGTCATCGCCGCGCCGCCGATCACGTCGCTGTGGCCGCCGATGTACTTCGTCGTCGAGTGGATGACGATGTCGGCGCCCAGCGCCAGTGGCGACTGAAAGTACGGCGTCGAGAATGTGTTGTCGACCACCAGGAGCTGGCCGGCGGTCTTCAGCGCGGCGAGCGCCGGGATGTCGATGAGCCGCAGCATCGGGTTGGTCGGCGTCTCGGCCCAGAACATCTTGGTGTTCGGGCTGATCGCGGCGCGCACCGCGCCGAGGTCCGTCATGTCGACGAACGTCGACTGCAGCCCGAAGCGCTCGAGGACGCGGGTGAAGAGCCGGTACGTGCCGCCGTAGGTGTCGTCGCTGACGAGCACGTGATCGCCGGCCGACAAGAGCGCCGTGATCGCGGTCTCGGCGCCCAGCCCGGAGCCGTACGCGGTGCAGAAGCGGGCGTCTTCCAGCGAGGCGAGCTGCTTCTCGAGCGCGGTGCGGGTCGGGTTCGCGACCCGCGCGTAGTCGTAGCCCTTGTGCTCGCCGACGGCGCTCTGCGTGAACGTCGACGTGGCATAGATCGGGACGATCGTCGCGCCGGTCGCCGGGTCGGCTTCTTGGCCGACGTGGATCGCACGCGTCGCGAAGTCCACCTTACGCCTCCTGCGACGAGAGGAACGAGATGATGTCCTGGCGCGTCACGACGCCGACCGGATTCGCCGCGTCGGTCACCACGATCGCCGAGTTCGCCATCGTCAGCAGCTTGTACGCGCGCTCGACCTCGACGTCATACTCGAGCATCGGGAAGGCCCGTCCCATCACTTCGCCGACCGGCTTGTGCATGATGTCGGCGTGGTCGAAGACCGCTTGCATCACCGCGACGTCGTTGATCGACCCGACGACCTGGGTGCCGCGCATCACCGGCAGCTGCGAGATCTCGAAGCGGCGCAGCAGGTCGAGCGCTTCTTTCACCGTCTGCACTTCGGTGACGGTGATCATCGGCGGCAGCGGCTGCTTCGTGCGCAGAACGTCGCCGACGGTGTCCTTGCGGCGCTCGTCTTCGAGGAAGCCGTTGGTGCGCATCCACTCGTCGTTGAAGATCTTCGACATGTAGCCGCGCCCCGAGTCCGGCATCACGACCACCATGATCGCTTCCGGCGGGAGCTCGCGCGCGATCCGCACCGCCGCGGCGACCGCGGTCCCGGAGGAGCCGCCGACGAGCAGCCCTTCCTCGCGCGCGATCCGCCGCGCCATGAGGAAGCTCTCCTTGTCGGTGATGCGCAGGATCTTGTCGATGACGCGCATGTCGACGGTCTGCGGGAGGTAGCTCATCCCGATCCCCTCGACCTTGTACGACTTCGGCGTGTCGCCGCTGTAGATCGAGCCTTCGGGATCGGCGCCGACGACGACGATCTTCGGATTCTTCTCTTTGAGGAAGCGCGCGGTACCGGAGATCGTTCCGCCGGTCCCCATCCCGCTGACGAAATGTGTGATCTGCCCGCCGGTTTGCTCCCAGATCTCCGGCCCGGTCGTCATGTAGTGCGCGCCGGGGTTCTGCGCGTTGTGCCACTGGTCGGGCTGAATCGCGCCGGGTATCTCCGCGGTGAGGCGGTTGGCGACGCCGTAGTACGACTCCGGCGAGTCATTCGGGACGTTCGTCGGCGTCACCACGACCTCGGCGCCGTACGCCTTGAGCAGGTCGACCTTCTCTTGCGACATCTTGTCGGGCATGACGAGGATGCAGCGGTAACCGCGGATCGCCGCGGCCATCGCGAGGCCGGTCCCGGTGTTGCCGGACGTCGCTTCGATGATCGTCGCGCCGTGCTTGAGGATCCCGCGCGCCTCGGCGTCCTCGATCATCGCGACGGCAGGGCGGTCCTTGACCGACCCGCCGGGGTTGACGTACTCGACCTTCGCCAGCACGAGGCACGCGGCGTCGTCGACGACCCGGTTCAGCTTGACGAGGGGCGTGTGCCCGACGGCTTCGAGGGCGTCCCGGTAGTAGGTCAGGCCGGCAGCCCGGCGGGGTTCGGTTACGGCCATAGCCCGACGGCGTTCCGCAACCCCGGGGAGGCTGCCTGCGTCTCTAGCTCTGCGACGTCGTCGTTTGAAGAGGAGATCATGGCCACCGATTTTCGTCACGGTGATTTTCCGCGTCCCGGGCGCTTGGCGCTCGATGGGTTTCTCTGGCTCGCCCGAGTTTTCGACAAAGCGCGGGCTTCGCGCGACGAGACGATCTTCGACTACATCTATCCGTGTCCGATGGACCGCGGCGTTTTCGATCGCTGGGGGATCACCGCGCGGATGTTCGACGCGGCGCTCGACACGTGTCACACCGACGACGAGATCGTCGCCTGGGTGAAGGCGCGGGTCCCGGCGGCGCGGCGCGACGAGGCCAACCGCTGGCTGGTCGAGGAGAAGATCGAGAACCTCGACCGCCAGGACGCCGAAGAGGGCGTCGTCCCGGCCTGACGCGAACGGCGAACGCGTGACACGCGCGCGTTTCGCCCTCTTGGCGCTCGGCTGCGCCCTGGTCGCCGCCTGCGGCGGCGGCCAAGTTCCTCCGGCCCAGAACTACGCCACCATCCG
>DASYFS010000391.1:0-6327 GCA_036498305.1 Candidatus Elarobacter sp. | reverse complement strand
CCATCATCGTCCTCGGGCTGCTGATTACCGTCGCCGGCGCGCTGATGTCGTACGCTGGACATGCGTACCAGGCCGAGAACTTCCCGACCGAGGTCCGCGGCCGCGCTGTCGGGTTCGTCTACTCGTTCAGCCGCTTGTCGACGATCGCGAGCAGCTTTCTGATCGCGGCTACGTTGCGCAGCGGCGGCCCCAACGCCGTCTTCGTCGTGATCGCGGGCGCGCTGACGATCGTCGCGATCACGGTCGGCGTGTTCGGACCGGCGACGCGCGGCCGCGACGTGGACGTGACGCATGCGTAAGGTCGTCGCCGCACTGGCGCTCGCGCTGGCGGTGAGCGCGTGCAGCGACAACCCGCCGGCGCCGGCGAGCGGACCGTTCGCGATCGTCGACACGCTGCCGGTCGGCGGGAGCGGTCACTGGGACTACGTCACCTACGATCCTTCCGGCGGACGTCTCTACTTGAGCCACAACCACGCCGTCGAGGTCGTCGACGTCGCGGCGCGGCGTGTACTCGGCCCGGTCGAGGTTCGCGGGTTCTCGCACGGCGTCGCGATCGTGCCGGGGGCCGGCCGCGGCTACGTCACCGTCGGAACGAGCGACTTGTTCCCGTCCGGTCCCGAGATGCACGCGGTGGTCGTCTTCGATCTGAAGACGCGTCGCGTGCTGCACGAGATCTTCGTCAAGGACGATCCGGACGGGATCGTCTACGATCCGGTTTCGAATCGCGTGGTGGCGTTCACGGGTGAGACGCACAGCGCCGCGGTGATCGACCCAACCGCCGACCGCGTTGTCGGCACGATCGACCTGCCCTCCGCGCCCGGCGGTGCGATCCCCGACGGTACCGGTCACCTGTACGTCGGCCTGCCGAAGCCGGGCGTCGTCGTCGTGCTCGATCCGCGGCAGCTCCGGGTCGTGCGCACCCTCGATGTCCCGGACTGCCGCATCGCGAACGCCGTGGCGCTCGACGCCGCGCGGCAGCGTCTCTTCGTCGCCTGCCGAAATCGCACGCTAGTCGTGCTCGACGCGCGCACCGGGGCGAAGGTCGCGGACGTTCCGATCGCCCGGCACAACGACGCCGCGGCGTTCGATCCCGCGACGCGGTCGATCTTCGTCTCGACGCTCGACGGAACGCTCTCGATCGTCCGTGCGGAGGACGGCGACCGCTATCAGCTGGTGGAGAATCTGGCGGCCGGTGCGGGAGCGCGAACGCTGGCGCTGGATCCCGTCCGCCATCGTGTCTACCTCGCCGGTGCGCGATTCGCGCCGCTCCCCCTCGGCGCGATGCGCTTCCCCGATCCCGTCGACGGAACGTTCGGCGCGGTCGTCGTCGGCGCGTCGCGATGACGCATTCGGGCGAAACGACCGTCGCCGTTCCGACCGGCGCGCTCGGCTCGGGGATTCGCGCCGCCGACATGAAAGCGGCACTGGCAGCGGGCGCGCATGCGTTCGCGGTTGACGCCGGCTCGACCGACAGCGGACCGTCGTACCTGGCGCGCGCCGTCTCGAAGTACACGCGCGAGGCGGTGAAACGCGACCTGGCGCTGCTGATGGAAGCGCAGGTCAAGGCGCAGATTCCGCTTCTCATCGGATCGTGCGGAACCTCGGGGACCGACGCCGGCGTCGATTGGACGCGCGACATCGTTCTCGAGATCGCCGCCGAGCTCGGCTGGTCGCCACGCGTCGCGCTGCTTTATTCGGAGCAGTCGCGCGCGGCGATCAAGCACAAGAACGCCGCCGGCCGCGTCCGTCCCCTCGCGCCGGCGGCGCCCCTCACCGACGCCGACGTCGACGCGTGCGAGCACATCGTCGCGCTGATGGGCCCCGAGCCTTACGCGGCGGCGGTGCGCGCGGGCGCCCAGATCGTGCTCGGCGGGAGGACGACCGACACCGCGGTGATCGCCGCGGTCCCGCTGCTGCGCGGCGCCGGCACCGGGCCGGCGTGGCACGCCGGGAAGATCGCCGAATGCGGCGGCCAGTGCACCGTCAACCCGCTCGACGGCGGCGTGCTGATCCGCGTGCGGGTCGACGACTTCACCGTCGAGCCGCTGAGCGAGAGCAACGCCTGCGATCCCCACAGCGTCGCGATGCACATGCTCTACGAGAACAGCGATCCGTTCAGGCTGATCGAGCCGGGCGGCGTGCTCGACGTCACCGGCGCGCGCTACGCTGCGATCGACCGGCGCACGGTGCGTGTCGCCGGCTCACGCTTCGATCCCGCGCCGTACACGATGAAGCTGGAAGGCGCGGCGAACGGTCCGTTCCAGACGATCATGATCGTCGGCATCGCCGACCCGGCGGTGCTCGGCGACCTCGACGCGTTCGCCGAGCGGTGGACCGCCGTGCTCTACGACCGCGCGCGCTACGGGGTCGGCGACGACGCCGAGTTCGATATCTCGCTGCGACTCTACGGATGGAACGGCGTCTCGGGACGCACGCCGTCGCCCGGGACGCCGCTCCCGCCGGAGGTCGGCGTGCTGTTCGTCGCGACCGCCGCCACGCAAGCGCTCGCGACGGCAGTCGCCAAGGCGTGTAACGCGGCGTTCTTCCACTATCCGGTCAAAGCAGGGATCGAGCTGCCGAGTTACGCGTTCCCGTTTTCACCGGCGGAGATCGAACGCGGCCGGGCGTATCGCTTCGTGCTCAATCACGTCGTCGAGGTCGACGATCCGGCCGAGCTCGTGCGCGTCGCATGGGCCGAGCCGTCGCGGCGCGAGGTCGCCGCCGGTGCCTAAGCTGCGCGACGTCGCGACCCACGTGCGGTCGAAGAACGCCGGCCCGTTCTGGGTTACGGTCGACGTGTTCTTCGCCGACGACCGGACGTATCGAACGTATCGCGACGACCCGGCGCTCGGCGCCGCGACCTTCGCCCGCATGTTCGGCACCGACGCCGCGCAAGTGAAGCGCTTCCCGCTCGACGCGCTCAACGTGGTGAAGATCTCGTATCCGCGGCCGCATCCTCAGGGCGGGGCCGTCGAACGCGACATGCACGCCGGCCAGCAGGCGCACTACCTGCTTGACCTCGAACTCGGCAGCCCAATCTAGGCGGAACCTTCGACGGCGGAAGCGACTGCAGCGGCGAACGCGCTCGTGCCCAGCATTCCGCCGAGATCCCTGGTGCGCGTCCCCGGGTCGGCGAGCGTCGCGTCGACGGCGCGTTCGATCGCGACGCCCGCTTCCTCAAGCGCGGCATCGCCGCGGCGTTCCGCGAGCCCGCGCAGCATCATCGCGACGGAGAGGATCAGCGACGTCGGATTCGCGACGTCGCGGCCCGCGATGTCCGGCGCCGAGCCGTGCTGCGCTTGCGCGCAGACGATGCCGAGCTCCGGGTTGGCGTTGATCGATCCGGCGAGCCCGAGACTCCCCGATAACTCGCCGGCGAGATCGGAGAGGATATCGCCGTAGAGGTTCGTCGCGAGGATCACGTCGTAAGGCGACGGATCGCGAACGAGATGCGCCGCCATCGCGTCGACGATGACCTCGTCGAGCGCAACGTCGGGAAAGTCGGCGTGCACGCGCCGCACGCTCTCCAGGAACAGGCCGTCCGTCAGGATGAAGGCGTTCGCTTTGTGAATCGCGGTAACGTGCCGGCGCCGCGTCTCCGCCAGCGCGAACGCGACGCGGGCGATGCGCTCGCTCGCGCGCGCCGTGATCTTGCGGACCGAGAGCGCGACGTCGGGCGTCGGCATGAACTCGCCGGTGCCGTCGACCATGTTGCGGTCGGGATAGAAGCCCTCGGTGGCCTCGCGAACGATCACCACGTCCATCCCCTGCGCGCCGCGCGCCAGGTACGGGCGCGAGCGCGCCGGACGGATGTTGGCGTAGAGGTCGAGCTCGACGCGAAACGCCGCCGAGACGTTGCGGCCGCCGCGCTCGCGCGGCGGGTAGTCGAGGTGGGAGATCGGTCCGAGGACGACGCCGTCGTAGCCGCGCGCGCGTTCGAGCGTCTCGTCCCGCAGCGTCGTGCCGTGCCGCTCGAGGCTTGCGAACCCTATCTCGTCGGTGTCGCAGACGAGGTCCAAGCCGTATCTGCGATCGGCCGCGTTCAACACCTCGATCGTCGCCCGCATGATCTCCGGTCCGATGCCGTCTGCGGGCAGCACGAGAAGCCGCATGGCGCGGCTGTTGGGCGGAAAGCCCCGATCTCTTCCCGAACGCTTGCGCGTGCGGCTCCTGCTCGTCGAGGACAACGCGCAGCTCGCGGAGTGGTTGGCCCGGACGCTGCGCCGTCAGAAGTACAGCGTCGACTTCGTCACCAGCGGTGACGACGCCGACCACGTGCTGCAGACCGAAGACTACGCGCTCGTCGTGCTCGACCTCGGCTTGCCCGACACCTCCGGGCTCGAGGTCCTCAAGCGCCTGCGCGGGCGCGGCAGCACCGTGCCCGTCATCATCCTGACCGCGAACGACTCGCTCGACGCGCGCGTCGAGGGGCTGAACAGCGGCGCGGACGATTACCTCGCGAAGCCGTTCGAGATCGCCGAGCTCGAGGCGCGGATCCGGGCGCAGCTCCGCCGCGCGAACGCGCTGCAGAGCCCGGTCGTCCAGTGCGGCGCGCTGGCGTTCGACAGCAACACGCGGCGCTTCACCGTGGGCACCGAGGAGCTCACGCTGACGCGCCGCGAGCACGCCGTCCTCGAACGGCTCGTGCTGCGCGCCGGAGCGACGGTCAGCAAGGCGTCGCTGACGAACACCGTCTTCAGCTTGGACGACGAAGCGAATCCGAACGCGATCGAGATCTACGTCCACCGGCTGCGGAAGAAGCTGGCCGGAAGCGGGATCGAGATCGTCACCTTGCGCGGCCTCGGCTACGTCCTGAAGCAAACCGTTGTGGCGTAGGAGCCTCCGCTTCCAGCTCGTCATCGGGCTGTTGCTCCCGCTCAGCGCGGTCGCGCTGCTCCAGCTCGCCGTCGCCTATCAGACGGCGCACGCGATCGCGGGCCGCGTCACCGACACGCTGCTGCTCGCGTCGGCGCGCTCGATCGCCGAGCACGTGAGCTTCGGCGAAGGCGGGATCGAAGCCGTCGTCCCGCCCTCGGCGCTCGGCATCTTCGATCTGGGCTACGGCGACCGCGTCTTCTATCGCGTCGAAACGTCCGAGGGACGGCTGTTGGCGGGATATCCGGAGCTCCCGGTTCCGACGCGCCGCACGCCGAGCGACCCCGAGTACGTCAACACGGCGTTCCATGGCGAAGCGATTCGGATGGTCAGCGTAACGCAGCCGATCGCGACGCCGGCGAAGACGATCGAGAGCACGATCGTCGTCGCGGAGACGACGCGCGGCGAGACGGCGATGAGCGGCGCGTTGTGGCGCCAGAACGGCGGTCAGCAGATGCTGCTGGTCCTCGTCGCGCTGCTCGTCGTCTGGTTCAGCCTGCGGCGCGGCCTGGCGCCGGTGCTGCGGCTGAGCGAAGAGGTCGGCGCGCGCGAGCCCGACGACTACCGGGCGTTCTCGGCCGGCGCGCTGCAAACCGAGCTGCGGCCCCTGGTGACGTCGCTCAACGCGCACATGGAGCGGCTGCGCAAGCAGATGGACGCGCAGCGGCGCTTCACCGCCAATGCGGCGCACCAGCTCCGCACGCCGCTCGCGCTGCTGCGGACGCAGGCGTCGTACGCGCTGCGCGCCGGCGACGGCGAGCGTCAGGAGGCGGCGCGCGCGATCCAGTCGACGACGAACCAGCTCGCCCGCATGGTGAACCAGCTGCTGTCGCTGGCGCGCTCCGAGCGCGCGCGTGAGGCGACGCGCTTCGAGCCGATCGACCTGGTCGCGATGACGCGCGAGATCCTCGAGGAACAGGCGCCGCGCGCCCTCGAGCACGGACTGGACGTCTCGTTCGACTCTACGTCGTCACAGACCGACGGCGTGCTTGGCGATCGCGCCTCGCTGCGCGATCTCGTCTCCAATCTCGTCGACAACGCGATCCGGTACACGCCGGCCGGCGGATCGCTGGCGGTCAACGTCGACGAGTCGGACGACGGCTGGCATCTGCTCGTCGGCGACACCGGCCCCGGCATACCGCCCGAAGACCGGGCGATGGTCTTCGAGCGGTTCTACCGGCGGCAGGAGCGCGATGCGGAGGGGAGCGGGCTCGGCCTCGCGATCGTCAAGGAGATCGTCGAGACCCACGGGGCGACGATCGCGCTGCGCGCGCAGCCCGAGGGGACCGGGCTCGTCGTCGACGTGTGCTTTGCGCGCCGCGTTCCGGAGCTGCGCTCCTAGGTGCCGACGTCCGAGACGGACGGCGGCCGCCACTTGAGGAGCCGGCCTTCGAGCCAGGTCAGCAGGTAGTCGGCGATCAGCGCGACGATCGCGAGCACGATCATCGCGGC
>DASYFS010000390.1:0-1590 GCA_036498305.1 Candidatus Elarobacter sp. | reverse complement strand
CAGCACGCCTGCGCAAAAACCTCCGATGTGGGCGAAGTACGCGGTCCCGCCCTGCGACTCCGCCGCGCGGTCGCTCAGCGTACCGAAGCCGGTGAGGAACTGCGTCGCGGCCCACAGGCCGATCACCAGCAGCGCGGGCAGCCGCAGAAAGAGCGGGAAGCAGCCGATCGGGACGATCGTGCGCACCCGCGCCAGCGGGAAGTTGACGAGGTAGGCGCCGAGGACGCCCGCGATCGCCCCCGAGGCGCCGATCGCCGGGACGTGGCTCCCCGGCGCGATCGCGATCTGCGCGATCCCGCCCGCGATCCCGCACAGCAGGTAGAACGCGAGATACCGCAGGTGACCGGTCAGCGCTTCGATCGCCGGCCCGAACACGAGCAGGAACAGCATGTTGAAGCCGATGTGCGCGAGCCCGCCGTGGACGAACATCGAGGTTACGATCGTCAGCGGCGGAAACGGGGGCGACGGCGGCGCGAGCGCGACGTCGTGCGTGATGTCGTACGGGATCGCGGCGAACGCGTTGATGTACGCGTCGGGATTGGGCGCCGAGAGCTCTTGGAGAAAGACCCAGACGTTGAGCGCGACGATCGCCCAGGTGACGAAGGGCGGGCCGCCGCGGCGGTGCTCGTCGTCCCCGATCGGGATCATTCAGCTAGAACTGCAGCTGGAGGCCGAAGGTCGTGCGGCGATCCGGGCGCAGCACGTCGCGCTCGCCGCCGAAGAGCATCAGCCCGTCACCGAGCCGCAGGTTCGCGTAGCCGTCGGCCGTCGGATGGCGCAAGTCGTACACGCGACCCTCGAAGCCGAGTCCCGTCGGACCGCCGCTCGGGTTGTACACGACGCGTCCGCCGAGGCGCGAATAGAGGACGCCGCCGCCGACGAGCAGCCCCGGCTTGAGGCGCTGCATCAGCGCAAAGTTCCACGACGGCGCCGGCCCGCCAACGTCGTTGGCGCCGGTCAGCAAGCTCATCGCACCGTGCGGAACCGCCACCAGATTGAAGTCGGTCGACGGTCCTTGATCGCGCGTCAGCAGCGTCGTCGTGTTGGCGACGTTCTTCTTCTGCGCGTCGTACTCGGCGATGCGCACCTGCAGCGCGAGCAGGTTGTGGACGAGGCTGTTGAAGTTCGCCTTCGCGCTGCGCTGCTCGCCGGCGCTCGCGGCGCCGACCTCCGGCGCGGGAAGCCCCGGCTTCGTGCCGCGGCCGCCGGGTCCGGGCGAGCCGGCGGGGGCCGGCGTCGCGCCGCGGTCGACGCCGTAGACGTGCGAGACGCCGCCGAAGCCGGCCAAGATGGAGTTGAGCTTCTGCGTCGCGGCATCGGTGTTCGCGATCGTGTCGGTGAGCTGCGCCTGGGTCTGCGGGTTGCTGGTGACTTTGCGGAAATCGCCGGCGATCTCGGCGATCGTCGTCGAGGTCTGCGCCAGGCCGCGTGTCGTATCGAGCAGGTTCTGGCTGATCTGCGGGTTCTGCGCCAGCCGCTGGATCGAGGTCGCGGTCGCGTTGAGCGACACCGCCGAGCTGTTGAGCGAGGCCAGGAGGGAGTCCACCTTCGAGCTGTTGCGGCGCACGTTCTGATCGAGCTGCAAGGTCA
>DASYFS010000389.1:0-2627 GCA_036498305.1 Candidatus Elarobacter sp. | reverse complement strand
GATCTTTCACGACGATCGCGTTCGGATGTCCGATCTTCGCGAAGGCGTCGTTCCACGCCAGGATCCCGCGCCGGACCGTCGCGACGTACTCCTTCGGGATCTCGTTGCTCAGATAGAACGTGATCGGGCCGTCGTCGAGGTTCCAACGCTCGATGAAGCGTTCGAACGGCGTCGCCGCGGCGTCGTTGCCGTAGCGCTTGCGCGCGGTGATGAAATAGCCGATGCGGTCGTCGGCGAAGCGTGGCACGAAGCGCGGATCGCGCTGCGGCGGCGCCACGACGCTGTAGTGCATCACGATCGGGATCCCGCGCCCGTCGGGGACGGTCGGGATCGCGTTCGCCGGCCCGTTGAAGGCGAGGTTCACGCTGATCTCGTCGTTGCGCGGGAACGTTTTGGTCGCGCCGTAGTACGACTTCGTCGCGTCGACGGAGAACGACGGCCGCGCCACGATCAGCAGCAGCCCGGGGAGCGACGGTCCCGTTCCGCGGCCGAGCTCCTGACCGATCCCTTCGAAGTCGGTGAGGAACAGCGACGGCGCGACGACGATGTGCTGCTTCTTGTCGCCGTCGTCGGCGGCGATCGGCGTCGAGAGGATCACCGAGTCGGCGACCGAGATCGCGAGCGAGTTCGCCGCGGTCGAGCCCTTCTCGGCGACGTAGCGCGTGTTCGGCGTGATCCACAGAACGCGCTTGCCGACCTTCTTGAACGTTACCTGAATCGGATCGTACACGCGGCCGGCGAACGCGCCGTTCCCGACGCCGCGCTCGATCGACGGCATGATGATGTAGGTCTTGTCGAAGTTCTCCGGTTTGAGGTCGAAGTACAGATCGTCGTCCTTGCGGATCAGATCGATCACGCCGGACTGCACCGTCGCGCCCTTGGTGAACGTCGCGTACGACTGCGTAGGTGCCGCGGCGGCGGCGAGCCCCTGCAGCAGCGTCGCGCCCAGCGGCCGCGGCGAGACGATCGGCGCGGAGCTCGGCTCGGGCGAGGACGACGGCTCGGGGGCCGTCGTCGCGAGCGTCGGCGCGGGGGCGGGCGTTGCGCTCGGGATCGCCTTCGGCGCGGCGGTCGCGGAGGCGGCAGCGGTCGGCGCGGGCGGCGACTGCGCCAAGGCGAGCGCTGCCGTCCCGAGCAAGGCGATGAGGACGGCGGCCGACGCGCGACGGATCATCCCCGCAAGTTCGGCCGGCTTCGGGTCGCCGCCCCCTCGGATCGCACAGCAGTCAGGGGGACCGGAGCGACCAGCGCTGCGCGTTCGCGGTTTGGGTGACCAGCGACGGCGCGAAACCGTCGAGTCGCTGCGGGAGCGCCGAGATCGCGACCGGCGAGGCGAGAAATGCGATCGGGACGTCGCGCAACAGCAGCGCTTCGATCTTCGCGTAGGCGGCGCGCCGCATGGGCTCGTCGTAGCGCGCGAGCGCCGCGCGCTGTGCCGCGTCCATCGCGGCGCTGCAATAAAAGGAATGATCGTAGCCCGCGGGCGGGCGCTGATCGCAGCTGAACTGGCCGCTGTCGTCGGGATCCATTCCCGCGTACCACGTGTAGAGCGCGAGATCGTAGCGGCCGCGGGTCAGGATTCCACCCTCGCTCGGCGGCGCGTCGAAGACATTACCGAAATACGGGTGGATCGACAGGTCGATTCCGAGCGGGCGCAGCTCGCTCTGCAAGAGCACCGACTCGGCGCGCTGCGTCTGCGAGCTCCCGATGATGGCGAGATCGAGCGCGAGCCGATGCGACGGGCCGTAGCCGGCGGCGGCGAGGAGCCGCCGTGCCGCAGCGGGATCGCGGTGAAGCGGGGTGAGGCTGCGGTCTGCGGCCCACAGCGCCGGCGGCAGATCGGCGATCGCGGGCGCGTAGTAGCCGTGGGTGACGTTCGCGCGATACGCGGCAGCGTCGGCGCCGACCGCGATCGCGCGGCGGACGCGGACGTCGCGCGTCGCGCCACGCGCCGTGTTCATCATGATGCCGGAGTACGCGTTCAATGGGGAGGTAGCGATGCGCACGCGTCCGATCGATGCGGCGCTCGCGGCGGCGTTCGGGGAGAGGCCGATCACGCCGTCGATCTCGCCGGAACGCAGCGCGACGAGCTCGCTGTTCTCGTCGGGGATGAAGCGAATCGTGATGCGGCGGATCGCCGGCGCACCGGCCCAGTAACGGTCGTTCGCGACGAGCTCCAGACGGTCGCCGCGCGCCCAGCGGACGACGCGATACGGGCCGGTGCCGATCGGGGCGGTCGCGAGCGTCGAGCGCACGAGCGGGCCGCGGACCAGGTGCGCAGGGGCGAGATAGTACGGCTCGTCGTTTTCGGCGAAGACGGTGCCGACGAACGGCGCGAAGGGGCGCTTCAGGACGAAGCGGATGCGGTACGCGTCAGGGGTTTCGATGCGCGCGACGACGTCGTAGCCGTGTCGGGTTTGTACCGGGTTGCGGGGATCCATCACGGCGCGGAACGATGCTGCGACGTCGGCGCTGGTGAATGGGTGGCCGTCGTGCCATGTGACGCCGCGGCGAAGCGTGTAGGTGATGCGCAGGCCGTCGGGGCTGATGCCGCCGTTGTCGCGGGTGGGGACGGTGACGGCGAGCGCGGGGACGGGGCGGCCTTGGGGGTCGCAGGCGATCAGCGG
>DASYFS010000388.1:0-4521 GCA_036498305.1 Candidatus Elarobacter sp. | reverse complement strand
CGCGTTCCTCTTCGGTCAGCTGGCGGTTTGACATGCCTATTCCTCTCGCGTACGTCCCTCTTGCAGTGTAGGATCTGAGCGTCGATACGTTCGCGGTTCGGCGAGATCGGCTAAGGCAACGAGAGTCGGGCCTAGCCCGTGTTTCGGTGAGACCGCGCAGATGTTCCAACCGAGATATGTGATAACGTCGTCGGCCGGTACATTCGACGCGAGAAGTCGGGTCCCGATCCCGAACGGACCGCTCCGATCACGCTGCATCGTCGAGGTTTTCGGCGGCTTTGAGAGCCGGTCATCTCGCTGAGCCGTCCCGCCTTAAAGCCGATTGCGGCGGATGAGGATGCCGAAAGATGAAACGGCGCTGAGAAGCACGTGAGCGTTCGCTGAGATGCGGTGAAATTGCGGCCGCGGATGCGTAGCATGAGTGCACGGATTCATTCACCGGCATTCATCCTACGACTCGGAGGTCTCGATGTTCACCAAAGCGCTCATTGCTACCGCGCTCCTCACCGCGTTCGTCGCGCCGCTCGCGGCGATGGCGGACGGCCCAGTCGAACAGCGCGTCGACAACCAGCAGCACCGCATCAACCAGGGCGTGCGCAGCGGCCAGCTGACGCGCGGCGAATACCACCGGCTCGACAACGGGCTCGATCGCATCCAGGCGCAGCGCCAGCGCGATCTGCGCCGCAACGACGGCCGGCTGACGGCAGCCGAGTACCGGCAGCTCAACCGCCAGCAGAACCGGCTGTCCGACCGAATCTACTTCGATAAGCATAATCGGGCGCGTCAGCACTAGCTCGCTCGCGCAGGTCGGCCGGGAGCGGCCGATCTTCGAACGGCTCGCACCGCACCAGCGCGTCGCCCACCGGGGCGGCGCGTTTGTGCTTGCGGACGACCGCGCGCAGGTCGAACCCGGCGAGCTCGCAGCAGTGACCGGCCGGGCCGTTCCAGCGCACCCGCTCGATCGCCGTCTCGAGCCGCAGCGAGGCGAAGTAACGCAACTCGGCCGACGCCTCGTCGCCGGTCGCGACGAGCAGGACGTTGGCGCGGTGGGCGAGGCTCGCCAGGCGGGTCCAGGTCGCCGAGCCGGTCCCGCGGCCGCTGGGGAGCGTCGGGATGACGACCACGCTGAACGCACCCGAGCGGACGACGATGTCGGCGGCGCGCGCCGCCGCCTTCGGCTCCTCGGCCGGGACGATCAGCAGCCGTTCGAGCCGTACCCCCGCCGCGGCGAGCGCCGGCGGGAAGAGATCGACCCCGATCAGCGCCCCCAGGCCCCGGCGGGTCGCCGCGGCGAGGAGCCGCGCGGCGAGCGCGCTCCGCCCCGAACTCGGCGGCCCCTCCAGCGTCGCGATCGTCCCGCGCGGGAACCCGCCGCCGACGGCCAGGTCGAGGTCCGCCAGCCCGGTCCGCACCACCGCCTCGTCGCCAAGCGCGAATGCCGCTGCGGTCGCCTCGCGGTGGGTCCGGTCGAGTCGCTCGCGCAGCGCCGCGAAGGCGGGATCGGCGGCCATGGGAGGCCCATGCTATCGAACATATGTTCGATTTGTCAACGTCGCCATGACAGGAGGGACGGCCGGTCCGAATGGGGATCATCCGGAGAACCTGTGACCGTACTTCCGACGATCTCTGCCTCGGCGATCCACGTCGCGCCCGTCTCCTTCGTTGACCGCACCCTGGCGAACGGGCTCCGCGCGATCCTGGTCCCCGACCGGCGGGTTCCGTCGGTCGCGATCAATGTCGCATATCGGGTCGGCGGGAAAGATGATCCGCCGGGGCGCTCGGGGTTCGCGCACCTCTTCGAGCACTTGATGTTCAAGGGGACGTCGCGCACCGCACCCGAGACGATCGATCGCCTAACCGAAGACGTCGGCGGCTACAACAACGCGTTCACCTCGGAAGACATCACCAACTACTACGAGGTCGTTCCGTCGAACCACCTCGAGCGGCTGCTGTGGGCTGAAGCCGATCGGCTCGCGTCGCTGACCGTCAACGAGGCGAACTTCGTCACCGAGCGCGAGGTCGTGATCGGCGAGTACGATCAGCGCATCCTTGCCGAGCCGTACGGGATGCTCGACGAGCTGGTGAACCGCGAAGCGTTTCGCGTCCATCCGTATCGCCGCGGCGTGATCGGCAGCCCCGAGGAGCTCAACGCCGCGGCGCTCGCCGACGTCGTCGCATTTCACGCGACGTACTACCGGCCCGACAACGCGATCCTCGTTGTCGCCGGCGATCTCGATCCCGACGAGACGCTGCGCTGGGTCGAGCGCTATTTCGGCGCGATCGCGACGCCGAGCACGCCGATCCCGCGCGTCACCGTCGTCGAGCCGCCGCAGACCGAAGAACGGCTCTACACCCATCACGGCCCCAACGTCCCGCTGCCGGCGGCCGAAGAGGCGTATCACATCCCCGCGTCGTCGCATCCGGACGCGGCGCCGCTCGACGTGCTCGAGACGCTGCTCGGCGCCGGCCGTTCGTCGCGCCTATACCAGTCGCTCATCTACGACAAGCAGCTCGCGACGAGCGCGTGGGCGTCGGCCGACCTGCGCGAGCAGCCGGGGCTCTTCGGCGTTCGCGTCACCTGCGCGCGCGGCGTCGCGCTCGGCGACGCGCGCGCCGCGATCGCCGCGGATCTCGATCGCGTCCGCAGCGAACCGCCGAGCGACGCGGAGCTGGCGCGCGTCCAAACGCAGATTGCCAGCGCGCTGGTCCGCTCGCGCCAGACGGCGTCCGGGATCGCGCTCGCGCTCGTCCACGCGACGACCGAACGCGGTGATCCCGGGCTGATGAACAGCGATCTCGACCGGTATCTCGCCGTCACCGGCGACGACGTCGTGCGCGTGGCGAAGACGTACCTGCGCGCTGAGAACCGCACGACGATCGAGTATCTTCCGCAGTGACGCCCGAGCACGCCGCGGTCGTTCTTCCGGTCGCTGGGCCGCCGCGCGACGCGGTGCTGCCGGCGCCCGTCGAATGCATCCTCGACAACGGCTTGCGCGTCGTCGCGTTCGCGCAGCGCAACTTGCCGCTGATCGCCGCGCAGCTGATCGTGCGCTGCGGCGGCGCAGCGGAGCGCGAAGACGAGGCCGGCCTCTCGGCGCTCGTCGCGGCGCTGCTGACGCAAGGGACGACGCAGCGCGGCGCGACCGACTTGGCCGCCGCGGTCGACGCGCTCGGCGCGCGGCTCGACGCCGGTTCGGGCTACGACGCTTCGGTGGTCAGCGTCACGGCGACCACGCCGGCGTTTCCGCATGCCTTCGCGCTGCTCGACGAGGTCGTGCGCCGTCCCGCCTTCGCGCCGCGCGAGGTCGAACGTGTCCGGGCCAAGTCGATCTCCGACCTCGCGCTCACGTACGCGAACCCGAGCGCCGTCGCACGGCTCGTCGCGAATCGCGTCGCCTACGGCGCCGCGCCGTACGGTCATCCGCTGGCGGGGACGGCGACGACGCTCGCCGCGCTCGGACGCGACCGCGTCGCCTGGTTCCACGAACGCTTCTACCGCCCCGACGACGCGGTGCTGGTGATCGGCGGCGACATCGAGCCGGACGACGCGTTCGCCCTCGTCGAGCGCGAGCTCGGCGGATGGCGCGCGGAGGCGACCGGGATGCCGGAGCGCCCGACCGCAACGCCGCCCTCGCCGCGAGCGCAGATCGTCGTCGTCGACAAGCCCGATGCCGGGCGGACCGCGCTCGTCACCGGTCGTGTCACGATCGAGCGCCGTTCACCCGACTATCACGCCGGCGTCGTCGCGACCGCGGTGCTTTCCGGGTACAGCGGCCGGCTCAACCAGGAGATCCGCGTCAAGCGCGGGCTCTCGTACGGCGCGGGCGCCGCGCTCGCGGCGCGCCGTCTCTCCGGCTTGTTCTCGACCTCGACGCTGATCGACCACGCGCGTGCGGTCGAGGCGACCGAAGTAACGCTCGACACGCTGCGGTCGCTCGTCGACGCGCCGCCGAGCGACGAGGATCTGGTGAAGCGCAAGGCGACGGTCACCGGCTCGTTCTTCCGCGCGATCGAGACGATCGACGGGATCGCCGGTGCCCTCTCCGACCACGGCGTCTACGACGTCCCGCTCGACGACCTCGAGACGTTCGCGCGCCGCATCGAGGCGGTCGATGCCGCCGACGTCCGCCGTTTCGCGGCGCGCGAGATCGTCCCCGACGAGTTCGTCGTCCTGGTCGGCGACGCGTCGCGCTTTGCCGCCGAGCTCGCGCGCACGCACGACGTGCGCGTCATCCCCAGCGCGGCACTCGACCTGAGCTCACCGACGCTCGACTGAACGCGAGGCCGCGATCACGTCGTAAGCAGCACCTTCCCGCTCGTCTTGCGCGCTTCAAGGTCTGCCTGCGCCTGACCGGCTTGCTCGAGCGGGTATTCGTGGCCGACTCGCGCTTTGAGTTTTCCCTGCTCGACGAGCGAGAACAGCTCGCGGGTGCGGCCGATGAGCTCGTCGCGCGTTTGCATGTAGTGTCCGAGCGTCGGGCGAGTGACGTACAGCGATCCGCCGGCGGCGAGGCGCGCGGG
>DASYFS010000387.1:0-14827 GCA_036498305.1 Candidatus Elarobacter sp. | reverse complement strand
TTCGCTGAGGGCGGCCGCGGAGTTCGACCCGCGCCGTCGCCGCGAGGCCGTAAGAAAAACGCCCCGCGTCGCTGAACGACACGGGGCGTTTTGATCTGCGCGCGGCAGTTACTTGACGCTGACCTTCGCGCCGGCTTCCTGCAGCTTCTTGGCGATCGCGTCGGCTTCGTCTTTCGGGATGCCTTCCTTGACCGGCTTGGGCGCGCTCTCGACGAACGCTTTCGCTTCGGTGAGGCCGAGCGAGGTGACTTCGCGGACGGCCTTGATGACCTTGATCTTCTCGGCGCCGGCGTCTTCGAGGATGACGTCGAACTCGGTCTTGGCCTCGGCCGGCGCGGCAGCGGCGCCGCCGGCGGGAGCAGCGGCGACGGCGACCGGCGCCGCGGCGCTGACGCCCCACTTCTCTTCGAGCTGCTTGACGAGGTCGGAGGCCTCGAGCAGCGTGAGTTTATCGAGCTGGTCGATGAGATCTGCGATTGCCATGATGACTGGGTGCTCCTGTTAAGCGGCGGATTGATCCGCAGCTTTTTTCTCGCGGATCGCTTCGAGTACGCGCACGAGTGCGCTCTGGTTGGCCGAGAGAACCTGCACGAGGCGGGTGCTCGGGGCGGCGAGCAGGCCGACGAGCTTGGCTCGCAGCTCCTGCTTGGAGGGGAGCGCGGCGAGCGCGGTGACTTGCGCGGCGTCGATCAGCTTGCCGTCGACGTACGCTGCCTTCACGGCGACGGGCTTCGTCGAATCCGAGAAGGTCTTGATGGCTTTGGCCGGCGCGACAGGGTCTTCGCCGGCGAAGACGACGCCCGTCGGCCCCGCGAGGATCGCGTCGAGCTGCGCGGCGAGCTCATCGCCGGCGGCCCGTTTGAAGAGCGTGTTCTTCACCACGCCGTAGGTGCTGCCGTCTTTGCGAAGCTCGTTGCGGAGCTTCGAGATCTCTTCGACGGTCAGGCCTTGGTAGTTGGTGAAGAACAGGTTCTTCGCGCTGGCGATCTGCTCGCGAAGCTCTTCGATCGTCGCTTCTTTTTTTGCGGTCGGCATCGGGTGCTCCGAGAGGAAACAAAAACGCCTCCGCCGACACGGCGAGGCGCACACAGGAATACTTCATCCAGGTTGCGTCCTCGGCAGGCGCCCGTTCCTTCGAACGAACATTACCGACCCGGAGGTCGACCTGCGGTCATTGGAGCCAACGCACGTTGTATCACGCCGGGGGGCGTCGAGTCAAGGACAGGTCCGGGCGTGAGCGACGCTGAGCGCGCCGAGGCGGCGTTCTGGGCGACGTTTCTTCGCAATCGCAACGTCGACGCGACGACGGCAGGCGACGGAGCGGTCGCCGTAGCGGGCGGCTACGCCTTATGTGCCGCCGGGACCGCCGTGACGTATGCGATCGGCGCCGGGGCGGCCCGCCCGCTGCGCGCCGACGACTTCGAGGTCGTCGAGGGGTTCTACGACGCCCGCGGCCTGCCGGCGCGGTTCGAGCTCGAGGTCGAGACACTCACCGCCGCCGAGACGCTGCTGCGCGACCGCGGCTATCAGGACGAAGGGCTCGAGCTGGCGGTGTACGCCGGGCCGGTCGCGACGCGGCCGGTCCCCGAAGGGATCGCGGTCAGGCGGACGACCGACCGGACGCTGTTCGCGGACCTGCTCGTCCGGGGCGCCGCGGAGACGATCCACGACGTCGGCGTCCTCCACCGCTCGGCGGTGCTGAACGCCTCGGCCGGGACGCTGGTCGTCGCTTCGATCGGCGGAACGGACGTCGGGGTCGGAGCGCTGGGGGTCAGCGGCGACGCCGCCTTCTTCTATTCAGGGGCGGTGCTGCCGGCGTACCGGGGGCGAGGGGTGCACGGCGCGCTGATCGCCGGGCGGATGAACCTCGCGGCGGGACTCGGCGTCTCCACCGCGATCACGAAGACCGCGGTGGGCAGCCCTGTCGGCCGCACCGCCGAGCGCTTCGGCCTGGTGCCGGCCGGGACGCGCCGGCGGCTGATCCGCGCCGCCTGAGGGTCAGAACGAGCGCGGCATCCCGAGCACGTGCTGGCCGATGTAGGACAGGATCAGGTTGTTCGCGACCGGCGCGGTGATGTAGAGCCGCGTCTCGCGGAACTTGCGCTCGATGTCGTACTCCTCGGCGAACCCGTAGCCGCCGTGCGCGTCGATCGACGCGTTCGCGGCCTGCCACGCCGCTTCCGACGCGAGCAGCTTCGCGGTGTTCGCCTCGGCACCGCACGGCCGGCCCGCATCGAAGAGTGCCGACGCTTGACGCCGCATCAGATCGGCGGCCTGCACCGCCGCGTGCGCGCGCGCGATCGGGAACTGGACGCCTTGGTTCTGCGCGATCGGCCGCCCGAACACGACGCGTTCGCTCCCGTACTTCACCGCGCGCTCGACGAAGAAGTTACCGTCGCCGACGCACTCGGCCGCGATCAGGATGCGCTCGGCGTTCATTCCGTCGAGGATGTAGCGGAAGCCTTTCCCTTCTTCACCGATCAGGTTCTCCACCGGGACCTCGAGATCGTGGAAGAACACCTCGTTCGTCTCGTGGTTCATCATCGTGCGAATCGGCCGCACGTCGATCGCACCGGGCGCCGCGGCGCGCAGGTCAACGAGCAGCGTCGAGAGCCCGGCGGTCTTCTGTTTCGGATCGTCGCTCGCCGGTGCGGTCCGCGCCAACAGCAGCATCAGATCGCTGTGCTGCACGCGCGACGTCCACACTTTCTGCCCGTTGACGACGTAGCGGTCGCCCCGGCGCACCGCCTGCGTCGAGATCTTCGTCGTGTCGCTGCCGGCGGTCGGCTCCGTCACGCCGAACGCTTGAAGGCGCAGCGCGCCGCTGGCGATCTTCGGCAGGTAACGGCGCTTCTGGTCCTCGTTGCCGTGGCGCAGCAGCGTCCCCATGATGTACATTTGCGCGTGACACGCCGCCGCGTTGCCGCCGGAGCGGTTCACCTCTTCGAGGATGATACAGGCCTCGGATATCCCGAGCCCCGCGCCGTCGTACTCCGTCGGGATCAGCGCCGCGAGATAGCCCGCCTCGGTCAGCGCCGCGATGAAGCGGTCCGGATACGCGCGCTCGGCGTCGAGCTCACGCCAATACGCATCGCCGAACGAGGAGCACAGATCGCGAACCGCGCTGCGCAGCGCGCGCTGATCGGCGGTCGGCTCGAGGCCGACGGCGACGTCATCGGATACGGTGGTCACGCTACGCTCCCAACTCCGCGGTCAACAGGCGAACATCATCGAGCAGCTCAAGTCGACGGACCAGGTCGACGACCCGCCGCCGGCGCGCGTCGTCATAGCCGATCCCGGCCAAGAGCGCGAACTTTTCGATCAGCTCGTCCCATCCGAGCGGCGCATCGGGTTCTCCTCGCGGAGATCGCACGATGCGGCGCTCGCGCACGGTCCCCGCCTCAACCTCAATCGACGCAGCCATCGCGGGGACGAGCGCGTCCACCTCGGGATCGCGGCCGACCGCGACGCGGTCGATCAGCGCCGCAATCTCCGGCTCGCCGCGCCGCGCGAAATCGTCCCAGCGGACACCGCCCCACGCCAGCGTCGCCGCGGCCGTGTAATACATGCTGAACTGCGCGTCGACGACGGTGTCGGGATGCCGCTTGCGCGGCTCCGGGAGCGCGCACAACCGCAGTCCGGCCTCGGGCAGACCGATGCGCACGCTGGTGACGTCCGCAGCGCTGATCCCGCGCTCGCGCACGATCGCGGCGAGCCCGTCGATCGCCGCATGCATGTAGCGGCAGCAGGGATACGGCTTGAACGCCGTGCGGTCGATCTCGTGCACGCCGTCCCAGCGTTCGAGCAGCGCGGACGGATCGGCACCGTCGGAGTACGCGTGCAGCAGACCGCTGCGGCCCTCGAACGCCTCGGCCGGCCCGCGGACGCCCGCCGCCGCGAGCTCGCGCGCGAGGATCGCGTGATGTGCCGCAAAGCCGACTTGCACCGGCTTCGTCGCCGCGCCGTCGACGCTGAACTGCAGCGAGCCGGCCGCGAGGCTGAGCCCGATCCCGAACGCGCTCTCCAAACGTTCCGGCGAATCACCGTGCAGCAGCGCGACTGCGGCCAGCGCGCCGAACAGCCCCGCGGTCGCGGTAGGATGGAAGCCGCGCGCGTAGTGTGCGCGCGGATCGAGCGCCAGGCCGACGCGCACGGCCACGTCGTAGCCCGTCACGATCGCAGCGATCAGCGCGGCGCCGCTCGCGCCGACGCGTTCACCGGCGCCCAGCGCCGCGCCGATCACCGGCGCACCGGGGTGAAGCGACGAGCGCTCGTGGGTGTCGTCGAAATCGAGCACGTGCGCGTTGCAGGCGTTGAGCAGCGCGGCGTACTGCGGCGCGAACGCCGGACCGTAGCCGATCGCCGTCGCGGTACCGCGCGCGCCGAGCGCCGTCAGCGCCTGCTCGACGGCTGCGCTCGTCGCGCTCTCGCAGCGCGCGCGCACCGCGCTGCCCGCGCAATCGAGGACCGCCTGCTTCGCGTGCTCGACGGTCGGGCCGTCGAGGTCCGCATACCGCAGCGCGAGCGCGGTGCGCGCGACGTCGGCCGTTAGCGAGCGTTCCGAGACCATGGCGGCCTCTTCGCGCCCGCAGGCGATTGTCCGCGAGCTTACCGTCCCGCGGCGCTGAAGTCGCCGACCTTGGCGCCGTCTTCCCAGAAGCTGCCCTGCAGCGTGCGGCCGTCGGCGGAACGCGAGCTCACACGCATCTCGCCGGCAGACGTCACACCGGAGCAGTTCGTCTCCTGAAACGGCGCGCTCTGCGCGCCTGCCGGGAGTGAGGCGCGCAGGTGCGTCGCCTGCTCGCACGGGCCCACCGCGTGGCCGGCCACCTGCGCCTTGCGGACGTCGATCGTAAGCGCGCCGCCGGCGGAGCGGACGACGCCGCTCCAGACGATCGTCCCGACCGAGGTGTTCGTCTCGTCGATCTGCCAGCCGCCGGTGGATGCGGCGGCGACCGGCGCGGTGGTCGCGGGGGCCGGCGTCGCGATGGGTGCCGCAGCGACGATACGCGGCGCGGGGGAGGCCGTCGCTGCGCGCGGCAGCGGCTTCGACACGCTGCGCGCGGCGACGAGCTTCGTCACGGTCACCGTCCGCGGCGTCTGCTGCCGCGTGCTCAGCCCGAGCCCGCCGCCGATCAGCAGACCGATCACGATGACCCCGACGCCGATGAGCGCATTTTGTCGCGAGCGGTTCATGGCCACATTCGTACCCCGCCGGGTCAAAACCGACCGGTACGCAAGGTACGGCGCGCACGCGTGCTGGAGAGACGAGCATGCGATTCGGGGTTCGCTTGCTGTCGCTCGCCGCGACCGTTCATGCGTTGACGCTTCCCGCAGGGTTCACGGTGGGGCCCGAGGCCGATCACCGGCCGATGACGATGACGCGCGACGGTACCGTCTACGCCATCGCCCACGGGAGTGATCCTCGCATTCGTGCGTTGCGCTGGACGAGCGCGGATCCGGCGATCTTCGCGCCGCTCGACGTCGCACGGCGTCCGCGCAGCGGGACGTATGAACCGGTAGTGGACGCGATCGCCGGGATCGACGCCACGAATGCCGTCGTGACGCTCGGGCAGTTCTTCAGCGGCGCGTACATGGGGATCACGTTCGAACCGGAACTCTGGGCGGGAAACACCGCAACTCGCTGGAGACTTGGGGCGAAGTGCCCGCATCCGGAATGGATCAACATGCATGCGTTTGGGGCAGACGGCGACGGCGTGCTCGCGCTGACCCTTGATCCGTCCTCCGATAGCCCAGCGACTGATCCGAGTGCGCACGACGACGGCTCATTGCCGTCGGCCGCAGTGGCGCGGAAACAAACCTGTTCGATCTTAGGACACGGAATCGCGACGGCCGTGCGCGGCGACGTCGTCGTCGGCTACCTCGGCTATCTCGACGGCTGGCCTGCCCCGATGAACATCAACCTCATCACGCAGCAGATGCACGCGCTGCGCTGGAACGGCACCCGCCTGAAGCAGCTCGGAAACGGCGTGCCCTTCGCGGTTGCGAGGAACGGCTTCGCCGCCGGCGCTACCGCGCTTCCGGGGCATGCCACCGAGTGGATGTACGGAAATTTCGTCGGGCCGACTGGAGAGTATCGGTTCGCGACGCCGCATGCGATGGCATGGGACCCGGCGGGACACGCGTTCACGCTGCTCGCCGACGACGCGCGAAGCGTGGCGTGGGACATCAGCGACGACGGCACGATCGTCGGAATGGAGCAGACGCCGAAGGGGCGTCATTATGCGTTCCGTTGGCGTCGCGGACGCGCCGTGCGGCTCGACGATCTGCCGCACCCCGCGGGGTGGCGGTTCGAGTCCGCCTACGCGATCGGGCGGGACGGAACGATCGCGGGGATCGGGACATATCGCGGGATCGCCACCGCGTTCCGCTGGCACGAATAAACGAAAGAGGCGGAGCTGCAAAGCTCCGCCTCTTCCTTTCGCGAGCCGCGATGTGCGGTTAGGCGGTAGCTGCCGACGCCTTGATGCGGGTCGGGTCGATCTTCACGCCCGGACCCATCGTCGAGGTCAGCGTGATCGACTTGAGGTAGGTCCCCTTCGACGCCGACGGCTTCGCGCGCACCAGCGCGTCGAGCAGCGTGGCGACGTTCTCGGTGAGCTGATCTTCGCCGAACGACGCTTTGCCGACGATCGTGTGGACGATCCCGGTCTTGTCGAGACGGTACTCGACCTTGCCGCCCTTGATGTCGCGCACCGCTTGCGCGATGTTCGGCGTGACGGTGCCGGACTTGGGGTTCGGCATCTTCTGCGCCAGGATGCGGCCGAGCTCTTTACCGATCGATGGCATCATGTCCGGCGTCGCAACGGCGACGTCGAAGTCGGCGAAGCCGCCCTTGACGCGCTCGATGAGATCGGCTTCGCCGACGACGTCGGCGCCTGCCGCTTCGGCCGCCTTCGCGGCATCACCGCGCGCGAACGCGATCACGCGCACGCTGCGGCCGGTGCCGTGCGGGAGGTTGACGGTGCCGCGGACGTTCTGATCCGACTTCTTCGGATCGACGCCGAGCTTGATGTGGATCTCGACCGTCTCGTTGAACTTCGCGGTCGCGTTCTTCTTCACGAGCGCGGCGGCTTCCGACGGCGCGAAGAGCGCGTCGTGGTCGAACGCCGCGGCGAGGTTATTGTATCGCTTCCCGTGCGTGCGCATCAGCTCGCCACCTCGACGCCCATCGAACGCGCGGTGCCGGCGACGATCTTCTTCGCGGCCTCGATGTCGTTCGCATTGAGGTCGGGCATCTTGGTCTGCGCGATCTCGCGGACCTGAGCTTCGGTGAGCTTGCCGACCTTGTTGCGGTTGGGTTCCTTCGAGCCGGACTCGAGGCCCAGCGCGCGCTTGATCAGGAACGACGCCGGCGGCGTCTTCGTGATGAACGTGAACGTACGATCTTCGAAGACCGTGATCTCGACCGGGATGATGAAGCCCTCTTGGGCCTTCGTCCGGTCGTTGTACTGCTTGCAGAAGTCCATGATGTTGAGCGAGTAGGGGCCCAACGCAGGACCGACGGGCGGCGCGGGTGTCGCCTTCCCGGCGGGAAGAGCGAGACCGATCTTCCCGACGACTTTCTTAGCCATGTGACCTTTCGACGCGAAGCGTCTTCCCCACGGGTGAACCGCCGGCCGCCGGGGTGAGCGGACGAGCGGGTCCGGCTCGGCCGGACGCAAGGGGCAATGGTACCACACGGGCGGGTCCCGCGACAATCGGAGGCGCAACAGCGCCGGGATGCGATCGTACCAGCTGACCGCCTTCGGTGAGGGCCTGCAAGCGGTCGACGGCTCGGCGCCCGAGCCGCAGGGCCGCCAGGTGCTGCTGCGGACGCTAGCGTGCGGCGTGTGCCACAGCGACGTCCACCTGGCCGAGGGCTTCTTCGACTTGGGCGGCGGGCAGCGGATCGAGCTCGGCCGCAGCCTGCGCCTGCCGCGCACGCTCGGCCACGAGATCGCCGGCGAGGTGGTGGCGGTCGGCCCCGAGGTGAGCGAGGTGCGGCCCGGCGACCGCCGGGTCGTCTTCCCGTGGATCGGCTGCGGGACGTGTGCCGAGTGCCGGGCGGGTCGCGAGCAGCTCTGCGCCGCGGCGCGGGCGCTCGGCGTGAACCGCGACGGGGGATTCGCCGACCGCGTCCTGGTGGACGACCCGCGCTATCTCTTCGACTTCGCGCCGCTGGGCGCGGAGGAGGCGTGCACCCTGGCGTGCTCGGGGCTGACGGCATACGGCGCGCTGCGGAAGGCGCCGCCGCTCGGCGACGGCGCGGCGCTGGTCATCGGCGCGGGCGGGGTCGGGCTGTCGGCGGTGCGCCTCGCGCCCTCGGTGCTCGGCCGTGCGGTCGTCGTCGCCGATCCGAGCGAAGGCGCGCGTGCGGCCGCGCTCGCGGCCGGCGCCGCGGCGGCGATCGATCCGCGTGCGCCCGGTGCCGCGCGCGAGCTGATGAAGACGACCGGCGGGATCGCGGCGGCGTTCGACTTCGTCGGCAGCGGCGAGTCGTTCGAGCTCGGCTTCTCGGTGATCGGCAAGGGCGGGACTTTGGTCGTCGTCGGTCTGATCGGCGGCGCCGCGACGTTTTCTCCCGCCCTGCTGCCGATGAAATCGGTGACGGTATGCGGCTCGTACGTCGGTAGCCTCGCCCAGATGGAGGAGCTCGTCGCGCTCGCGCGTTCGGGGACGCTGCCGGCGATGCCGATCACGGCGCGTCCCCTCGACGAGGTCGACGCCGCGCTCGACGACCTGCGCGGCGGGCGAGTGCGGGGGCGCCTCGTCGTCGCGCCTTCCGTATGATTCACCGGACGCGGCCGCGAACCGCGCCGTGAGATGCCGCTTCCCGCACTTCTGATCGCGAGCGCCGTTTGCACGCTGGGCGGATCCGTACGCAGTACCGACGGAGCGCCGCTGCGTGCCCGGATAACCGCAACGGCACGCGAGACGGCCGCCGCGCAAACGGACGACACGGGCCGGTATCGCGTCGCGGTGCCCTGCGGCAGGCTGCGCGTCGACGCGGTCGCGGGGGGATACGCGTCGACGACGGCCGACGTCGACGTGACCGGAACGAACACCGTCGACTTCAGCCTCGAACCCCTCGGCGGCGGCCGGCTGCGTCAGATCGGCAGCGTCACGGTCGACGGGCGCCTCGCCGTCCCGCGCAGCACGGTGCCGACGCGAACGATCAGCCGCAGCGACTTGGACGCGCTGGGATTCGACCGCGTCGCGCAAGCGCTGGCCACGATTCCGTCCGTGTCGATCACGAAGCCCGACGGCGGCTCGTCATCGTCGACGACGGTCGTCTCGCTGCGCGGTCCCGACCCCTCGGAGACGCGGATCGCGCTCGACGGCCAGCCCCTCAACGACACGAACACCGGCGACTTCGACCTCGCGACGTTTCCGTCGCTCGCGCTCTCGGCGCTCGATGTCAGCGAAGGGCTGGGCCCCGAAGACGGTCGCGGCTCCGACACGATCGGCGGCGAGATCAACCTCATCTCGCTGCGCCCGACCGCCAAGCCGATGACCGCCCTACGGCTCAGCGCCGGTTCGTTCGGGACGTCGAGCGTCGAAACCAACGCGACCGGACGCAACGGCCGCCTCGGCTACGCGTTCGCGTTCGGCGACGAGCAGCGCGCGGGCTACGTTCGCGATTATCCCGTTACGCTCAACGCGCTCGACGCCGCGGGCAACCCGCAAACGGTCACGACGCGGCTCGGCTCGTGGTTCACATCGCGTACCGCGCTCGCGAACCTGACCTACGATCTGAGCCCGCGCTCGTCGTTGCGGGTGCGGTTCCTCACCGCCGACGACGTGCGCGACGAAGGTGCGTCGCAAACTGCGCCCGTCGACCCGTCGAACGCCGCTCCGGGCGCGTTGTTCGTCGGCAGCGGCCCCGAGATCGCATCGCACAGCCTGCGCGCGACGCTCGCGAGCCTGTCCCTTCCGCTCGGCTCCGGAACGCTGGTCGCGACCGGCGCGTTCTCCAGCGCGACCCGCGCGGTCACGCGATCGCTGCTCACCGGCGACGGCGGGACGCCCTACGATCCGTCGCTGATCGACAAGCTCGGATCGACGACGCTCGAGTGGACGCATGCGACCGCGACGTCGTCGTTCGCCGTGGGCGCGCAGGCGCGCGCGGAATCGCTGCTCTCGCCGGATCAGTTCGGCAGTGGGCCGCTGACGCAATCCGCCGCGCAGGCGTGGATTCGGGCGAGCTCGCAGCTTTCGACCCACGTCCGGCTCGCCGCGAGCCTCGTCGATTCGGCCTGGTCGACCTTCCCCGCGAGCGTCGACGGCCGGCTCGGCGTCGCGGTCGACGACGTTGCGGGCGGGACGCTGCGATTTGCCGTCGGCACCGGCTTCCGCGCGCCGCTGCTCGCCGAGAAGTACCTCTTTCCGCTCGACGCGCTCGTCCCCGACGCGAACTGCGTCGCGGCGAACGGCAACCCGAACGAGAAGGCGGAGCACGCGACGGAGTACGAGCTGGGCTACGGCCACCGGTTCGGCTCGACGACCGCCGACGTCACGCTCTATCGCACGAACCTGCGCGATCCGATCGAGAACTACTACCCGCTGGGCGTCAGCTGTCCGCAAGGAGCGAACGGTCCGATCTCGACCGTCGTCGCGCAATCCTTTCCGATCAACGTCGGCAGCGTCGTCTATAAGGGCGGCGCGTTGCGGGTCACGCACCGGTTCAACGCCGACTTGGCCGCCACCGCGGAGTACGCCGTGAACGCGGCGTACCCGGCGTCGCTCCCGGACGTCGTCTCGGCGGCGAACCCGACGTCCGGGTCGATGCTCGTACCGGGCCAACAGTTCGCGGGGATCCCGCTCCAGCAGTACGCGTTCAACCTGCGCTACCTGCATCGCGGGACGCACGCCGCACTTGCGCTCTCCGGCCGCGGCTTGAACAACACGCTCAACCAAGGGCGTTATGCGACGGTCGACGCCGCGCTCGGACGAACGTGGAATCACCTCGACCTCACCGTCGCCGGAACGAACCTCACCAGCGCCGTGAGCGGCCCGTTCACGGTGCTCGGCGCGGGGACGCCCTATGCGACGCCGAGCGGCCTGCTGCCGCGCGACGCGTTCGTGATCGAGCCCGCCGCGGTGCGGGTGATCCTGACGGTGCGCTAGCGGCGCGTCAGCGCCGTTTGTTGTTGTTCCCGCGCTGCGTCAGCTCGACGCCGAGCGGGGCGAAGCCGCTCGAGGTCGTCGTCGCGTGGGCCTGCGCTTGCGCCGCCGCACCGTGCATCGTCGTGAGGACGATGCGGCGCGTCGCGCGGTCGGCGGAACGCACCGCGACCTCGATCTCCTCACCGATCTCGTACTGCGCCGGATCCGCATCGCTCTCGCGCACGGTTCCGACGATCCCCGGCGCGATCTCGACCTGCAGCCGCGGCTCCTTGCCGACGACCTTCCCGTTGATGACGGCACCGCGGCGCACGGTGTCGGCGTGGTCACGCCACGGATCGGGGAGCGCGTTGCGGCGCGAGAGCGAGATCTTCTTGCCGTTCTCCTCGATGCGGAGCACCTGCACCGGGAGCTTGTCGCCGACCTTGAGCACGTCGTCGACCTTTTCGATGCGTTCGAACGCGAGCTCGCGCATTGGGATCAGCCCGTCGATGCCGCCCAGATCGACGAACGCGCCGAAGTCGGCGAGACGCACGACGGTCCCTTCCCGCGTCTGCCCAACTTCGAGCGAACGGAGCAGTTCGGTGCGCTTCTGACGGCGTTCGTCTTCGACCGCGCGGCGGTGCGAGACGACGGCGCGGCGGCGGTTCTGATCGACGTCGAGGATCTTCAGCGGGATGCGGGTCTTCACCAGCGACTCGATCGGCGTTCCGATCGTGACGCGGACTTGCGAGGCGGGCAGAAATCCACGAATCCCGGACATGTCGACGAGCAGGCCGCCTTTGACGGCGACGGTCACGGTGCCCATTACCGTCTCGGCGCTCGTGTGCGCGCTGACGACGCGTTCCCATGCCTGTTGTGCGCGTTCGCGGCGCAGGTCGGCCTTCGAGGGTCCCGCCGGTTCGGCGGCGCCTTCGACGCCGGCGGCGGGCGCCTCGTCCGCGACGGCGCCGTCGGCTGAAACCGCGTCTTCCGCGGCAACCCGTGCTGCTGCAGGCTGTTCGGTCGCGGCAGGCTCTTCGGTCGCGGGCTGGTCGGCGACGGGCTCTTCCGCGGCGGGCTGTTCCGCAACGGGCTGTTCTACCGCGGCGGGTTCTTCCGCCACGGGTGCTTCGGCCGCGGGCTCTCGCGCCACGGGCTCTTCGGCTGCGGGCTGTTCCGCGACGGGCTCCGGCTGCGGTTCGGGGGTGGTGACCGGCTCGCTCGGAACGGACGCTGCCGGGGCGGCTGCCTCCGGGAGCGGAACGGGCGAGGTCGCGCTCGGTTGAGCCTCCGCCGGAGCGTCGTGGGATTCGGTCATCGTGAGACGCCGATTCGCGCGACGACGGCGAAAGTCTCCTTGTCGTTCATTCGGGGTCGATTTGGCGATGATGCACGACCTCGCCCGACCCGTCGACGAAGTCGAGCGCGATCGGCCGATCGAGCCTGCCGCCCTGGTGCGCGCGGTACGCCTGCGACCACGACGCGGCGAGCGCGTCGAACGCCGCGGTCCGCTCGTCCGGCGAGAGTCCGCCGTACGCGTCGCCGTCGATCGTCACCGCCGCGGTTTCGCCGTGCACGTCGATGCGCTCGACGAAGCGGCGCATGTCGACGCCGCCGCCCTGCAGCTGCGTCGCGAGCGAAGCGCTCTCCGCGCGATCGCTCGCCGAAGCTCCGCCGGTCGCGACCGTATGAAGGGCCGCCGAGTGCGGACGTTGCGCGAGGCCGATCGACGCGACGATCAGGACCGCCGCGACGGCGGCGATCCAGGCATACGGCAGCGGCCGCGATCGTGGTGGGGACTGCATCGCGGACGCGTTCTGCGCGATCGCACGCCACGCATGCGCAGGCGCCGAGCCCCTTGGGTATGTGGGCCGCAATGGGACGACGAAAGAAAGCGCCGAGCCCCGGCGTGAAGTTCGGCGCCGGGATCGTCGCGGGGGCATCGGACAACGATCCGACCACGGTTGCGACGCTGGCGGTCGTCGGGTCGTCGACGGTCTACACGCTGGGCTGGCTCGTGCTGCTCGTCATACCGATGCTCGTCGTCGTGCAGGCGATCGCGGCGCAGGTCGGTACGGTGACCAAACGCGGGCTCGAGGATTGCGTGCGGGCGGTGTACGGCCGGACTATCGCGTTCTTCGCCCTCGCCGCGCTGCTCATCGTGAACGTCATGACGCTCGCGGCCGACCTCGAAGGCGGCGGCGCGGCGCTCCACATGCTGACCGGCGTCGACTACAAGTGGTGGCTGATCCCGCTCGGCGTCTTCACCGTCGCGATGCTGACGTTCGGAAATTACCGCACGATCGAACGTGTGCTGCGCTATACGGCGCTGCTGTTTCTCACCTACGTCGGCGCGGCGATCCTCGCGCACCCCGACTGGAACGCGGTGCTGCGGGGCTCGCTGATCCCGCACTTCGACTTTCGCCGCGAGACGGTTGCCGGTGCGCTCGCCCTGTTGGGGACGACGCTGACGGCGTACGCGTACGTCTGGGAGACGATCGAGGTCTCCGAGGAGAAGCCGCGCCTGCGCCGCCTCGGCCTCGTGCAAGTCGATGCGGCGCTCGGCATCGTCGTCGCGGGGCTCACGTTCTGGTTCATCCTGATCGCGACCGGTGCGACGCTCGGCGTCCATCACCGCACGGTGCAGACCGCCGAGGAGGCCGCGCAGGCGCTCGCGCCGCTCGCCGGCCACGCCGCCTCGATCGTGTTCGGGATCGGGCTGCTGGGCTCGGCGCTAGTCGCGATCCCCGTCATCGCCGGCACGTCGGCGTACGTCGCCGCGGAGATGTTCGGCTGGCGTCACAGTCTCGACGAAAAGTTCGCCGGAGCGCCGCGGTTCTATCTGACGCTCGCGGGATGCGTTGCGCTCGCCGTGTTGATCGGTTTCGCCGGCGTTCGTCCGATCACGCTGTTGTTCTACAGCGGCATCGCGGGCGGGATCGCGACGCCGTTCACGCTGGCGCTGATGCTGCTCGTCGCACGCCATCATGCGATGATGCACCAAATGCGCATCGCACCGTGGCTTGCGGTCGCCGGTTGGTGCGTCACGGCGATCGTGACGGCGGCCACCGGAATCTACCTCTTTCAAACACTGACCGGGAAGGGCGCATAACTCCGGCGGAGGCCCGCCGCGCCGGACGACGAAGGTAGCGCCCGGCCAGGCGGGTGGGCTGGCAAAGCGACGTCTTTCGTGCAGCGCACGAAGACGCGCGGCGCGTGAATCTCCCGCCTCTTGGGAGGGACCGTGCGCATCTCGTTCACCGGACTCGCATCCGTTCTCGCCGCGTGCGCCGCCGCGCTCGTGATCGCCGCGCCCGCGACGCGCTCGCCGGCCCAGGCACCGATCCCCGCGATCACGATCGGCCCCGGCGTCCCCGCCGACATCCCCGGCGGCGCGGCCAGCGCGAAGCTCGGCGCGGCGGCGGCCTTCGCATGGCAAGAGTTCATCGCGCTGAACTGGCCGTCGGTCGCGCAGACCGGCGCCGCGAACACGCGCGACACGCCCGACACGAGCTGCGCGTTCGGCGACCCGCGTTGCGAGACGCGGTGGCTGGTATGGGAGACGTTCCGCGGGAAGGTCGAGATCTTCCCCGGCGACGCGAGCCCGCCGCCCGGCTACGCGACCGCGCCGCCGAGCGCCGCGCCGGCGGCGTGGTCGTGGGGCTACGATGCGGCGCCGAAGTACCGCTACAACGCGCAGTTCGCCGGCAGCGTCCCG